>CAYYNP010000163.1:3787-22380 GCA_964472545.1 uncultured Planctomycetaceae bacterium | reverse complement strand
GAGCCCCCAGAATGCAACCAACTGGGGGCTCGCTGCGCTCGACCCCAGCCACCCCACCCATCGGTTAGCTTGTTACGGACCACGAGAATATGTGCGATCGGCGGCGGAATCGCCGCGAGCCCGGATTGTACTACTGCGGGTGGCCGGTGTACACTCCCGGGCATGCCAGACGAAACGAAACCCGCCGCCGACCACGACCGCCGCCTGGCCCCCTGGCGGGAGCGGCTGTACAAGGTGATTTTCGGGGCCGACACGGCCGTCGGCAAGGCCTTCGACGTGGCGCTGCTGGTGGCGATCCTGGCCAGTGTGATCGTGGTGATGCTCGACAGCGTGGCCGATATCCACGCCGAGTACGGCCGCCTGCTGGCCGCCGCCGAGTGGGGCTTCACGGTCTTGTTCACCGTCGAATACCTGCTGCGGATGATCTGTGTCCGCCGGCCGCATCGCTACGCGGTGAGTTTCTACGGGGTCGTCGACCTGCTGGCCGTATTGCCGACCTATCTGAGCATCTTTTTCGCGGGATCGCACGCGCTGATCGTGGTCCGCATGCTGCGGATGATTCGCGTGTTTCGGGTCTTCAAGCTGACTCGCTACTTGTCGGAAGCCCATGCCCTGTGGGCCGCGTTGCGAGCGACCCGGACGCGGATCACGGTCTTTCTGGTGGTGGTCACGATCCTGGTGGTGATTATCGGCGCGGCGATGTACCTGATCGAGAGCAACGCCAACAGCGGCTTCACGAGCATCCCGCGGAGCGTCTATTGGGCAATCGTCACGATGACCACCGTGGGCTACGGCGACATTGCCCCGCAGACCGTTTTGGGCCAAACGCTGGCCGCCGGCGTGATGATCCTCGGCTACAGCATCATCATTGTGCCGATCGGCGTCTTCTCGGTCGAGATCGTCGCCGCCCGCGGACGCGAGGTCCGCACGCAGGCTTGTGCCGATTGCGGCCGCGAGGGGCACGACGCCGACGCGGCCTTCTGCAAGCATTGCGGGGCGAAGTTGTAGAGGCGACGCAACCTGACCTTCTTACCTCCCCCGCGACCGTCCGTTGCCCCGGCTGCCGTTGGCCCGGCCGCCGTTGGTGGGCGCGGCGGTCACCAGCCGAAAATTCCCCGGGCCCAGCAGGTCGTCGACGCGGGTGCGCATCTCGCCGGTCACCGCCACGCGGAAATCGCCGCAGCGGCAATCGACGCGGCTGCCGTCGTCGAGGCAGATCACCAACTGCAATTCGCAGTTGCCCGGATAACCGCGGAGGATCTCGTGGAGCTGTTCGAGTTTCTTCCGGCCGTGGGTCTGTTCGATCACGCGGATTCGCACGCCCCGGGTGTAACGCTTCTCCAAATCGGCCAGGGGAATGATCTCGTTGACGATCAGGTTGGCCTCTTCGCTGCCGGGCCGCTTGTCGATCGCCCCGCGGACGACCACGATCGCGTCGGGCTCGACCAACTCGCCGAACTGGGCGAACTGCTCCGGCCAGACGATGGTGCGCATGATGCCGGCGGTGTCTTCGAGGTCGAACATCGCGTAACGGCTGGGGCTGCCCGGCTTGGGGTTCTTGGTGTGCGAGTGTTTGATCGAGGCCAGCATCCCGCCGAGCATGACTTCGGCCCGATTGCTCAATGCGGCCGCCTCGGCCGAGGTGTGCGTGCAATAGGTGGCCAGTGTCTGGCGGTACTCGTCCAACGGGTGGCTGGAAAGGTAGTACCCGAGGACTTCCTTCTCCTTGGTCAGCTTATCGCGTTCTTCCCACTCGGGCACGTTGGGCAGATTGGCGGCGGCTTCCTCGGGCTCGTCGTCATCGTCGCCAAACAGCCCCATCTGGCCGCTGCGGCGGTCGGCGGCAGCCGCGGCGCCGGATTGCATGGCCCGATCGACGGCGGCGAACAACTGTGCCCGGCGGACACCCAGCGAGTCGAATGCCCCGGCCTTGACGAGCGTCTCCACGGCCGACCGATTGACCACCGCCGGATCGACCCGCTCGCAGAAATCGAACAGGCTGCGATACGGCCCGTCGGCCTCGCGCTGCTGGGCGATCGCCGTGGCGGCGGCCGTTCCGCAGCCCTTGATGGCCGAGAGCGCGAAGCAGATCTTGCCGTCGGCTACGGTGAACTCCGCGCTCGAGCAGTTCACGTCGGGCGGCACGACCTCGATCTCCATCCGCTGGCAGTCTTCGAGGTGTTCGACCAGCGAGTCCTTCCGCTTGAAGTTGCGGCCCGGGATGTCGCTCGATAAGAGCGCCGCCATGAACTCGACCGGGTAATGCGCCTTGAGGTACGCGGTCATGTAGGCGATCAGCGCGTAGGCCGTCGAGTGGCTCTTGTTGAAGCCGTAGCCGGCGAATTTTTCGATCATGCCGAACAGCTCTTCGGCCTTCTTCTTGGTGAGTCCCTTCTGGTGGGCGTTCTCGATAAACTCCTCGCGGAACTTGGCGATGATGGGCAGCTTCTTTTTGCTGATCGCCTTGATGCAGGTATACGCGCTGGCCAGCTTGATGCCGCCGAGCCGGTTGAGGATTCGCATCACCTGTTCCTGGAAGACCATCACGCCGTTGGTCTCCTCGAGGATTGCCTCCATCACCTCGTGTGGGTATTCGGGCTGTTGGCGGCCGTGTTTGACTTTGATGTAATCGTCGACCATGCCGCCTTCCAGCGGGCCTGGACGATAGAGCGCGTTGGTGGCGATGATGTCGCGAAAATGGTCCGGCTTCATCCGCTGCAACAGGTCGCGGATGCCGCCGCTCTCGAACTGGAAGATGCCCTTCGTCTCACCGCGGCAGAAGACGGCGAAGGTCTCCTTGTCGTCCAGCGGGAATTTGTACGGATCGACCCGCTTGCCCGTCGTCTGTTCGATTAGCGCCACGACCTTCGAGAGGATCGTCAGGTTGCGCAGCCCGAGGAAGTCCATTTTCAGCAGCCCGGCGTCTTCGACGTCGTTCATCGCCCATTGGGTGATGATCTCTTCCTTGTTGGGGATGTGCTGCAAGGGGACGTAGTCGGTCAGCGGCCGGTCGGCGATCACCACGGCCGCGGCGTGCGTGCCGACGTTGCGGGCCAGCCCCTCGATCCGCATCGCCAGGTCGAGCAGTTCGCGGACCTCGGGGTCGGTCTCGTGGGCCTTGCGCAACTGGTCGCTGGTCTCCAGGGCCTTTTTGAGCGTGATGCCCAACTGCTCGGGCACCATCGCCACCACCGCGTCGACCCGGGGGATAGGCAATCCCAACGCGCGTCCCACGTCGCGGATCGCCGCCCGGGCCTGCAAGCGGCCGAAGGTGCCGATCTGGGCCACGTTTTCCACGCCGTACTCGTCCTTGACGTACTGGATCACCTCGCCGCGGCGCTGCTGGTCGAAGTCGATGTCGATATCCGGCGCCTCCAGCCGGCTCTCGTCGAGGAACCGCTCGAACAGCAGGTCGTATTTCAACGGACAGACGTGGCTCATGTGCAGCGCGTAGCAGACCAGCGAGCCCACGCCGGAACCTCGGGCGGTCGTTTCGATCCCCTGCTCGCGCGAGAAACGCACGAAGTCCCAGACGATCAGAAAGTAGTTGGGAAAGCCCAGTTTGTTGATCACGCCGAGTTCGCGGTCGAGCCGCTCGATGACCTCGTCGGAAAGTTGGCCGTCGACCCAGCGGTCCGGTTCGTCGGCATACCGCTCTTTGAGACCTTCCAGGCACAGCTCGCGAAGATAGTCTTCCGACGTCTTTTCATCCGGCGGCGTGTAGATGGGAAAGTGCCGCTGGCCGAGCTCCAGTTCGATGTCGACCGAGTCGGCGATCTCCTGCGACCGCTTCACGGCGTCTTCGTGGCCCTCGAACGCGGCAACCATCTCCTCCGGGCTGCGGAGGAAGAACTCGTTGGTCTCCATCCGCATACGGTTGGTGTCGGTGCGAAACTTGCCGGTGTTCACACAGAGCAGGATGTCCTGGGCTTCGTGGTCCTCGCGATGGACGTAGTGTACGTCGCTGGTGGCTACCGTGGGCACTCCCACTCGCTCGGCAACCTGAAGCGCACCCTCCATGGCAACGCGCTGCACCTCCAGGAAGTTGTTCTGCAGCTCGATGTAGTAGCGATCGCCGAAGAGCTTCTGGAACCAGGCGGCCGTGTCGCATGCCTTTTGCAGGTTGCCCTCGCCGCCGGCGATCGCCAGCCGGCTGATCTCGCCGGAGGCACAGCCGCTGAGGCAGACGATGCCCTCGTGGTGGGCTTCGAGCAGTTGTTTGTCGATCCGTGGGCGGAAATAGAATCCTTCGAGGAAGCCGGCCGAGGAGAGCTTCAGCAGGTTCTTCAGTCCGGTGCGGTTCTGGGCCAGCAGCGTCAGGTGGTAGCTGGCCTCCTTCATGCTGGCCGCCTCTTTCTTGAAGCGGCTTTCCGGAGCGATGTAGGCCTCGAGCCCCAACACCGGGTTAATCCCCAACTCCTTGGCGATGCGGTAGAACTGCAAGGCCCCGTGCAGATTGCCGTGGTCGGTCAGCGCCAGGGCGTTCATCCGCAGGGCCTTCGCCCGCTCGAGCAGTCCCCGGATCGACCCGGCCCCGTCCAAGAGGCTGTAGTGGCTATGGCAATGCAGGTGGGCAAATGGGGGGGGACTCATTCGATTCCTCCGTGTAGTGCAAGACTCCTATTGTTGCGCCGCGGCATTGTATCACTGAGTGGGCGTTCGGAGTAGGAGCCCTCGATCGGCGGGGGAGAGGTGCCCTTGGAGTGTTTAGCCGTCGCCGGCACGGCGACGTGATGGCGGCGGGGCACTTCGTCGCCGTGCCGGCGACGGCTAAACGGGAAAGCCGAACGGGAAAGCCGAACGGGGAACGTCGAACGGGGGGACGCTACGCGGGGGAGATCGCATCGCGGGGCGCGGACAGGCGAACGATCAGCCGTTCGAGCACCAGCCGTGGGGCGGCGGCGCTGTCGCCTTTGAGGTCCAAATCGGCCTGCAGCAGCCAGCGATAGAGGTGCTCTCCCCGTTGGCGGCCGAGCCGGCGAAGTTGTTGCTCGGTCTTGCGGATGGCGAACGAGCGGACGCCGCTTTGCTCGAGCGCATCGCGGAGCACGACGCGCCGTCCGGCGGCTTCGGTCTGCAATATGCGCCGCGTGGCCGCGGCCAACCGCCGTAGCGAGGCCGAAATCTGGCCCAACAGCGCGATCGGGTTTTCGTCGGCGGTCATCAAGCGGTCGAGTTGCCGCATCGCCGAGGGGGTGTCGCCGGCCATGGCGGCGTCGAGCATTTCCCAGGCCGTTTTGGCCCGCCAACTGCCGACCGAGCGGCCGATCAACTCCGTGGTGATTCTCTTGCGGCCCTTGGCGCCCGTCTCTTGTTTGCCGCCGTCTTGCTTGCCGGCATCCTGGCTGCCTCCCTGGACCGTCAATGCGAGCTTCGCGATCTCCTGATCGAGCAGCCCCAACTCGGGTCCGATCATCTCGACGAGCAACTCGGCGGCCGACTGCGGCAGTTCGACGCGATGCGTCTGCTTGGCCCAGACACCCAGCCAACGCGTCAGCCGCACGCCCGACGGGGCCTTGCAGTCGATCGGAAGCCCCGTCTTCGCCACCGCCTTGAACAGCCGGGTGTTGGCCGGAAACGACGCCAGTTCGAGCACCAAGACTCCACTTCCGGCGGGCTGCTGTGCGTAGTCTTCCAACTGGGCCCGATAGCGGCTGACGAAGTCGTCGGCCCGATCGACGATGACCAGCCGCTGCCCGCCGAACATGGCAATCGTCGAAAGCTCGTCGATCACGTCGCGCAGCTCGGTCTTGCCGCCCTCGAAGTTCGTCAGCGAGAAATCGTCCTCGCCACCGCCGAGCACGGCGCTGCGCAGTTGCAGAAGCACCTGCCGCCGCAGAAACGGCTCATCGCCGAACACGGCACAGACCGGCCGCGGCGCGTGCTTCTGCGGGGCGGCCAGATAGTCAACGGCGTGCAGGGTCTTGGTAGCCATGTGGCCAGTGTACACCAATCCCGCCGGGGCCGCGACCGCCCCGTTTCATCAACGGCGGAGGTTATCGCGAGAAATCGGCTAGTGCTTCGTAGCCGGCCTATCGATGATTCGGGTGGCTGGGGTCGGCCCAGCCACCCATCAATCTCACCGTTGCCGAAGACTAGCACCTCATTGCGGTTGAATTTGTGGGTGCCACTGCTGGCTTGCCCAGCAGTGCCAAATGGCGACCGTGCTCGAATGGCAAGACGACAGAGGCAACGCACAGCACTGCTGGGCAAGCCAGCAGTGGCACCCAACCGACAAGATTAGCCGCAATGAGGCACTATCGATAGTAGCTACTCAACAGGGCGTCGACCGCTACGGCGGCCGCGTCTTGCTCTTGCGGCTGGGAGGCGGCAGACTGTTCTCCGGACACGTCGCTAAGCCAAGCGGCCGCTTCGGCCGGTGAGGCCGCCGCGTCTTCGCCGTCCGGGGCCTCGATCAGACGCAGCGCCGTGAGGAAGTTCGATTGGTTGTTCCGCGCCAGCAGCAGGTCGGTGGTGGTCACCTGGGCGTTGGCGGTCGAGTTGCCGGCTTCGGCCACGGCGTTGCCGAAGTAGAAGACGTCGTTTTCGTCCATGCCCAGCCCGGCGGCCAGCACGGTGACTTCGAGCCACTGCTTGCGGATGGCGTGGTCCGCCCAGATGAGCGTTACGCGGTCGGAACCGCCGACGCCCGCTCCGCGGCGAACGGCGACCGTCTCGGGAACCGCCGCGGCCGCCCAACCGCCCACATTCGCGTCGTTGCCCACGCGGAACTCGAAATCGCCGGCGTCGGGCGTGAATTCCGTGGGCAGCCCGGAGACGTCGATCATGATCCCGTTGAGCCCCAGGCTGAAACCGCTGTAGTTGGCGAAGCTGGCCGTTGCACCCGGCCGCAGGGCCTGCTTGTCGGTGGCGATCGCAGCGTCGTCGGCCGCGTTCGCGGCGGCGCTGTTGCCGTCGAACGACGAGCGGTTGTAGAACAGCCAGCGGCCTTCGATCGCCACGGGCAGTTCGACCGTCCAGGTGTCGGAGGCGTCGACGGAGAGCGGATTGCCGGCCATATCTTCCACGCCGGACCCGGCGGCCGTAAGCGTCAACGTGTAGTCGCCTGACTCGCCGGTGAGTCCGGTCAAATCGCCGAGCGTCCAGGCGATATCGTCGGCCGTGGTCAGCGACTCGCCGCCGGTGAGCAACTCGCCGCCGCCGTCGAGCGTCAGGCTCAGATCGCCGACGTCCAAGCCCGAAATGGGTTCGCTGAAGACGATCTCGACCGAATCGATCGCCGTCTCGCGTGGGTCGGGACTCACGTCGACAACGTTGGCCACCGGAGGCTCCGTGTCTTGCCCGTTGGGGAGGATCACGAACGTCTCTGTGGCATCACCTGCCAATGGGTTACGCGCAGCGTCTTCGATTCCCGAGCCGGCGGCGGTCAGCGTCAAGGTGTAGCTGCCGGGCAGGCCGTTGGCGGCGGACTCCGTCAGCCGGATGCCGCCCAGGCCGTAACCTTTCGAGCCGTTGGCCGTTCCCGTGCCAACGCCGGGAGTTGGGCCTCTGTATTGGGTCGAGACGACCTGGAACTCGCCGTCGTCGCCGGAGTCGATGCCGGTCCACCCGACGACGAACCCTTGGTTCGCCGCGCTGTTGTGGCCGGTCCACAGGGCAACCGCGGTATCGCTGATCACGATCACGCCGACGCCCGTGCTGTGATCGGCCGTGGCCGCTTCGGCGCCGACGAGCGTGACCGTTGTCCAGCGGTTCGTATAGGCCGCGTTTCCACGAATGGCCGTGCCGTGGAAGTCGTAGGTGGCCGCGTCGGCCAGGCCGGAGAAGGTATGCGTGTAATGATCGTTGTTGCTGCCTTCGATCTCGAGACTGGCACCGTTTCCCCCGCCGAGGAAGACGTAGCCGTCGAAGATCGCGTGGGCGTCGGTTCCCGCGGCGGGCGTGCCCTGGCTTCCCGCGAAATGGATTCCGCTCGACGTAACCGTCAGTGTCGCGTTTGTTTCCGCCCCACTCTCGACGTCCTTCAACAGCCCGGACGCCGTGCCGTTGGTGGCGTAGGCGGTGGCGTGTGGATGCGTCCCGTTGCCGATGACGTGATCGTTGTAGACCACGAACCCGACGGCGGCTCCGCCGCTGCTGGTCAACTCGGCCAGTCCGCCGAGCGTCCAAGTGGTATCGTCAGCCGACTGCAGCGTCTGATCGTCGGTCAACAGGTTCGGCCCGCCGTTGCGGCTGAACGTCAGATCGTCGAGGTCGAAACCACCGACCGGCTCGCTGAGCACGATCTCGATCTGTCCCACGCCCTTGACGCGCGGGTCGGGCGTCACGTCGACGACGTCGGCCGTTGGCACGATCGTGTCGGTGGTCCAGGTTTCCGTGGCGTCAAAGGCCATCCGATCGCCGGCACCGTTTTCGATGCCCGAATCGGCCGCGGTGAGCGTCAGCGTGTAGGTCCCGGAGGCCGTGGTCAGACCGGCCAATCCGCCGAGCGTCCACGTCACGCCGTCGCCGGTGTCGAGCGACTCGGCCCCGGTGAGCAGATCCGCTCCGCCGTCGCGCGACAGGTCCAGGTCGGCCAGATCCAATCCGATCACCGGCTGGTCGAAGACGATCTGGAGTTGATCGACCGGCGACGTGTGCGGATCGGGAGCCACGTCGACGACGTCGGCCGTGGGGCCGGCCACGGCGTTCCACCAGGTGTCTGAGGCGTCGGTGGTCATGGCGTTGCCCAGGATGTCTTGGATGCCGGAGCCGTCCGCGGCGAGCGAGAGCGTGTAGGTACCGCCCGCCGCCGTCAGGTCGGTCAATCCGCCGAGTGTCCAGGTGACGTCGTCGGTCGAGGTCAACGGCTGCCCGCCGGTCAGCAGGTTGCCGCCGCCGTCGCGGGTCAGCCGCAAGTCGCTGAGGCCGAAGCCGTTGACCGCCTCGCTGAAGACGATCTCGATCGAATCGACCGCCGTGATACGGGGATCGGGACTGACGTTGGTGATGTCGGCCAGCGGCGGCGTAGCGTCGCCGGCATAGGGCGAAAGCCGAACGCCGGGGATCGGCTCGTTCGGGTCGGCCGGGTTTTCCCAACTCCCGTCCGGCAACTGCCAGCGGACCGAGATGCTGTCGCCGCCGCCATGCTCCTTGTGCAGGGCCATGATGTAGTATTTCTGTCCGGCCAAGAGTTCGATCGGGGCCGACTGCTGCGCCGCATATCGATCCCAAGTCCGCCAATTCGACCAGCCGGGAACCGACGCGATCAACTGGGCGTTGGCCGGATCGTCGTCGGTCGAAAGCCACAGCTCGCAGTTGTCGTCGCCGGAGATCCAGAACGTATACGCCCCGGAGACCGGCGGATGGACGTATCCGTGGATCCGCGTGCCGTAGTTCTCCTGCCAATTGACGGGGCCGTCGAAGAGCGTAGGGTAAGTCGTCCCCGTCGGGGTGTCGGGGTAGTTGGGATTCGTGGTCAGGTTGGCCACCGCCGTGCCACCAATGCCCGACCAATACTCCCGCAAGATGAACCCGGCCCCCTGTGGCTCGTAGACGAACGCGATCTGTTGACCGTCGGACATCTCGTTGCCCGAGAGGGTCGTCACGCCGTTGAGCGTGATCGTATATGCATTGAGGATCACGAATTCCTCGCCGGTGGTGAGCACGACGGTCGTGCCGCCGGGCGACAGATCGGCCGCGGTAAGCGTGCCGCCGGTCATCGTGTAGTTGGCAAGCACTGCGGCGGTGGCCGGATCGAGCGGCTCGCTGAAGGTGATCTCGACGTGCCGTTTGTCGGGCACGGAGTAGGAGACGATGCCCGGGATGGCCACGGCGACCGGCACCGACGCCGCGCTGGTGTAGCCGTCGCGGTTGACGGCCGTCACGTAGTAGGCGTACGCGGTCACCGGCTCGACGTTGGCGTCGGCATAGGTGGGCGCGGCCGGCGTGGCCAGCAACTCGCCGTCGCGATAGACCTGGTAGTAGTCGACGAACGTCTCGGCGTCGGCCGACGCGGTCCAGTTGAGCGTGATCGTGTCGGGGCCGACGGTCACCTGCGCCGTCAGGTCCTGCGGCGTCGAAGGCGGCGTGTGATCGATCGGCTCGTTTTCGGCCCCCGGTGTGCCCAGCGCGGCACTGGGTTGCCAGTTGATCGGGTCGTTGCCGTACTGGTCGGTGTGCAACCGGTTCAAAGCGGCGCCTTGCCCGTCGGCCTCGATCGGCCAGGGGGCCACGTCGTCGTAGTTGACGTAGTCGCTGCGGTAGTTGGGGATCACGCCGGTCGGATCGGCCTGCCCGAGGCGGAAGAGCTTCAGCTTCTCCCCGCCGTTGGAGAGGTTGCCCGTGTATTGCCCGGCCACGGCGATCGCGTTGCCGGCGACGTCGTATCGGGCGTCGAAAGAGGCGTAGTTGCCGACGACTACCACGTACTCACCCGGTCCGATCGCGGCCGGGCCGTTGGCCGTGTACCAGGAATCCAACGCGGGGGTTTCCACGATCGCCTCGTGCGTGGCGCTGACGAACTTCACCTCGTCGGCAATCGTCCAGTTGGCCGGGTTGTCGGTCACGCGAGTGAGCACCACGCGGCCGGCGGCGTCGAACTCATACGTGCCCAACGAGACCCAGCCTTCGGCGTCGATGTAGCCGGGGCCTTCGTCGTCGTCCTCGGGCTCCTGGTCGCGCGAAACGGAGATTTGCCCGGCGGCGTGATCGATCGTGTATCGGGCGCTGCCGTCCAGCTCGCGCCGGTCGCCCTCGCCGTCGAGCAGGTCCCAACGCGCGAAGACCTCATAGGTGTCCAGCCCGGCCGGCAACGTTGCGTCCCAGGTGGCGGTGGCGCCCGCTTCGAGCGTCCACGATTCGTCGCCGCCGTCTTCGGCGTCCGTCCAGCCGAACGTGAAGCCGACGCCGCTGCCAAGGTAGTAGTCGCCGAGCGCGTACGTCGTGGTGGGTGACGCGTTGTAGATTTCGACGAACTCGTAGGCCTCATCCGACGCGGATCCGCCGGCGGCAATCTCTTCCGGCGTGGGGTCGGTCGGATGGTAGAGCACCTCGTTGATGACCAGGTCCTCTAGCAGCGGGTAAGCGTTGTCGGCCCCGAAGGTGTGGGCCGAAAGCAGCGTGAAGTCGGTGCCGCCGGTGCTCTTTGTGTAGAGTCCGAAGGAGACGTTGCGGGGCGAGGCGCCGAAATCGACGTGTTCGCGATAGCCGCCCGCCGTGCCGCCGGCGTTCGACGAGAGATAGAGGTCGTCGCCCAATTCGCTCAGCGCGAACGCGGTGCCGAAGTGCGTCGTTTCGTCGAGCACCAGGTATCCGCCGGCGGGGATTGGCGGCAGCGTGGGGATTTCGTAGAGCGTCAGCGCCGGGTTGCCCAAGTCGTCGGTCTTGCGGTCGCTGAGGAACCAGCCGCTGACGTCGACCGGCACGTCGCTCACGTTGTGCAGTTCGATCGTGTCGACAAAGGGCGCATCGCTGTGGGCCAGCACCTCGGTAATCACCACCGAGCCGGGATCGACCAGCGTGTCGCCGTAGCCGGGTGTGCCGCCGACCGCCGCGCTGGCACGCCAGCCGTCTTTGACCGTCCAGTTATCCAGGTCGCCGAGGTCGTCGCGGATGGTCAGCGAGAAACCGTCGCCGTCGGTGTGGCCGTACCAGTTGTCGTTGTACTCGAAGGCGTGGATCACGCCGCCGATCGGGGCGTCGAGTTGCACCCGTTCGCCGCCGTTGTTGAGCGATCCGTCGTACGGCCCGACCAGTTGACCGGCGAACGTGTCGTATCGCTCGCTGAATGCGGCAGGGTCTTTCGCCAACACAACGTATTCGCCCGGGCCGATGGTGGTGCCCGCAAACGTGTATTCGATCCCGTCGCTCAGCCGCAGCCCGGTCAACGGGAGCGTGTCGGCGCTGATGTTGCGGATTTCGAGGTACTCGAAGTCGTCGTTGTTCAGATGCCCGGCGGCAGTTTCCTCCGGCGTGGGATCGGCCGGGTTGAACATCAACTCAGTGATGCGGATGGCCGGGGCCAGATCGACGTAGAACGTGGCCTCATTCAGCGCGCTCCACTGACCGCCGGAGTAAACCCGCGACTTCACGTGCATCGCGGTGTCCAGCGCGATCGGGCCGGAGTAGACCCGCGCGGTGCCGGAGATCGGGCCGTAGAGGTCGCGGGGGTCGGTGCCGTCGGTGGTGTAGTAGATCGTACCGCTAGGGGCGGTGACGGTCAGCGCATCGCCCAGCTCGATCGTGCCGCCGTGCTGCGGCGCGCCGTTGACGCGAAACGACGGGGCCGCGATGCTGGGGTAAAGCCCGGCGCTTTGCAGTTGCCCCAGGACGACGTTCGTGCGTTGCGGCAGGTACGTGTTTAAGATCCAGTTGCGCTGGCTGTCCCAATCGTCGAAGTCGTAGGCCGGTTCGCGGACCACGTCGCCCCAGCGGGCCGACTCGGCAAGCACCGACTGCTCGATCCCCTCGGCCATCGAGGCGTACAGCGGCACCGTGTAGTCCGGCGAAAGCACGCCGCCGTTGAAGAAGTGCTCGTGGACGTGGTCGGCAAAGCGTAGTTGGAACTCGGCGTTATTCTTCAGTGTGCCGTAGGGCTTGATTAGGTGGTTGCCGCCGCTGCTGTCGTTCACGCTGTTGTCGTTCACCCCGGAGCGCATTCCTACGATCCATTCGGCGTCCCAGGAATACGACTTCCAGCCGGTGCTGTCCGGGCCGCGCATCCGCCCGGCGTACCAGTTGTGGGTGGTCCAATCGTTGTTGCCGGCCCAGAAGTTCAACAGCAGGAAGTTGATGTAGTTGTCGACGTCGAGGTAGTTTTCGTAGGCCGGGTTGTTGGTGCCATCGACGTTGTTACCCTGCACCCGCTGGTAGGCATCGTTGGTGCTCAGCCCCGCGCTGGCCTGGTTCATCAGTTCGTTCCAGGCCTCTCGGCGGAGGTTGATTTCCGCGGACGTCAGCCCGCCCGTGTTGACCACGGCGCCGGAGTTGATGCCGTCCCAGTCGTCGCGTTCGCCGCCGAAGTAGCTGGCCGAGAACGACGTGTCGGGCCGTTCGACCGGATTGTAGAGCCCCCAGTACAGCCCGTTGACGTAGAGGTGTACGAACGTGCCGTGGCGTCCCGGGTCGCCCATCGCGTTTTGCAGCCGCCCGGCGAACTCGTCGCGGATGAACTGCGTGGGGGCGCCGCCCCAAACCCAGGCGTCGTTGAAATTCGAGCGGAGGATGATCGTGTCGAACTCGTCGGTGGCGTCCTCGAACAGCGGGAAGCGCAGCTTCGTGGGGCCGTAGTCGCTCTTGAAGACGAAACGGAACGAGTGCTTCTTGAACCGCGGCTGGCGTCCCACGCCGCCGTAGATTCGGGCACCGGCGTTGAGCTGAAACTCCTCGCCGGTGGCCGGGTCGAAATACTCCAGCGACGCGGCCCGCTCCAAGCCCTGCGTGTTCGGCCGGGAGTAGATGCCGCCGGAACCGAAGACGTCGGCCTGGTTCATCACGATCGACATCGTGGGCAGCGACCGCAGGGCGTCCTTCAGCGCCTCGGCGTCCAGCGCGCCGACGATCTGGGGGTCCATCTCGTAGTCGGCCCCTTCGTTGGCCCAGCTACCGGGAAAGCCGGCCGGGTCGCTCGGCTGCTCGAGCACCTCGTCGAGGAAGACGTAGGTCTGGGTGCCGGTTGCGCTGGGGGCGTGAAACTGCCGCAGCACCGCGGCGCGGACGGCCGTCGTGGTGGTGATCGGAATCGGGTTCGTGTAGAGCGTGCCGTTGACGTCCGACGGCGCCGAACCGTCGGTCGTGTAGTAGATCTCCGCTCCCGGTCCGTCGGCGCCAAGCGCCAAGTTGAACGACGATTCGTAGAACCCGCGCTCGTGCGAGAAATCGGGATTCTCCGCGCGCAGCCAATACTCCTCCGCGTTGGCTTCTCCCGGCGTGGGCACGTCGAAGAAGTGCTCGCCCTGTCCGGCGGCGAGGATTTGGGCCAACTCCGGCAACACCAGGAAATCGTCGTCGCCGGCGGTGACGTTCATCGCGTGGATGGCCAGCACGTTGTCGTTTTGCAGCAAGTTCAGATGGCCCGACACGTCGACGTTCTGCCACGCCGTCGCCTCGGCGTCGGTCCGGTCGGCCGTGGCGTGGGAACTCCACAGCGCGGGGTCCGGGGCGTTCGATTGGGCGATTTCCTGGCCGTTGAGATAGGCCACGTAGCCGTCGTCGTACTTCATCCGCAGCGTGAGCGACTCGAACTGCGACGGGTCGTCGAGCGTGAAGGGAATCCGCACGAACAACGACGCGCCGGTCTCCTTCATGGCGTCTTCCACGTCGGTCTCGATCAGCCCGGCGAACGTCACACCGCCGGCACCGCCGCCGGAAACGGCTTCGCTAACCACGGCCAGCCCGCCATTTGACGTGTCGCCGACCAGATCGAATGCGCCGGCGCTAAACGCCCCGTGGGCGCCTTGCGCGGCGAACATCTCCAAGCTCGATCCGCCGGCCCGTTCGTAGAAGACCAGCCGCAGGTTGTAGGTGTCGGCCTCGGGAAAGGTAAACGTGGCGATCGTGTCGCTGGCACCCCGCGGCGTGGGATACGACATGAAGTGGTTCAACGTGCCGTTGTCCAACTCCAGGCTGAATCCGTCGTCGCTGTTGACACCAAACGACCAATCGCCCGCCGCCGGGATCGTCACGTAGCCGGTGGCTTCGACCACGTAATCGTCCATCGCCGAAGTGAAGCCGGGGAAGGCCGCCTCGTCGAGGTAATGGCCGTGGCCGTCGGAGTTGAAGTAGTTGATGACCGGGGCCGTTTCGGAGTTGACGTAGCTCTGCATACTGGGCGTGTCGATCACCTGCAGCGCCGTATCCAAATGGCCGACGGCGACCGACGCCTTGATGTTCCTCACCGCGAAACCGGGCACGGTGTCGATGAAGCCCAGGGCCGTCTGGCCGACGTTCCATTCGCCGTCGTCGAAGCCGACCGCGGTCCACGGCCCCTGATCGCCGTCGGGCACGACGTACGTCGCCGTGGCTCCGGAGGCAACCAGATCCGTGCGGTCGACGCTCTGTCCGATGCCGTAGGAGATGTCCGTCACCTGCTCCGGGTACTCGTTGTATTCGTGGACGACCTCCCCCGCCGGGTTCAGCAGTCCCAGGTATTCCCCCGCCCCGCGCAGGTTGAAGTTTGTGTGCAACTCGGCGGCCGGGTCGCGGAGATCCTTGGCCGAGGCGAAGATCACGCGATACTCGCCCGGTCCCAGCGAGATGGCCGGAAAGACCCACTCGTTGCCGCCGTCGCGGAGTGCCCAATCGGTCAGATCGACCGCTTCATTGCCGGAGTTGTAGATCTCCAGCCAATCGGAGTACTCGTCCTCGAAGTCTTGCAGGCCGCTATCGTTTAGCGCCATGAACTCGCTGATCATCATCCCGCCGTCGAGCACCAACCGGGTTTCCAGCGGCTCGAAAGTCAGCCGGCCGGACCGCGAATTGCGGTGGTGCGATTTCCGCGACCGGCCGATCGATTTCTGTGAACGCCGTGGAGATCGGGCAGCAAACAGGTTGTGTTTCACGCGATGAAACATGACAACGTCCCTGGGGATGGTTGGGGGAAATGACGTCGGTTTCCCCGAGCGGCTGCTGCGCACGAGGATCACAAGGTGACGATCGCGTTGGCGGCGAGAAATCGGCCGGCGACCGACTCCTGCGACCGGCGGAGGGACCGCATCGGGATGGGAAAAGGCTCCGGATAGGCTCGGTCCGCGTCCACCAGGCCATGGTCACGCCAACGGCCCGTCGAACATCACAACTCCTATTATGGCAAAAACTTGCGGATCCTGCAAACTGCGGACATTCGGTAAGTGGCAGGTTGATGCAATGGGAAGCCGTAAAGCCTTGTGGAAAAAGAGGTTCGGCAGGTGGCCGGGTACTCGTTCGCCGAACCCGTCAAGAGCCGTTCGTAGTGACCGCATTCATGCGGTCTTTTACGGGATTCCGCCGCAAGGCCCCGATGAATCGGGGCACTACGAACGGGTTGGGCGATTGCTTGCGTGGCTGGGGCAAAGCGCAGCGGTGTCCCGGTTTGATGCTGCTACCTTTGTCGGATGATACCCTGGGGCGCCGCTGCGCTTTGCCCCAGCTACCCCTCCTGCTGAGCCGGGAGTTACGGCACGCTATGGTCGATGCCAGAACGAGCGCCAGTAGGCCTCATCGACCGCGTAGACGTCGATCGGATCGGTCTGGGCGTCGAAGTCGTCCGGAAGGATGCCGTAACGCTTCATCTCGCGGATGTAGTGCTCGTTGGGCTTGAAGTCGGGCATGTCGAACCGCTTGATCCGGTCGAGGTTCTTGGCGGCCGCCTCAACGTCTGCCAGCAACTTCCGGTAGTCGGGGTCGTCGGTGTCGGCGAAGACGTCCTGCGGTTTCGCCCCGGCGGCATCTCCCTTGGCGCTCTCCTCGCTGCACGTGCCCCAACCGCCCGCCTGCTTCGCCAGCGGCGCCAACAGCAGCGGCGAACGTTCCGGCCGGCTGAGGCTGTAGATCGTTTGCAGCGTCTTCCCATCTCCTGGCCCACGGCCGTCGTGGCAGGCTTTACAGCGCCGCTGGACGACTTCGTCGTCGATCCGCGCGCCCCCTACCATGCCGGTGCCCAGCGAGGCGTACGTGCCGGGATACGGTGCGCCGGAGTCGATCCACAGCCGGATCTTCTGCTGTTCGAGTTCCGTCAACTTCACGTCTTCGTGAGAGCCGTCGACGTATTGCATCAGCCGGCTGGCCGAACTGCCGATCGACCGCGGCGGCCGGTTGCCGTCGGCGTCGCGGCCATGGGCGATGAAGCCTCGAGACATCAGCGCCGTGTAGGCGTGCGAGTACAGCGGCCCGTGGTCGCCGACCAGCGGCATGTCGGCGGCCGGACGCTTCTCGTACCCGTGACATTCCGTGCAGTGCTTATCTAGGATCGGTTGGATATCGCGGGGAAAATCGAAGACGTCGGGCACGTCGGCGACGGGGGTGATCTTCGTCGGCGGCTTGTCCAACGCCATCAGGTTCGTGCCCACGTGTGGGGTCTTGGTCCGGTTCTCGTGGCAGCCGACGCAACTGGTCGTCTCGTTGGGCATCACGCTCACGAAGCTCTGCATCCGCTTGACCGACGTGCCGTTCTCGTCCAGCGCCACGAAGAACAACGGCCGCAGCGCCGGCACTTCCATGTAGGCCGATCCGTCCGGCTCGACCGGCACGGTACCGAGGATTCGTGGCAGGGTGAAGGTGCCGCCCATGCTCAGCGGCTCCATGGTGCCGCTGAAGTTGACCGGTTTGGGCAGCGTCTCCAGCACCAGCAGGCTCTTGATCTCCCCGCGGCGTACCCCGTCCATGCTCCGCCCGCGGACGACGTCCGAGAGGATCAAGCGTCCGGTCGAGGCCCTCTGCCGCGAGCGCGAGGGGATGACCGGCTCGCGGGTCCGAGCACGAAGCGGCCGTGGCTCGTGCAGCCACATGGCCGGATCGTCCGTCTTGTGGATCTCTTGCTTGTGGCCTTGGCGGTCGATCATCCACAGCCGGTTCGATTCGGCTGCCAGGAAGAGATCGGTCGAGAGCGGATACGGATCGCGGTATTGGCCGCCGGACGGGTCGACGTAGGCCACCTTCGAGCGTTCGTCCGGCCCCGCGTCGGTGTCGACGACGGCGATCTGCCCCGCGTGCTCCTTGCGGCCGTGGCCGGGCGAGAAGATCGACACCACCTGGTTCGTGCCCGGGATCGGCTTCGCGTCGAGCATCACGGTGCCGCCGTGCATGTTGCCGAAGTAGATCATCACACCGGTGCCGTCCGGGTTCGACGTCCAAAGGTGATGGTAGCGCACGCGGCTGCGGTCGACGTATTCCCAGCGCATGTAGAGCACCCGTCCGTCGGGCATCATCCACGGCGTGTTGTCCTGCTCGACGTTGCTCGATACAGGGTGGATATTGCTCCCGTCGGCGTCGGCGCGATAGAGGATCGCCACCTGCGTAAACCAGCACTGCACCCAGCGATTGCAGCGCGACGAGCAGAACATCAAGTCGCCGTCGGGCAGATAGATCGGCTCGAGGTCGTCGAACTCGCCGTTGGTGAGCTGTCGCAGTTCGGAGCCGTCGACGTTGATTTCATAAAGGTGATAGTAGCGGCTGCCACTGCGGCGATACGAGAAGAGGATCTTCGTGCCGTCGTAGTGCAGGTGCGGATCGCGGACGCCGCCGCCGGGATCGTCGAGCAGGACGGTCGTCTCGCCGGTACGGAGGTTCATGCGGCAGAGCTTGCCGCCGTCGCGGCCGTACTGCATCTGGTTGTAGTTGTTGCTGCGATGGCCGAAGTTGGCGTACCAATGGCCGTCGCCCCCTACGGCCCGAGCGGCGAAGACGATCTCCGGCGCGTCGGCCATCGGGCCGTCGAGTGCCCGTTGGATCAGGTTGGGCTGTTGATTCTCGGCGGCACTGAGCGCCGCCGCCGCAATCGCCCCGCAGCACACGACGGCAGTTTGAAGCAGGCTGATGTGACGGTTACCGAAAACGCTCCATTGACTCATGGCGGAAAGCTCCTGGTTCACGAGTTGCCGGCAGTTCGTTAAAGCGGGGTGGCTGGGGCAAAACCCAACCGAGCCCCCCAAGGCCCGCCCAGTGGGCAAAACCACAAT
>CAYYNP010000163.1:0-3777 GCA_964472545.1 uncultured Planctomycetaceae bacterium | reverse complement strand
CCCCAGCCACCCCGCTTTAACGAACTGCCGGCAACTCGTGAACCAGGAGCAAAGCGCAGCGGTGCCCCAGATGGCCGGCGCTGTGGGCATCTCCTGAGTCACTGGGGCACCGCTGCGCTTTGCCCCAGCCACCCGATCGTCAAGCTCAACCGCACTGCCGACGTCACGTGCCGCAGTATCTTAACCCTCCTTCTCCAACACCTCCTGCAGCGCGGCGTCTTTCGCGCTGACCTTATCGACGAGTTGATGCTTGAACGAGGTGAGCTTCTCTTGGAGCGACTCGTCGACCAGCGCGAGGATCTCGACGGCCAACAGCCCCGCGTTGCGGGCGCCGCCGGAGCCGACGCCGACCGTGGCCACCGGCACGTCGCCGGGCATCTGCACGATCGACAACAGCGAGTCGAGACCGCCCTGCATGCTGGTTTGTACGGGAATGCCGATCACCGGCAGCGTGGTGTGCGATGCAACCACACCGGCCAGATGGGCCGCGCCGCCGGCCGCCGCAATGATCACCTTGATTCCCCGTGCCGCGGCCATCGTGGCGTATTGCCGAACGACTTCCGGCGTACGATGGGCGCTCATCACTCGGATCTCGTGTGTGACGTCAAACGACTCCAGCGCCGCCGCCACCGACTTGATCTTCGGCCAGTCGCTGTCGCTGCCCATCACGATCCCCACCAGGGGCGAATTAGCATTCGGCATTCTTGATTCTCCATACCGGTCCGGCTAACTGCACGTCGCACGGAGAACTTGCCAGTCAGTGTTGCCCATCAGGCGTTTAGCCGCCGCCGGTACGGCGGTGTGCCATCGCGTCACGCCGTCCACGTCGCCGTACCGGCGACGGCTAAACGGTCCGTATCGCAACGACCGCGAGCATAACGAGGCGATTCTCCAAGCGATTCCTAACACTCGAACTGCCCGTTGTACGGCAAATCGAACGTCTCTGCAACCGCCCGGTTGGTCACCTCGCCCCGGTAGACGTTGATCGCCCGAGCGATCGGCGGTTGCTCTTCGGCCGCCGCTGGCAGACCGCCGTCTGCAATCCGCAGCGCCCACGGCAGCGTGGCGTTGCACAACGCGAACGTGCTCGTGCGGCCCACGGCCCCCGGCATGTTGGTCACGCAGTAGTGGACCACGTCGCGGACGATGAACGTGGGATCGCTGTGGGTGGTCGGCCGGCTGGTGGCGATGCAGCCGCCCTGGTCGATGGCCACATCGATAATCACGCTGCCGTGTTTCATCAGCCGCAGGTCTTCCCGCTCGACCAGCCGCGGCGCCTTGGCCCCGGGGACCAACACGGCGCCGATCACCAGGTCGGCGTAGCTGAGGCTGTGGCGAATGGTGTGGCGGTCGCTAAAGAGCACGGTGACGTTCGGCGGCATCACGTCGTCGAGGTATCGCAGCCGGTCCAAGTCAATGTCCAGCAGGCTCACGTGGGCCCCGAACCCCGCGGCCACCTTGGCGGCGTTGGCCCCGACCACGCCGCCGCCAAGGATCGTGATATGGGCCGGCTCGACGCCCGGCACGCCGCCCAAGAGGATGCCGCGGCCCATCTGTGGCCGTTCGAGATACTTGGCCCCCTCTTGGACACTCATCCGGCCGGCCACTTCGCTCATCGGCGTCAGCAGCGGCAGCCGGCCTCGGGCGTCGCTGAGCGTCTCGTAGGCCACCGCGATACAGCCGCAACGGATCACGTCTTCGGTGAGCTTTCGGTCGGCAGCAAAGTGGAAGTAGGTGAAGACGATCTGCCCGTCGTGCAACAGCGAGCGTTCCTGCGGCTGGGGTTCCTTGACCTTGACGATCATCTCGGCCTGGCCGTAGAGTTCTTCCGGCCCGGAGACCAGTTCGGCCCCGTGCTGCAAGTACTCGTGATCGGGCAGTCCGGAGCCCAGGCCGGCGCCGGCTTCAACCAGCACCTGATGCCCGGCGCGGGTCAATTCCTCGACACCCACCGGCAGCAGCCCTACGCGGTATTCGTCCAGTTTGGTCTCTTTGGGAACTCCGACGATCATGGCTCTGCTCCGGCGTGCTGGGGGGTGGTACCAGACGCGTTATAGCCTTGCAACGCCCGCGCGACAAGAAGTGGTGAACTGTGACGGGGTGACAAGGTGACGGGGTGACAAGGTGACACGCGCGGCGCGGCATTTCTCACCTTGTCACCCTGTCACCCCCTCACCCCCCACCCCCTCACCCCCCATCTTCCCGTCCACGTCATCCCGCCGGTCGCCGCTCTCGCGCTTGCGGAGATAGAGCTTGATGGGCACCTCGCCGAACTCCAGTTGGTCGCGAAAGACGCCCAACAGGTAGCGCTTGTACGGGGCGGAGAGCGCTCGAGGGTTGTTGCAGAAGAGCACGATCGTCGGCGGTTGGCCGGCGACTTGCGTGGCGTAGTAGATTTTCGGCCGGCGGTTGCGATACAGCGGCGGGGGCGCGTGCTGCAAGGCGGCCCGGACGAGCTTGTTCAGCTTCGCCGTACCGACGCGCAATCGTGACTGCTTGAACAACATCTGCGCGTGGTTGAACAATGCCTTGACGTTCTTGCCCGTCTGGCCGGTGATGAACGCGATCGGCACGTGCCACATCGTGCGGAACGTGTCGCGAAGATACGTCACCCATTTCTCCGTCGGCATGGTGCCGGCGTAGAGGTCCCACTTGTTGACCACAAAGACACAGGGCTTGTACTCCTGGGCGATGTAGTCGCAGAGCTGCTTGTCGACCTTGCTGATCCGCTGGCTGGCGTCGAAAAACAACAGCACCACGTCGGCCCGGCGGATGCTGCGCTGAGCCCGGTGCGTGCTGTAGAAGTCGACGTCGGTCGAGACGCTCTTGGCCCGCCGGAAGCCGGGTGTGTCGATCGCGATGAAGGTGTGATCGTCCAACTCGAAGCGGACGTCGACGCTGTCGCGGGTCGTGCCGGGCACCTCGCTGGTGATCATTCGCTCGGCCGAGACCAGCGTATTGACCAGCGTGCTCTTGCCCACGTTGCGGCGGCCCACGATCGCCACCTTCATCACCGGCTCTTCCATCGCCTCGTCCCGCTTGGAGACCTCGGGCAACCGCTCGGTGATTTCCTCCAACAACTCGTTCTTGCCCACGTTCTGCTTGGTACTCACCCGCAGCAGCTTCTTGCCCAGCCGGTAGAATTCATCGGCCTGGGGATTGAGCCCTTCGTGGTCGGTCTTGTTGGCCAGCAGCAGGACCGGGGTCTTAATGTAGCGCAGCCGCTTGGCCACTTCCTGATCCAGCGGCAACAGGCCGTCGCGGGTATCGACGATAAAGAGGATCAAATCGGCCGAATCGATCGCCAGGCTGATCTGCTCCTCAATGTGTTCGGTCAGGTCGTCGCAGTCCTTGATGCCCATGCCGCCGGTGTCGACCAGTTCGACGTAACGTTCGTCGAGATGGATCAAGTGCGTCAGCCGGTCGCGGGTTACCCCGGCGGTGGGGTCCACGATGGCAAGCCGCCGGCCCGCCAGCCAATTGAACACGCTCGATTTGCCGACGTTCGGCCGGCCGACGATGACGACTTGAGGGACACCCATGGCACAACTCGTTTGGGGGGCAGGCCGACTGTCGAAGAGGACTTGCTCGCGCGGGCCCGCCTACATAGAGACTTCCCACTCCATGATAGTTCGCCCGGCCGACCGCGGCTAGGGCCCTTGGTTGGACGGCCGAATGCCTCGGCGGCGCCTCCCATGTCAGGTTTCCCTTGGATCTCTATACTTAGGGGCGGCCGATGAATAACTTCCCCACTTGGGGTGGCTGGTGGCTGAGCGC
>CAYYNP010000162.1:0-22561 GCA_964472545.1 uncultured Planctomycetaceae bacterium | reverse complement strand
ACAGCCACATCGATCGTCGACGGAGCCAGTCCCCTTTTTCGGGCTCCCGCACACATTGCAGTTCTCCTGCCGCCGCGTCGTCGCGATCTCAATCGTCACCTGCCAGCGCGTCGCGAAGCGGTCCGAGGTGCTTTGCGTAACGCTTCCACCGGGCAACCGAATGCGAATACAGCGGCTGGCGGACTTGCCAGTTGCTGGCCGTGCGTACGACGCGGGCGTTTTCGTGAAAGCGAAGGCAGCCGGCGTCCCAATCGAGTTCGCAACAATCGAACATTGTACGGCTGACGTCCTCCTGATGCTCGACCAACGCTTCGTAGTCGACCTCGAGCATCTTGACGGGCAAGACCTCTCGCCAGTGGGCCATGATCTGTTCGTATCGCCGGTAATACGTCCCCAGGCTTGTCAGATCGTAGGCGAAGGAAAGCCGGCGGCGGAAGTTCTGGAAGTAGCACGAGAGGCAGACGTCCATCGCGTTGCGCCGGCAGTGAATAATGCGGGCATTGGGAAACAGCATGGCGATCAAGCCCAAGTGCCAGAAATTGGTCGGCATCTTGTCGGTCACTCGCTGCGCGTCGCCGCCGAGTTCGCTCAGCCTGGCGAGGTACTGATCGGCGAAGCGCACGGCCGTATCGCGCTGTAGTTGCGCGAGGCATTGAGGATAGGGCAACTCGGATCGCATCGCTTTGGACAGCGCGGCTGACATCGCCCCGACGTCGCTCAACTCGTTGGCCCCCACCACCGCCGCGTGGCTCGAGAGGATCTGTTCGACCAGCGTGGTGGCCGAACGGGGCATCCCCACGATGAAGATCGGTTTGCGGCTCTCCCGGCCCAGCGACGGGCCTCGCAGCAGCAGCGACTCGGTGCAGGTCTCGGCCAGGGCTTCGGCCATCTCGGCAATCGGACGGTCGTCGTGCTGCACGTCGGCCACCCGGTTGGCGTGGCGATAGTGTTCGAATGCGCGGTCCCACTCTCGGCAATCGTTGTAGACCTTTCCCAGGGCGAAATGCAGGTGCATCTGCGATTCTGGCGAGGTCGTCTCTTGGGTCAGGATTGCCTCCATCCGCTCGATTTCCGGCCGGTCGGCGTCGCCGTAGCGCCGCGACTGGGCCAGATTATGGTGAACCTGTCCGTCCGTCGGATCGAGTTCGGCGGCGCGGCGGAAGTGGACCAGCGCTTCCTCGATCTGCCCGAATTCTCTCAGCAGACCCCCGAGATTGTTTCGGGCTTTGACGTTGTCGGGCGCCAATTCGACCGCCCGACGGCAATGGTCCAGCGCCTCTTCGTTGTGGCCCCAATCGCGCAGCGCGACACCCAAATTGGTGTTCGCGTCGACGTCGGACGGATCGAGCGCGAGTGCCCGGCGAAAGCAGTCGATCGCTTCCGCCAATTCGTTCCTCTTCTGGAGCTCGACTCCCAGGCGTACGCACACTCGAACCTGCTTCGGGTCGATGGCCAACGACTTTCGGTAGCAGTCGACGGCATCCGCGCCGCGTTGTTGCCGGGCCAGCGCCGTGCCCAGCCCGGCGTATGCGGCGGCAAAACGAGGATTGACTTGCACCGCGCGCCGATACGCAGCGATCGCCTCGTCGAACTGTTCGGCTTCGCGCAACATATTGCCCAAATTGCCGTGGGCGTCGGCGTACTGCGGCTTCAACGAGATCGCCTTGCGGAAGCAATCGATCGCCTCGTCCACCAGCCCCTGCGCCTGCAGCGCTGCGCCGAGGTTGTTGTGCGCTTCGGCATAGTTGGGAGCCAAAGCAATCGCCTTGCGAAACGAGGCCGCCGCTTCGGCAAAGCGTTCCTGCGCGTGCAGGGCGGCGCCGAAGTGGTCGTGGAAGTCGGCCTTCTGCGGATCCTGCGCGATCGCCCGGGCGATCAGTTCTGCGGCCTGCGCATGCTGACCGCGCTGCAGCGCGACCACGCCCAGCAAGTGCAGCGCGTCGGCGTGATCCCCCGCGGCGGCGAGGATCTTCCGGTAGATCTCTTCGGCCTGTGGCAGGCGTCCGGCCTGATGATGACCGCGGGCCAAGTCCAGGGCGCGGTGGATCGGCATGCGAGTTTCGTTCATTGGTGATCTTCCCACGGTGTCCGGCGGATGGTCGGCTGCACACGGCGGCAGCGACCGCCGTTTCGACGTCAAGGAGACGCTAGGCTTTGTCAGGAAGGTCGCGGACTCGCAAATAGTAGTCGTCTCGCTCCGCGAGACGTTGTGACATCTCGCGGAGCGAGATGACTACTATGACGTCTTCCGACAAAGCGTAGTCGAATCGAACGTCGACCCCGAGTGGCTTCGTCCATCTCTAGTAGACACCGTATCTGCGATTGGTCAAGCCTGCCGATACGTGCAGCCCGCGACGTCGGACGGAAGCTGCCTCCAATACCGAGCCCCAGTTTCCACTCCCCAACGTTACTTCGCCACGAAGTTCACCATCCGCCCCGGCACCACGATCACTTTGATGACCTTTTTGCCTTCGAGCTGCGAGGCGATCCGCTCGTCGGCCCGGGCGGCCGCCTCCAGGGCCTTCGCGTCGGCGTCGGCGGGTACCTGGATCCGGCTGCGGAGCTTGCCCATGATCTGCACGGGGATCTCGATCACGTCCTCCTTGATCGCCGCCTCGTCGTAGGTGGGCCACGGCTCGTAGGCCAGCGTGGTCGTGTGTCCCAGGGCTTCCCAAAGCTCTTCGGCGATGTGCGGGGCAAACGGCGAGAGCAACAGCACGAGTTGCTCCATGGCCGTTTTGGGCCGCGGGTTGGCCTTGGTGAAGAAGTTCGTAAACTCCATCATCCGCGCGATCGCCGTATTGAAGGCCATCTCGTCCAGATCGTCGGTCACCGCCTTGATCGTCTTGTGCAGCACGCGGTTCTGCTCTTCGGTCGGCTCGACGTCCTGCACGGCCGCGTTGAGTTGAACGTCCTCTTCGCGATCGTCGAGGATCATCCGCCAGACGCGATCCAGAAAGCCCCGCACACCGCTCACACCGTCCATGCTCCACGGCTTCACACTCTCCAGTGGGCCCATGAACATCTCGTACAGCCGTAGCGAGTCGGCCCCAAAACCTTCGACCACGTCGTCGGGATTGATCACGTTGCCGCGGCTCTTGGACATCTTGTACGCGCGGCTGTCGATCTTGATCTGTTCGTCGTCTTCGAGCACGAAGGCGTCGCCCGCCTTGACCACGTCGTCGGCCTCGACCTTGACGGCCTCGACCGGCTGGCCGGTTCTCTTGAGGACCTTCTGGTCGTTCTCATCGCTACGGACGTTCGACGCGGACACCCAAGCGCCGTCGGCGTCGCGATAGCCGGTGAACTCGATGTCGCCGAGGATCATCCCCTGGTTGACCAGCTTCTGAAACGGCTCCTTCATGCTCACGTGGCCGCGGTCGTAGAGCACCTTGTGCCAGAATCTCGAGTAGAGCAGGTGCAGCACCGCGTGTTCGGCCCCGCCCACGTAGAGATCGACCGGCATCCAGGCCTTTTCGACCTCGGGGTCGATCAGCATCTTGTCGTTCTTCGGGTCGAGGAAACGCAGATAATACCAGCACGAGCCGGCCCATTGCGGCATGGTGTTCGTCTCGCGCTGGTAGCGCTTGCCGTCGAGCGTGACGTAGAGCCAATCCTCCGGCGCAGCCTCCAACGGCGGCTCGGGCCGGTCGTGGCCGGCGTCGAACTTCATCTTCTCCGGCAGATCCAGCGGCAGGTCGTCCGGCGAGAGGGCACGGATGCGGCCGGTCGGCTTGCCGTCGTCGCCGAGTTCGTGCAGGATCGGGAACGGTTCGCCCCAGAAATGCTGCCGGCTGAAGAGCCAATCGCGGAGCTTGTAGTTGACCGCACTGCGGCCTTGGCCTTTGGTGGTCAAGTCGGCGGCGATCTTCTGCTTAAACTCGGGCGTGCTCAGCCCGGTGTATTCGCCGGAGTTGATTGCGGTGCCGTCTTCGATGAACGCCACGCGCCCGGCCAGCAGATCGTTGCGCGGCACGTCGGGCCCCTCGCCCGGGTCGACCACCGGGACGATCGGCAGCTTGAACGCAACGGCGAACTCGAAGTCCCGTGTATCGTGCGCCGGCACGGCCATGATCGCCCCGGTGCCGTAGCTGATCAGCACGTAGTCGGCCACCCAAATCGGGATCGGCTCGTGGTTGACCGGGTTGATCGCATAGGAGCCGGTGAAGACGCCGGTCTTCTCCTTGGCCAGGTCGGTGCGGTCCAGCTCGCTTTTGCGCGCGGCCTCCTCGCAATAGGCCTTCACCTCGGACGCTTTTTCCGGCTGCGTGAGCCGCTCGACGAACGGATGCTCGGGAGAAAGGACCATGTAGGTGGCCCCGAAGAGCGTGTCGGGCCGGGTGGTGTAGATCCGTAGTACCTCGTCGCCGGGCTTCTTCGGATAGCCGGCCGCTGCCCGATCGGTCTGCCAACCCTCGTATTCCTTGGCCGGCGGCTTGCCGTCTTCGCCGGCGATGGTGCCGATGAAGAAATCGACCTCGGCGCCCGTGCTGCGTCCGATCCAATTGCGTTGCAGGGCCTTGATGCTATCGGACCAGTCGAGCTCGTCGAGGTCCTCTTCCAGCCGGTCGGCGTAGGCGGTGATCCGCAGCATCCACTGCCGCAGCGGCAGCCGCACCACCGGATGGCTGCCGCGCTCGCTCAGCCCACCGATCACCTCTTCGTTGGCCAGCACGGTGCCCAACGCCGGGCACCAGTTGACCGGGGCCTCGAGCTGATAGGCCAGCCGATGCTCGTCGCGATACTGCTCGACGGCCCGTTCACCTTCGGCGGCCACGTCGTCGGGAATCGGCAGTTCGGCGATCGGCCGGCCCTTCTGTTGCGCGGCGTCGAACCAGGTGTCGAAGAGCACCAGAAAGATGAACTGCGTCCAACGAAAATAGTCGACGTCGGTGGTGGCCAGTTCGCGGTCCCAGTCATAGCTGAAGCCGAGCATCTTCAACTGGCGGCGGAAGTTGTCGATGTTCGCTTCGGTGGTGATCCGCGGATGGGTGCCCGTCTTCTTGGCGTGCTGTTCGGCCGGCAGCCCGAAGGCGTCCCAGCCCATCGGATGGACGACGCTAACCCCCTTCATCCGATTGTAGCGGCAGACGATGTCGGTCGCCGTGTAGCCCTCCGGATGACCCACGTGCAGGCCATCCCCGCTAGGGTAGGGGAACATGTCGAGCACGTAGAGCTTGCGGCCCTCGGGCATCCGCGCCGAGGCGAACGTACGGTTCTGCTCCCAGAACTTCTGCCACTTCGGTTCGATCACGGCGGGGTTATAGCGAGGCATGGGACGGTCCGCTGGGGTAGGGTCAATAGCAAGACAAAAGCACGATTCTACCGGTTCGCGCCCCTTGGGGCAAAGGGAGCGGCCTCTTGCTCGCGTGACGAGGTCGACAGGGGGCACAAGCCGGAGAGATCTGGGCGGATTGACACCCAACGCCGCTGCGATATGCTGCAATGTTTGGCCTTGCCGAGTGTCCCGCTTGACGCACGCGAGGCCAAGTTGCCCTATGCCCTCCCCTGCGAGCTTTCTGCATGATGACCCAGATCGAACACGCGCGAGCCGGCGTGGTAACGCCCGAGATGGAATCGGTGGCTCGGGATGAGCGGCTTCAGCCGGCGCTGGTGCGGGATGAGGTGGCGCGGGGGCGGATGGTGATTCCGGCCAATCGGGTGCATCTGGAACAGGGGCTGCGGCCGATCGGGATCGGCATCGCGGCGCGGACAAAGATCAACGCCAATATCGGCAAGTCGGCCGTCTGTGGCGATGAGCAGTGCGAGTTGGAAAAGCTCCACTTGGCCGTGAAGTACGGGTCCGACACGGTGATGGACCTCTCTACCGGCGACTCGATCGACGAGGTCCGCCGGCGGATCATTGAGGCGGCCACGGTGCCGGTCGGCACGGTGCCGATCTATCAGATGACCCAACAACTCGACAGCATCTGCGACATGCGGCCGCAGGACTTCTTGGACGTGGTCGAGAGCCAGGCCCGCCAGGGCGTCGACTACATGACGATCCATTGCGCATTGTTGCGGGATCACATTCCGCTGACCGAGAAGCGCTTGACCGGCATCGTCAGCCGGGGCGGGTCGCTGGTGGCCAAGTGGATGTCGGTCCATGGCCGGGAAAACCCTTTCTATACGCATTTTGAAGAACTCTGCGAGATCATGCACGAGTACGACGTCACCTGGAGCCTCGGCGACGCCTTGCGGCCCGGCTGCATGGCCGACGCCAGCGACGAGGCCCAGTTCGCCGAGTTGAAGGTGATGGGCGAACTGACCCACCGGGCACGGGAGCACAACTGCCAGGTGATGATCGAAGGCCCGGGCCACGTGCCGATGGACCAGATCGAGATGAACGTGCAGCGGGAGCGGGAGTGGTGCGACGAGGCGCCGTTCTACGTGCTCGGGCCGATCGTGACCGACGTGGCGCCGGGCTACGACCACATTACCAGCGCGATCGGCGCCGCAATGGCGGCCTGGCACGGGGCGGCCATGCTCTGCTACGTGACACCCAAGGAGCATCTGGGCCTGCCCGAGGCCGACGACGTCCGTCAGGGCGTGATCGCCTACAAGATCGCCGCCCACGCGGCCGATCTGGCCCGGCATCGGCCCGGGGCTCGCGAGCGTGACGACGCGATCAGCAAGGCCCGCTTCGAGTTCGACTGGGCCGAGCAGTTCCGCCTGGCGCTGGACGGCGAGACGGCCCAGCGGATGCACGACGAGTCGCTGCCCGAGGCCGATCACAAGCGGTCGCACTACTGCAGCATGTGTGGGCCGGAGTTCTGCTCGATGAAGACCACCGCCGAACTGCGGCAGATGCAGCGGGAATCGGCCGAATAGTTGACAAGCGGGTAGCCGGCGGGACAAAATGGGCCGAATGGGGAGGTGGTTGCGGGCAGTTGGCCGCAAGCAGTTGACCGCGGGCAGATGACTGTGGGAAATTGCGTCACTCGTTGCATCCCGAGGAGGAGACTTCCATGCGTTGGCCCGTAGTGTGTCTGAGCGTGCTCTTTTGTGCCGGTTTGCTGGTCGCCCCGATCGTGGCGGATTCCCAGGACAAGGAGGAAGAGGGCTTCACTAAGCTCTTCGACGGCAAGACCCACGACGGATGGCAGGGCTCGGTGGCCGGCTACGCCATCGAAGACGGCACGATGGTCTGCAAGCCGGGCGGAAACCTGTATACGAAGAAGGAGTACGCCAACTTCATCTTCCGTTTCGAGTTCAAGCTGCCGCCGGGCGGAAACAACGGCGTGGGCATTCGCACGCCGATGGGCGTCAACGCGGCCTACGGAGGGATGGAGATCCAGATCCTCGACGACGGCCACGAGAAATACGCCGGCTGGCTAAAGCCCTACCAGGCCCACGCCTCGATCTACGGCGTGGTGGCAGCCAAGCGCGGGCACCTCAAGCCGACCGGCCAATGGAACAGCGAAGAGATCTGCTGCAACGGCTCGCAGGTGAGGATCACCGTCAACGGCGTGGTGGTCGTCGACGCCGACCTGAGCAAGATCGAGAAGACCGTCGACGGCCGCGGCCACCCGGGGCTGCACAACCCGAAAGGCTACATCGGCTTCCTCGGCCACGGCGACCCGGTGGCGTTTCGGAACATTCGGATTAAGGAATTGCCGTAGCGCTCTGTCAATCATAGATCTTCGGGTGCCATGCCCACGCTTGCGTGGGCATGTTGGCGGTCGACTACTCAGCATGCCCACACAAGCGTGGGCACGGCACCCGCTAGCCGCTGGATTTGCACAATACGTTCATGGATGGCCCTTCAAGTTCCCCGACGGCAAGCTCGAAACCACCGGCCGGCCGGCGGAGCGAGATTGTCGCTTGGGCGATGTACGACTGGGCCAACAGCGCCTATTCGACAATTCTGATCACGATTCTCCACGGCTACCTGACCAAGGTGGTCTTCTTGCCCGGCGACACTTGGGGGCCGACCTTCTTCGCGTGGGGGATCGGGCTGTCGATGTTTATCGCGGCGGCACTTTCGCCAATCGTCGGGGCCATGGCCGACGCGAATTGCAGCAAACGCAAGTGGCTCGCTGGGACGGCCCTCTGCGGAGCAGCCTGCTCCGTGCTGCTGGGAGTCGTTCCGCCCGAAGCGACCGTTGCGGTGGTTGCCCTGTTCGTCGGCGCGAGCCTCATGTTCGAGCTGTCTTTGGGCTTCTACAACGGTTTTCTACCGGAAATCTCGACCGAAGAAACCGTCAACTTCGTCTCGGCGGTGGGCTATGCGGTAGGCTACGTCGGTGGGGCCCTGGCTCTGGGACTGGCATCGTTGGTGATGATCGTCGGCCCCTCGGTGGGACTGCCCGAGTTGGCCGACCAACTCCGCGTGGGTATCGTGTTCATGGGATTTTGGTGGGGGCTGTTCACCGTGCCGACGATTCGTGTGTTGCGCGACCGGGGCGTTCCGCCCGAGCGAAAGGAGCCGATGCTCGCCGCCGCCGGCAAGGCTGTGCGCGAAGTCGGCCACACGCTTCACAATGTCCGCCGCTACAAAATGCTGGCCCTGTTCCTGTTGGGCTTCCTGTTCTACAACGACGGCGTCCAAACGGTCCTCACCCAGGCGTCGACCTTTGCCACCGAGACCCCCGAGCTGCGCTTCAGCACGGCCGAACTCGTCGCGATGATCTTGATGATCCAACTGGTGGCCCTACCGGGGGCCCTGCTCGTTGGGCGGTTAGCCGACGCCTTAGGGCAGAAGCGGATTCTGATCATCTGTCTGCTGATATGGATCGCTCTGCTGGTGGCGGCGTTCTTCGTGGTCACCAAAACGCAGTTCTGGATCCTCGGCGGCGTGCTGGCGCTGGTAATGGGCGGTACCCAATCGGTGAGCCGGGCAATCATGGGCCTGATGACGCCGCCGGATCGGACCGCCGAGTTCTTCGGCTTCTTCAACTTTTCCGGCAAAGCCACCAGCTTCATGGGCACGTTCCTCTTCGGCACGATCTTCAAGCTCACCGCCAGCCCCAGAGCGGCAATCCTTAGTCTGCTGCTGTTCTTCGTGATCGGCCTGGCCATCGTCGCGGTGATCAACGTCCGCGAAGGCCGCCGGCAGGCATTGCAGCCCGAATAAGCAGCAAACCCTACTGGCCATCGTCCGCCGCGAAGTGTATCCTGGTCCGCGAACGCCAACAGCGTGCGATAATGGCAAAGGCCGGCGCCGTGCCACTTCACCAGTTACTCGAACTGTGAACATGGGAGCCCGAGAATGGGGACTGGCTCCGTCGACGACCGGTATCGCCGTGGTAATCCGTATTGCCGACGGTGCCTGTCCCCTTTTTAGGGCGGGGCCACCGAGGCTCCGTGGAAAAAGGGGACAGGCACCGAGCCAGCAGCGTTTCTCTACAGGTTTGGCATCGGTGGCGGCTCGGTGCCAGTCCCCGTTTTCCACTCCAACCCCACACTCACCGCTCACCACCGACCACTATTCACTAACCGCTAACCACCATCTACTAGGCAACATGTTCCTCGGCATCGAAATCGGGGGCACGAAACTCCAACTGGGCGTCGGCCTCGGCGACGGCAGCCGGCTGACGGTGCTCGAGCGGCTCTACGTTCGCTATCAAGACGGCGCCGAGGGAATCCTGGCAAAGCTCGAGCAGATCGCCCTGCCGCTGATCGCGCAGTATCGCGTGGCTGCGGTGGGGATCGGTTTTGGCGGGCCGGTCGACGCCGACGCCGGCCGCACGCTGTTGAGCCATCAGGTCGACGGCTGGGGCGACTTCCCGCTGATCGATTGGTGTCGCGAGAAACTCGGCGCGCCCGCCGTGCTGGGCAACGATTCCGATCTGGCCGGCTTGGCCGAGGCACGCTTCGGGGCCGGACGCGGCCGTGAGGTGGTCTTCTACACCAACATCGGCAGCGGCATCGGCGGGGCGTTGGTAATCGGCGGAGAGCTCTATCGCGGTGGCGGTGGAATCGCCTCGGAATTGGGGCACTTGCGCGTCGGCCCGCAGTCCGATCGTCCGGACCAAACGGTCGAGTCGATCGCCAGCGGCTGGGGCATCGCCGCGGCGGCCCGTACGTACGTCTCCGATCCCGATTCGCACGCGCTGAGCCTGGCACCCGACGAGGGCCGGCCGTGGCATCCCGAGGCCGTGCGTCATCGTCTGATCGCCCGGGAAGAGGCCGACGAAAAGTACGCCGCCGATCTGCGGCGCCGCTGCGACAGCGACATCGAGCAACTCTCTGCGGCGATCGTTGCCGAAGCCGCCGCCGCCGGCAACCAGCTTGCCCGGGAGATCTACGACCACGTCTGCCGCACCTACGGCTGGGCCATCGCCCAGATGATCACGCTCTTGGCTCCCAACGCGGTGGTGATCGGCGGCGGCGTGGCGTTGGCCGGCGAAGAGTTGCTATTGGCCCCGCTGCGCGAGTACGTCGACCGTTACGTATTCCCCCCGCTGCGCGAGACGTTCGAGATCGTCCCTGCTGCGCTGGGCGAAGAGATGGTCGTCCACGGGGCATTGGCGCTGGCGGCGGAGTGTCGGGGGTGACACGCGATGAAGCCGAAGATGGCCTTCCTCGACTTTGGCAACGGGTAAACAATGATGAGCACCGCGACGCGACGTGCGTTTCTTACGCGTTCCACTGCCGTGCTGGGAATGGTGGCCTCTCGATTCGACCAGGCCGCTTTTCCGCAGTCGACACGAAGGCAGCCGTGGACCATCCAGCCGCTGACCCGCGGCCCGAGGCACCATTTCTTCGGCTACTACGGGATCTGCCCCTGGAGCGCGTCGGGGCGCCGTCTGGTCTGTCTGGAGTGCGATGTGCAGGATCGCATGCCTCTGCCGGGCGAAGCGGCGTCGATCGGGTTGGTCGATCCGGATAGCGGCCGCTTCCGCAAGATCGCCGAAACCCGGGCGTGGAACCTGCAACAGGGCGCCATGCTGCATTGGAACCCGGCCCGCGGCGACGACGAGATCATCTACAACGATCTGGTCGAGGCCGACGTGGCCTCCGTGGCGCTCGACGTTCACACCGGCCGACGGCGCGTACTGCCCGGCCCGTTCAGCGCACTCAGCCGCGACGGCCGTTGGGCCCTGAGCCTGACCTACGGCCGGATGGGACGTTTGCGAAAGGTGGTCGGCTATGGAGCGGTGAAAGACCCCAATCCCGACGACCCGGCGCCGAAGAACGACGGTGTGTTTCTGGTCGATTTGCAGACCGGCAGGCGGACGCTGGTCGTGAGCATCGCCGAGGTGTACGCACGCCTGGCGGCCAAGTTCCCGGCGCTGGCCGGTGACCACATGTGGTTCAACCACACGGTGTTCAACCCCAGCGCCACGCGGTTCTTCTTCTTCGCCCGGGCGTACGTCTCGCCCGGCAAGCGGCGCCACACGGCCATGTTCACCGCCAATCGCGACGGATCGGACCTGCGCGAGGTGGTCGCCTTCGACCGGCGGCCGTCGCACTTCGACTGGCGCAACGATCGGGAGATCCTGGCCACGTTCAATCTTAACGGAGCGAACCGACAGCACGTGTTGTTCACCGACGGCCAGCGCGACTATCGGGTGATCGGCGGCGGCTCTCTCGATTTCGACGGCCATTGCACCTTCGCCCCGGACGGCAACCGGATCGCCACCGACCGCAAGGTTCGCGACACGCTCCGGCAATCGCTGATCGTCTACGACCTGACGACCGACGAGCGGCAGGTGATTTGCACCTTTGGCATGAAGGAGGACAAGTACATCTCGGGGAACGTCCGCTGCGATTTTCATCCACGTTGGAATCGAACGGGCGAAGCGATCTGTTTCGACGCGATCGAGCCGGCCGGCGGCACGCGGCAGTTGCACGTGGCTAGCCAAGGTCGGAGAGCCGGTCAGTAGTCATCTCGCTCCGCGAGACGTCACTCCGTCTCGCGGAGCGAGACGACTACTATACGCAGCCGGCAAGATCTTCACGCAAGGAACGAGAGCGTAGTGGCTCGGCTTCGAGAACGTGACAACGGACCGTCCAATCCGTATAATCCCCAGCCGAGGACTTCGATGAACTGGGCTGCACACGTGGAGTGGAAAATGGGGACCGGCTCCGAGCCATCGCAGACGTCAAACCCGTGGAAGAACGCTGCCGGCTCGGTGCCTGTCCCCTTTTTTCACGGGGCCTCGGCGTCGCCGCCCGAAGAATGGGGACAGGCACCGTCGGCAATACGAATCACCACTGCGACACCGGTCGTCGACGGAGCCAGTCCCCATTTTCGGGCTCCCGTATTTGCAGCCCGAGTAAGCCCCTATCCCGAGAACCGGAGATCCAACCCATGATCCTGCGACGCTCCTTGATGATCTGCGGCCTGTTGGCGGCCGCCTGCTGTTGTCCTCAACCTGCGCACGCCGAACTGCGCGTGAACCACGTCTTCGATAACAACATGGTCCTGCAACGCGAGAAGCCGGTCCGCGTTTGGGGATGGGCCGACGCGGGCGAGGCCGTTACCGTGGCGTTCGCCGGGCAGGAGAAGACGGCCACGACGGACGCCGACGGAAACTGGGCCGTCGAGTTGGACGCCTTGGAGGCCTCGGCCGCGCCGCGGGTGCTCACGGTCAAAGGCAAGCACGACACGGCGACCTTCCAGAACGTGCTGGTCGGCGACGTTTGGGTGCTCGGCGGCCAGAGCAACATGGAAGATACGATCTCCTACGTCTACCACGGCGACGTTGAGGTGGCCTCGGCCAATCTGCCCTCGATCCGTTTGCTGACGATCCCCGTGGCGGCGACCCCCGAACCGCAGGATGACTTCCCGCGGATCGACGAGTTCAACGCCTGGAGCAACGTGACCGAGAAGAAGGGCTCCTGGGCGGTCTGTTCGCCGGAAACGGTCCATCGCTTCTCGGCGATCGGCTACGTCTTCGGGCGGCGTTTGCACCTGGCCAGCCAAATTCCGGTCGGGCTGATCGACACGTCGGTCGGCGGCACGACGGTCGAGGCGTGGACGTCGCGTCCGGCACTGGCCTCACTGCTGCCGGAGGCCGCGCCGTTGTTGAAGGAGTGGGACGAGCGGATCGCGGCGTGGGATCCGCGGCAGGATCTCGAAGGCCGCATCCAACGTTGGGAGAAAGACGCCGAGCGCCGCAAGGCCGAGGGCCGCGAGCCGGCCGAGAAGCCGACCGACCTGCGGCCCGGGCCGGCCTTCGATCGCAACAATCCGGGCGCTTCGTACAACGGCATGATCGCGCCGTTCGAGCGTTTTGCCGTCAAGGGCGCGATCTTCAACCAAGGCTATAACAACGCCCTGGGCGACGCCCGGCCCAAGCTCTACGCGGAGTGCTTCAAAGCGATGATCCTCGACTGGCGGCGGGCGTTCGGCGACGCGCAAATGCCGTTTGGCATCGTCGAACTCACCGCCGGCGGCCAGGCCCAGACGCTGGAGAATTTCGAACTGATGACCGTCGACGCCGCCCCGTATATCCGCGAGGGACAGTACAAGGCGTCGCGCGAATTGTCGCACGTGGGATTCGCGTGTGCATACGACCAGCACGTCCCGTGGTATCATCCCCACAAGAAGGTCCAACTCGGCGAGCGGATCGCACGCTGGGCCTTGGCAAACTGGTACGGCGTCAGGCTCGGCTGGGAGCCGGCCGTTTGCACGTCCGCCGAGCCGAAAGAAGGCCGCATGGTGCTCACGTTCGATCGGATTGTCCGCGCCCACGACGGCCGCCCGTTCATTGGCTTCTCCATTGCCGGCGAGGACCGGCAGTTCGTTCCCGCCGAAGCGAAGTTCGCCGTTGTCGGCAAGGACGATCGAGGGCGGGATCGCGAGGATCAGCGGATGGTGGAGGTCCGTAGCCCGCTGGTCGAGAAGCCCCTCGCCGTGCGATACGCCTGGGCCCGCAACCCGTTGGGGAACGTGGTCAACGGCGAACACCACGAACGGGTGATGCCGGTGCCGTCCTTCCGCACCGACGACTGGCCCTGGCCCGAGGCCGGCTTCGGCCCGGAAGCCCGCGGCGAGAACGGCCGGATTCGCGGGGAGATGCGCAAGCAGGCCCAAGAGCACAACCGGCAGCGGAGGCTCCGCGAGGCGAGGTTGTTGCTTGAACGCCTCGAAACGGAAGCCGAGTAGTCGGCCGTAGCGGAATTCGCAAGAACTGGCCGGTGGCCGTGGGTGGCCCGGTCACTCTTGCGAAGAGGACTTTGCCATTGAGGAAAACGCTTTCGCAAGAGTGCCCGGGTGGCGCAGCCACAAGAGGTGGTCCGATAGGAGGCGGAACCTCTCGTGGCTGCGCCACCCCGACGCTTTTCCGACGACGCGAAGGAGATGGCAACGCTAGGTGCGGAAAAGCGGCGGGGCCACCCCTCGCTCGCTCTCATGCCCAAGAGGAGAACATGATGTCCAACTTCAGAGCCCCAACACTCGCTATGGCGATCATGCTGTTCGCCGTGCTTCCGAAGGGTTTCGCCGCCGAGCGGCACGATTACCCGTTGGCCCCGATGCCGTTCAGCGCCGTCGAATTGGCCGACGAGTTTTGGTTGCCGCGGTTGAGAACGCAGGCCGAATCGACCGTGCCGCATGCTTTGGTGCAAACCGAGCCGGCGGTGGAGAACTTGCGCCGTTGCGGCAACTTCCTGCACGGCCGCGGCGGCGAGTTGCCGTTTCCACATCGTTTCGTCTCGTCGGACCTCTACAAGGTGATGGAAGGGGCGGCCTATCTGCTGATGATCACGCCGAATCCGGAGCTCGAGAAGCAACTCGACCAGATCATCGACGTCATCGCCGACGCCCAGCAAGACGACGGCTACCTCTACGTGTCGCACATCTGCAAGATCGCCCGGCCCGGCGAGATGGGCGAGACGCCCTACTCTTATGTCGTCCACAGCCACGAACTCTACAACATGGGCCACATGTACGAAGGGGCCGTTGCCTACTATCGGGCTACGGCCAAGGACAAGTGGCTCAACGTCGCCGAGAAGAGCGCCCGGCACTTCAACCAGGTGGTGTTCGAGGGCGATCCGAACTACAACAACGGCAAGCCGGTGATGCAGGCCCCGGGGCATGAGGAGTTGGAGTTGGCGCTGTGCAAGCTCTATCGGGTCACCGGCGAGCGGCTCTATCTCGATATGGCCAAGCGATTCCTCGATATCCGCGGCGTGACCTACCGCCCTGACGGCGAGGGCGTGATGTCGCCCAGCTATGCCCAGCAGCACAAGCCGGTCGTCGAGCAGACCAAGGCCGTGGGCCACGCCGTGCGGGCGGGCTATCTCTACGCCGGCATGGCCGACGTCAGCGCGTTGACCGGCGAGACGGCCTACGCCACCGCGGCCGAGCGGATCTGGCACGACGTGGTCGACACCAAGATGCACATCATCGGCGGGCTGGGAGCCACGCACGGCATCGAGGGTTTTGGGCCGGCCTACGTGCTGCCCAATCGCCATACGTACAACGAGACGTGCGCCGCGGTGGCCAACGTCTTCTTCAACTTCCGCATGTACCTGCTGCACCGCGACGCGAAGTACTTCGACGTGGCCGAGGTGGCGCTGTTGAACAACTCGCTGGCCGGGATGGGATTGGCCGGCGACAGCTTCTTCTACGTCAACGTGCTGGAGGCCGACGGCATCCGCAAGTTCAACCACGGCTCGGCCGGCCGGGCGGCATGGTTCGGTTGTGCGTGTTGCCCGTCGAACCTGGCCCGGCTGATCCCGCAAGTGTCCGGTTACATGTACTCGCACACGGACCGCGAGATCTACCTGGGCCTCTACGGCGCCAGCCGCACCGAGATCCCGCTGGCCGGCGGCAAGGTGGCGATCCGCCAGACGTCCCGTTATCCGTTCGACGGCAAGGTGACGCTCGCTATCGATCCGGCGGCCGAGCAGGCGTTTGCGTTGAAGGTGCGTATTCCCACCTGGGCACGCGGCCAGTTCGTGCCGGGCAAGCTCTATCGATACGTCGACAAGCAACGCCCAAAGTGGACGCTGACGGTCAACGGCCAAGAGGTCGACGCCACGCCGACCAAGGGTTTCGCCACGATCGACCGGCGTTGGAAGCCCGGCGACGTGGTCGAGTTGAACCTGCCCATGCCGATCCACTACAACACGGCCATCGAACAGGTCGAGGCCAATCGCGGCCGCATCGCGTTGACCCGTGGGCCGCTGGTCTATTGTGCCGAGGAGGCCGACAACGGCGGCGAAAAGGTCCAGCGGTTCTTCATCCCCGGGCCGGCCGATCCGGGCAAGATCCGCACGGAAGTGATTGGCGACGGGCTGCTGGAAGGAATTGTGCGAGCGTCGGTGCCGGCGATGGAGGTTTCGGGGGATTCAACCCGATTGGCGACGCTGAAGCTGATTCCCTACTATGCCTGGAACAATCGGGGCGAGCGGTCGATGATCGTCTGGCTGCCGCGCCATGAGCCGCTCGCGCGGGAGAGCATGATCAGCAACCTGTTGACCGAGTCACGCTTCGGCAAGGTTCTGGCCACGCACACGTTCGAGGACGACACGGTCGTGGCCGTCGTCGACGGCAAAGTGCCGGAGCGGTCGGCCGACCAGCAACAGCGGCGATGGACGAGCCTGCCGTTTGAAAACCGGGGGCAGAACCTGATCGTCGAGTTCGGCGAGAAGAAGACCCTGGCGAACGTCTCGATCTATTGGTACGAAGATGCCGACGGCGAGAAGGTTCGGCTGCCCCGCGGATGGTGGGTCGACTATCGCATCGGCGACGGCGATTGGCAGCGGATGAAGCGGCACCCGGACGATGCGTTCGGGCTTCAGCGCGACCGGTTCAACGCCGTCCGGCCCGCCGATAACCTGGAGTGCGACGCGATCAGTATTCGCATCTTACCGCAGGTCGGGTATTGTATGGGGGTGCATGAACTGCGGGTGGCGTTTGACAAATAGGTGGCATTGAGAGTAGTCATCTCGCTCCGCGAGATGTCCTCTCAGCCACCCGGCACGTCTCGCGGAGCGAGACGCCTACTCTCGAACGTCGTGCTCGGTGCTGACCATCGCCCCGCGACGGTCGGTGACGCTGAGGTAGTAGATGATCGGCCGGCTCTCGGGCAGTTCGGCGGAGACCACGCCGCCGGCAATCGTCGCCTCGGCCGACTGCCAGTTGCGCTGCTGCCACGGGCCGGTGTCGGTCGTGTAGTGCAGATGCCCCGCGGCGACGGGCACTTTCGTCTCGAACGTGGCGGTCGCCTCTCCGTCCTTGGTGCTCATCGCCCCCAGCCGCGGCAGCGGATCGCCACCACGTATTACCGAATCGACGTAGAGCCCGATCTCCTTCGGGGCCCAGCCCTGCTGATGCCCGTGCGGCATGCGAACCTCGATCCGTACGTCGACTCGGCCGGGCACGGCACGGTAACTCTTCTGGTAGCTGTCCAGCGGATAGGCGAAGTCGTTGGTGCCGTTGACGAAGAGGATCGGGCAGCCGACGCCCGGCAGGTAGCGCGAGGGGTCGTAGTGGGCGACCCAGCGGGCGGTCTGCTCGGGGCCCAGCTTGGCGAACTCGTCGAGCCAGCAACTGTTCTCGTGCAAGAAGCCGCAGCCGTAGACCGGCACGACCACCTGGAAGCGGTCGTCGAGCCCGGCCACGATGCAGGTGAGGTAGCCGCCCCAGCTTATGCCGGTCAGGCCGGTGCGGCTCGCGTCGACTTCCTCGCGAGAGGCCAACAGCGAATGGCCGCGGATCACGGCTGCCACGGCGTGGTACGTCCAAAGCAGCTTGGCCTCTTGCTCATTAGCAAACGGCCGGAACTTCTCCGGATGGCCTTGGGCCGGCATGCCGTCGGGCAGGCGTTTTCGGTCCGGCCCACATCCGCCGAGATCCATCGCGATCGCCGCGTAGCCCCGCTTGGCCCAGAGTGTGGCCCACTGGTCGAACGCAGTGCCTCCGCCGCCGTGAACCAGCACCATGCCGGGAAACGGCCCGTTGCCTTCGGCGGGCCGGGCGTAGTATGCGAACACTCGCGTCGGCTTGCCGTCGAGCGGTTCGCCGGCGTAGTAGACCTCTTGCACCAAGTCCTTCTTCTCGCCCCAGGTGGCTGCGGGAACCTGCTTCAACTCGGCCAGATTCCACGGGCCGGTGAAACGCTTCGGCGATGCATCGGCGGCAAGAGCCGAACAGGCCGGCGAGAGGACGGCAATCCAGCAGAGCAAGCGGACGAGCATGAGGATTCGTTGCATGGTGTGGCTCCCTTGAACGTGGATTCTCGGTTTCGGCACTATCGGGGCAATAGCCGTGGGCGGAAGCCCCCGGACGCTACGCCCCAGAGAGTGCGGTGCCCGCCGGAGGCTTACGCCCCCCGCAAGTTTAGATCGGAATGTGGCGGTGCGTTGCCCCCCCCCAACGCCCCCGACACGTCGATCCCGAACTGCCGCATCACGATGCCGAACACGTCGACGTCGGCCACCGTCCGCCCGGGGAACACGACCGGCTCGGACGATAGGATCACACTCTGCTGCGTAGGATCGACCGCGGGGGCGCCGTGCGAACCGGCCACCAACGTCGCGTCCAACGGGATGCTCTTGGTGGCCATGTCGACGTGCAACTCGACCGGATCGTAGCCCGGCTTACGGTGGATGTCAACGGTTCGGGCGTAGCCGGGGGCGTTGGCGTCGTCGTCCCACCAGTAGTAGGCCTGCCAACTGTTGGGCTCGGAGATCAGCACGACTTCGCCGCTGCGTTGGTGGTCGAGCCCGTAACGGCCGAGTTGATTGGCCGTCAACACGTCGGCAATGCCCGGCTGGCTGCGAAACAGGTCGGCCACTTGCTTTGCGACTTGCTCGTCGGCATCGGCCACGAAGACGTGGGCGAATTGATGATCGACCATGGCAAACGCCCGGCTGCCGGCCGGGTCGAGGTGTTCGCCGTCGTCTTCTTCGCGGATGCTTAGCAGACCGGCCTTGCGCAACACGCGGTTGGGATAGGTCACGTGGTCGACCGCCGTGATGGCGTATTCGCCGGCCACCAGCCAGAGCGGCGGATCGCCGTAGACCTCGGCCAACGCGTCGCCCAATCGGCCGATCACGTCGTCGAGTTCCGCCAAAGCCGCCTTCGCCGGATCGCACTCCGGCCCGGAGCGTTGGGCGGCGTAGTCGAGGTGCGGCAGGTAGATGTAGAAGAAGTCCGGGTGCCATTGCTTGGCGGCGTGTACGGCCGAGGCGGCGATCCAGGCGCTCGAGAGCACGTTGGTCATCGGCCCCCAAAAGTGCTTCAGCGGGAAATGCCCGAGGGCGTCGCGCAGCTCGCCGTAGAGTTCCGTCGGCCGGGTGTAGCACCAGAGCGATTCGGAGCCGTCGGGATTGTGGATCGGGGCGGGCGTGCAGACGTAGTCGGCCTCGCAACCCTTGCTGTGCAGCGGGAACCAAACGGCCGACGACGGCTCGCCCGGCCGGTGCGAAAGCAGGTCCCAAATCTGCGGACTGCCGATGCAATCGTTCGGCGAGGTCCACATCTCGACGTGCTCCCGATCGCGCCAATAGAACCCGTTGGCCACCACGCCGTGCTCGGCGGGCAGTTTGCCGGTGGTCATGTTGGCCTGCACCGGACAAGTCACGCAGGGGAAGCTGGGCACCAGATCGGCGATTTCGCCGGCGGCGGTCAGCTTTGTCAGTTGCGGCATCTCGGCCACGTCCTTGCGGCGAAGACCCGGGATCGACAGCAAGATGGTTGGCTTGGACATTCCGTGCTCACAATCAATCAATCGTGGGTTGCAGGAAATCGAACGCCCGGCGTGCGGCCTCGGGGGCCTGGTGGCTGTGGCGGCTGAGTTCGACGTGGACCCCGCCAGTGTAACTCACCTCGGCCAGGGCCGCGAGCACGGGCGGGAAGTCGATCTGGCCCTCGCCGAACATCAGGTGCTCGTGTACGCCGGCGTTCATGTCTTCGATGTGGACGTTGACCAGTTGGTGCCCGAAACGTCGGATCACCTCCGCAATGGGGACTTCGCCCGTGCAGTGCAGATGGCCGACGTCGAGCGTCAGGCGGAAGTTGGGCATATCGACTCGCTCCGCCAATTCCTCGAACGCGGCCATCGAGTCGACCAACATGCCCGGCTCCGGCTCGAAGCCGATCGAAACGTCCCGCCTCGCCGCGTAGTGAAGTACCTCCCGCAGCCCGGCAACGAGCCAATCGAGACATTGTTGTCGAGAAGCCTCGCTCCGCCGCACGCCCGACCAGAGCGACACGCAATCGCTTCCCAATGCCGCGGCGCAGTCGACGGCGTGTCGATAGAACTCGATCCGCCGCTGCCGGCCGTCGTCGTCCGCCGTTATCAGCGTCGGCTCGTGCTTCTGCCGCGGGTCGAGCAGGAATCGGGCGCCCGTCTCGATGACCGTGCGCATCCTCAACTCATGCAGCAGCGAGCCCAATTCGTTCAACTGTCCATCGTCCGATGCAGCCCGCGGCCAGAGCGCGCCGTGGTCGATCGTAATCGCCACACTACGATACCCGATCTCGGCCAGCAGCCGAATCGCATCGAACGGCTCGTGATGAGCCATGCCGTTGGTGTGGTAGCCGAGGAGCATGGAGTAGAGGTGGGTGGGGCGGTTGGGAGTTGGGGGCGGGGAGTTGGGAGTTGGGAGTTGGGAGTTGGGAGTTGGGAGTTGGGAGTTGGGGGTTGGGAGTTGGGAGGGCGGGTGACGGTGAGGCCGGAGCGGGTCCGGCGGCTTGGGTCCGCTCATTCAACGGGTGGACTTCGATGTATCTTCCGTCTCCCCGGCGGTTCTCGGTTCCAGGTCTCACTCAACTTTCCGCTCTCCCAACTCCTCACTCCCAACTCGTCCTACGTCGACTCAATCCAAGCCCCCGCCAGCATTGTTGGCAACGCCAGTGCGAGCACGGCGACGCCCCACTTGGGGCCTTGGATATAGTAGCAGACGGCCGCGTCGAGCATCACCACCGATAGGATACAACGCCGCACGGTCATTTGCACCTGCTGGGGAGTCGGGAGCTTCGCCGTGTGCAGGCAACGCCAGCCGATCAACACGCCAAGGACGATCATCAGAATGCGAAAACCCTCAAGCGAACCGGCCTCGGTTTGCACCGCCGTGCGGAAGTCGGGAAACCACCACAGCATGCCGATGCCGGCGAGCATCACGAGCGTGGCCAGCCCGAGGTATACCGAGTTGCTCTCCCGGGCCTCGGTTCGGGCGAACCAGGTGACGCCGACGATGTAGATGGCGATTCCGCCGGCGACCAGGGCGTGTTGCACCTGCCACGCCTGAACGGCCACGCTCATCCCCAGCAGCACGTTGAGCATCCGGCAGGCCCCCATCGCCAGCGGCCCGACGGGCGTCCGCTTCAGCCAGGCATCGTATCCGGCAATGCACGCCGCCAACGCCAGAGCGACCAGACCCGGCGCGAACCCTCCCGCCAACGAGGCCGCCCCCCAGGCCGCCGCCACGCCGACGAGCATCAGTTCCCAGCCGACGAACGCCGCCACGCCCCGCCGCACGCGGCCGGAAGGCAACGGCCGCTCGGGCCGCTCGGCCGTGTCCCGATGGAAGTCGAACACGTCGTTGAGCACCACGCCGGCCGCATACAACGACGCCGAGGCAACGATCAGCAGCCCCAGTATGCCGGCATCGAGCACGCCCGTGATCCCGCGGACGAACAAGAACCCCATCACCACGTCGGCAATCGACGTAAAGATGTTCGGCAGCCGGACGAGTTGCAGATAGGCACGCAGCGTCGAGCGGCCGTCGGACTCAGCAAGTTGGCGCTTCTGGTCGATCATGCGTCCCCAATCGACTCGAGGAACTCCTTGGCCTCCCGCCCGGCGTCGTCGGGGTCGGCGATATACGGATACAGCTCGACCGTAACCCAGCCGTCGTAGCCCGAGGTGGCAATCGCGCGCAGCACGGCCGGCAGATCGATCGCGCCGCGGCCGGGAATCAAATGGGCGTGTTCGCGCGTGGCGGCGATGTCCTCCAAATGGTAGTGCTTCGTGTGCGGCGCCATCCGGGCGATCCAGTCCTGCGGATCCTGGCCCATGCAGAAGGCGTGGCCGATGTCGAAGTTCAGGCCCACGCAGGGCGAATCAAGCCGGCCGGCGAACTGAAGGTATTGCTCGAAGGTCTCGATCATCAGCCCCGGCTCCGGCTCGATCAGCAGCCAAACGTCCAAGGCCTCGGCCATCTCGACACACGGCATGATCTCATCGTAGAAGACGTCGGCCGCTTCGGACCACGATTGGCCCGGGCGAAGCGGCCCGCCGGGTTCGGTCTGGATCGACGACGCCCCGAGTTCCTTTGCCAACGCCAACGCCCGTTTGGTGTGTTCGCGGCGGATCGCTCGATAGTGTTCGTCGGGTTCGATCCACGAAGGGTGCCAGTACGGCTGCCGCGGATCGGCCACGGCGTTCATCATGAAGGCGTTCACGTTGGAGATGGCCAGTCCGTGTTTGTCCAGGCAGTCGCGGATCGCCTGCTTGCGATCGTCCAGCAAGCCCGCCGGCCAGGCGTGCGGTACGTCGGCCAGAAGCTCCAAGCCCCCGTAGCCGAGCGCGGCGATCCGGGCGATCGTCTCTTCGACGGAGAAGTTGAGGTAGGCGTTAGAACTGTAGGCGAGAAGCATGGGGGTGAGAGTGGGGAGTTGGGAGTGGGGGGTGGGGGGTGCGGAAGAGCAGGA
>CAYYNP010000161.1:0-22641 GCA_964472545.1 uncultured Planctomycetaceae bacterium | reverse complement strand
TTCTTGGAGGAATAGACCGCTCCCACCATGACGTACTTGTCCTCCAGAGGATGAATGATGGCACCCCAGGCTTTACTGTCCCATTCGCTTCCAGCGGGCGGGGCCCACGCCAGTTGCTTGTCCCATGTCTTCAAGTCCCGGCTGGAGTAAACGGAAAACCCCTTGGTCTTCCCTTTCCAGACGTTGGTAAGATCCGTCGTCCCCGTGATGTAATATGTCCCCTCGGATTTGACGGGCAGTACCATATGCATGCTCACGTCCACTTCGTCGAGCTGAAGTCCTCCATCCAATCCCGAGGCATGGGTCGCAAAGGTGACTGCGACCGGCAAAGCCATCGCTAGAAGCATCGTTCTGGTGTTTCTTGTACGCATGAGCAACCTACTCCCCCCCTCGATAATTACTACTGCTGAGGCACTCGCAGCGGCAACTCCAGCCAGGCGAGTCCGACATGCCGTTTCATGTGGCTGGTGCTGTTGCCCCCGGGGGCGTCGTAAAAGATGGCCAGCCGTTCACCCACCTGGACCACCGACGGCAGGCCGATGCACTTCTTCGACCAGCTGCAGTTCTGGCCGTCGAGTACTACGGCCTTGTTTGCCGGATCCCACTGGTTCAGATCCTGGCTCCAGTAGACCCAAATGGCATCGGTGTATTCCCCCCGATCGATCCCGATGTGGTTCGTAAAGAGAAACCAGGTCTTGTTGCTCTTCTCGTAGTACAGCGACGAGTTCTCGATTTGCTCCTCGCTTGGCACTATGGGCTGCGGATCGACGGTCCACGGCCCGTCGAGATTCTCGGTCCGGGCGATACCCAACGTGCGTTGGACGCAGGGACTCCCCGCCTTTCGAGTCGTCGCACTGAAGAACTGGAGAAACTCGCCGCCGACGTTGATGACCTGCCCTGGACTGGCCGTTATCGAATAGTAAGTGTTTGGCTTCGTGCGAAAAGGAACGACGTCCTTCTGTTTGATCCATGGGCCCGCCGCGCTGTGGGCTTTCGCTTTCATCGTGAGATACGGAAATGACGGGACGAGATTCGGCGGGCCGGATACGTTGGGCGTTCCCAGATAGAACATGTGCCATTGTTTGCCGTCGCGATAGGTGACGCCGTACGAGGCAGACTTCGAGTCGTCTTCACCCGGCTTGCCGAAGTCCAAGATCGGGCCCTGCTTCTCCCAGGTAACGAGGTCTTTGCTTACGGCGAGAGAACAGAGCCATCCTCTTGGACCTGCCGCGTCATAGTGCATGTAGTAGGTGCCGTCGGACTGAAACACCCACACGTCGCGGGCACCGAGGACGTCGCACCTGTCCGGTCCGCCACCGTGGCGGAGTACGATGCCATGGTCCTTCGCATCCATCCTCAGCGTGGCCGCCGGTCTGCCGTCGCGGTATCGCTGCGCGGCGGCCGATACGGTCCATGGGGCTATGGCCAAAACAGCTACTGCGATTCTGAGCGTCATTACAGGTCCTCCTTATGCCGAGGGGTCAACGGCTCGTTGTGGGTCGGGAATTCACCGCCGCGCGGGCGACACTCGTTCACTCGGCCGCGTGAAGAACTACGGGCCCCAGCAGGCCGGACGGCATTAGCGGCGAGTCCTTCGTATGCACCGTGGCGTTGGTTTTCGTCAGCCGCTCTTCCGGCGGCAAGGCGGCGTCTCCGATCAGACGGTTGGGCCAGAGGTTCACCACGTCGATCTCCAGGCGGTTGCCGGTTGGCTTGACGGCGTTTGTAACCTCCACCCGCCACGGGGCCGTCCAAACCACGCCCAGATCCTGGCCGTTGAGTCGCACCGCCGCCAGGTCTTTGACGGTGCCGAGGTCGAGATAGAGCCGCGTGCTTCCACGTGCCGACGTCTCGGGCAGGTCGAACGTCTTTCGATACGTAGCCGTGCCGCTGTAGAAGCGGATGCCGGCTTCCGATCGCTTGGTCCAATCTTCGAGCTGCTCGAAGACGACCGACTTGGGTCCGCCCCACTTCGGATCGAACGACACGTTCCATGGCCCGGCGAGTTCCGCGACCGGTTTCAGTTCGTGGAAGTTGTTGGCATCCTTCGAGCTTCCCGTTGCGGCCTTCTTGCGGAACACCACAAAGTAGCTCTCCCGCGGCGCAAACTCGAGCGGTACGACCGTGCGGCCGTCTTCCTCACGCCAATCGGTCAGATCGCGAATCCGTCCGGTAACTGCGTCCCAAAGCTCCGGCTGTCTTCCGCCGACGCGGAACACGACCTCCGCGGCGGCGGCGACCCTGGACTGATTGCTGAGAAAGTAAATCTCGCTATCGCCGTCGCGGCGATGAATCCAATCGAGCTTTGCTTGCGGGCTCGCGTTGCGAAACTCGACGTCCGGCGGCAGACCGTCTCGTTGGACGATCTCGTCGAGCGTAACACCCGATATTACACGATCTGACGCCGCCTCTCCTGCCCACAATGCGTCGGCCAGCTCCTGAACCTGTTCGTCGCTGCGGGGATAATCCGTCAGGCCCGGCGCCGCGATGGGTCGGGGGCCAACCACGGTCACGCCCGCCTCGGCGAGTTCCTTGATCTTCCGCAGCACGGCCGGCGAGACGCTCCACGACGCATCGTGCGGCAACACCAGATAGCGATAACTCATTCCGTCCGGCAACACCAGCCGTTCGTCTTTCGCCGCCGTCCGATGGAGCAATACCTCGGCGTTCAGCGCATCGTAATCGAAGCCCGCCGGCCGCATCGGCTGTTGCAGGTTGCGTGGGGCGATGAAGCCCGGGATCTCTTCTCCGCGAAGATAGGCGAAGTCGGCCACGAAACGCCCTTGCCGGAGCATGTACTGACACCGAGCGATGTAAGTCAGCCATGCGTGACTCATGTTCCACCAAGTGACGTTCGTGTCGAAGTGTGTACCGACGTTGGCCCATTGGTAGCCCGGCACGTCGTTCAGACGCGGCTGATGCACCCAGAAACAGAGCACGTAACGGGTCAGACCGTGGCAGAAGGCCTCGTCGCCGATGTCTTTCATGTTCCAGGGCGTCGATGTCCAGTCGCCGGCCCCCATGTAGGTGAACGCTTCGGCCTGACAGACCGGCTTGCCGTAGATGTGCGCCGCACAGGCGGCCTGCTTGACCGACGGATTGGTATGCGGGGGCCAACTGATCTTGCCGTCCGGCTCGGCGACCCGCTTCCAGAACTCGCCCATCGGAACGTCGTTTATCCCTTCGCACTGCAAGGCGTCGATCCAATGCGTGAAGAAAGGCCCGCCCGACTCGGGATGCGTGCCGCGCAGCCCGCCCCGGACGGTCAACTCCCGTAACCGGCCGTAGTAGTTGGCCGCCACCAGATCGGCCGCCGTACGGCGATAGTCCGCGAGGAATCGCGCCGTGGTCTCGGCATCGTCCACCGTCGCCCCCAGCACGGCCGGCAGGAAGTGCAGCGGATCGTAACCCCGCCGCTGCTGAAACTCCTCGCGCATCTTGGGCGTCCACGTAGGCTGGCCGAGTTCCCAACTGTCGATGTGGAAATACTGTAGGGTTTTGCCCACCAACGGGCCGGCGTCGGCGATCAGCTTGGCGCCGGTCTCGGCGAAGTGGGCGTCCATGGCCGCCGCGCTCATGGTGTCGATTTCCGGACCAACCGGCCCCGAACCGACGCACTTGATCTTGTTGCCGTGCAACGTGTAGCCGATCCGCAAGACGCGCCACGTCCCGTCCGGGGCGTCCCAGTTGAGGTGTCCCCGGTCGTCGATGAACTTCGTCAGATCTACCACGCCGTCGCGCCGCCAGAGTCCGGAGCGAGTTCGACGAGGCGACTCGAGTTCGGCCCGGGTCAACAGCGCGATCTCCGCAACCTGGACGTTCCAATTCTCCTTGCCCTGAAATGGGTGCGACGAGTAGAACACGACCCGAAAGTGGGCGGCTTGCACGTCGTCCAGCGCGACGACAATCTCCTTGTTCGGCTCAACGGTTGCACGCTTGATCGTCCGGTACGCCTTGCCGTCGTCCGAGCACTGGATCTCGACGTCCTTCGGCCCGCAGTCGGAATACGGCTCCAGGTAGAGCCCGGCCGGCGCCCAGGCTTGAGCGTAATCGAGTTGGAGGTACTCGGGTTTCTGCTTCGTCGGCCCCATGCCTGGCTTGTCGCTGTTGGAGATCCAGCGCGTGTCGTCCTGCCCGTCCTCGGCCAGCGCGGGCGGATAGCCGGGGAAGTTCGAGCTGGCCGTCAGTTTTGGCTCCGGCGACGCCCCCTTGGGTAAGCGGCATGCCAGCAGGGCGATATCGCGATAGAACCCGCTCACTTCCGCCGGCCGCGGCAACTCGACGCTCACGCGCCCCGGCCCTTTCACCACCGTCGGCGCGGCGACGATTTTCTTCGCGGCGTGTTCCGCATCGACCCACGCCCCGCCGCAGTTCCAGCCGCTGCACAGGTTCACTCCCAGCGCGATCCCACAGCGGTTGGCCTCACGAACGGCGTGCTTGAACGTCTCGCGCCACTGGGGGCTCATAAAGTGCGGCCCTCGCGGCGCCGGCGGGCCCGCCGTCCCGGCGTCAAAGAGAAGCGCCCCGCTGATTCCCTGCCGCTTCATCTCCTCAAAGTCACGCGTGATCCCCTCCTTGCCGGCCGCACCGTTGAGCCACCACCAGTAACACCACGCGTTGGCCGAATCGGGTGGATCGGCAAAACGGCCGGCCAGGTTGTCGCCAGTCAGGTTGTCGTCGGCCAGGTTGTCGCCAGCCGGTCCCCTTGCCGTGAAGGCAAGCGTAAGCAGCAACCAACCGATAATCGCTTGTCGCGTCATGACGTCTTCTCCGGATTGTGAAGGCTCAATACGTGCCGTACTTGTGAATCGCGTTGATCATGGCCACGAAGTTCTCGTGGGGAATGTAATTGACGATGCTGTGGCTCGAACCGGCCAGCCATCGTCCGCCCGGCTTGAGCACGCCCATATGCTCCTTGACGTCTCGCTCGACGTCCTCCGGCGTCCCCTTGACCAGCGGCCAGGTGATGTCGATGTTGCCGGACAGGGTGACCCGGTGGCCATAGCGGCGTTTGTAATCGCGGTAGTCGACGCCCGAGGGGTCCATGGGGTTGAGACAGTCGACGCCCATCTCCAGGAGCATTTCCATGGCGTCGTCGACCTTGCCGTCGGAGTGAAACAGGATCGGCTTGCCCGCACGTCGCGCAGGCTCGAAGATGCGATCGAAATGGGGGCGCCACAACTGCGCAAACCGCTTCGGCTCGACGAACAGCCCCTTGTTGTAGGCAAAGTCGTCGGCCAGAAAGACGATGTCCAGGCCCTCGTCGATCGCCCGGCCGACCAACTCGGTGAAGTAGTCGGCCGAGCGGGCCATCAACTCGTCCAACAACTCCGGCTCTTCGATCGCCATCACCATGCAGTCGGTCATACCGATCACGAACTCGTAAAGCGTCTGGAAGATGCAGCCGCAAAGCAACATCACGCCGACGCCCGTTTCGCCGGCCGCAGAGACGTACTCGCGAACGTATCGGAGCTTCTCTTCGATCTCCGCTTCGCCGGGCCATACAATGCGTTCGAGGTCCTCCCGGCTCTTGAAGCTACGATCGTTCCAAAGGACGACCGAGCCGTCGGGTTCGCGCCGCTTGATCGGCGTCCAGAGGTTCTCCATCGCGATCGCGTCCTGACCGATGACACGACACAACTCGATATAGTCTTCGGGGTACATGGGCCGAACGCCTTCGGCCGCCTCGCTGCCCTTGGCCGGGTCGCCGCCAACGCCCAGGGTGTTGCCGGCCGGCCGGCCCAGCAGCCGCTCGACGTGCCGGTCTTCGATCAGGATCTCGAAGTTCGGCACCCGGTCGGTGGGCTCGCCGCGCATCGCGGCGATGAGCCGATCGACGTCCGGTTTGCCCTCGTAAGGTTCGATCCCCGGCATGGCGGCTCCCTTCGAGAAGTTCAGAACAATTTGGCCAAGTCGATCTTGTCCGTCCCGTCTTGCTTGCTTTCGATCGAGAGGATCGAGTCGTCGATCTCCTCGGCAAGACTGCCGGCCGTGCGATACATGGCCAGCGTGTTCTCCAACGGCGAGCCGACCTGCACGGCATGCGTTGGGCCGAGGAACAGGCCACCCTTCGGGAATAGCTCCAGCCGGCGGCGGACTTCCTGCTCGACGTCCTGCACGCTACCCCAGGCGAGTGTACTCTGCACGCACACCGAGCCGCAAAACGTTAGTTGATCGCCGAACCGCTCCTTCAGCGCCGCGATCTCCATCTCGGGCGTGGTCGGCTGCACGACGTCGTAGACGTCCAGGCCCAACTCGATCAGCCGCGGCAGAAACGCCTCGCAACAGCCGCACATGTGCAGCATCGTCCGCGCGCCGTAGGAGTGGACCATCTCGAAGTAGTTGCCGTACTTCGGCGCGAAGTGCCGCTCGAAGACGTCCGGGCCGATCATCGGTCCCCGCTGGTTGCCGAAATCCTCGCCGGCGTGCGTGAAGTCGATCAGCCCGCCGGCCGCCTCCAGCGTGCGTCGCTGCACTTCGCAGAAGAACTCGAACCGTGCCCGCATGATCTCCAGATACACCGGGTTGTCGTCGATCAGGTCCATCAGTACCTGTTCCATTCCCCGTGCGCGAGAGATGCCGTTGATCAGATCGATGTCGCCGGCCGTTCCGCAGCAGACGGCGAAACCCCGTTCGCGCAAAGTCTCGGCCTGTCGGCGGATCGTCGAATAGTCAAACCAGTCGGCGCTGGGGAAGTGCGAACGGTCGAGGTCTTCCAGCCGGTCGACTCCGGCAAAGGGCAGGTGGCAGGCTTCGAGATACTTGCCGGCCTCGAACTCGGCGTACTTGTACCGCTCTCCGAAGTAGCCCTCGACGCTGCCGTCCGGAAAGGTGCGAAGCTCGGGCCCGCAGTAGGCCGGCTCGACGTAGCGAAAGTCGTCTCCCACCACGCGGAGCAATTGCTCCATGTTCTTCAGACCGAAATGACCCATGATCATCCGGTTGACTTCCGGTGTGCCTTCATGTTTCACCGGGATCCGGTCATACCCTTGCCGGTCGGCTGCACTGAGCACGCGCTGTCGTGAATTCACGGCTTGGTCCTCTGGTGGTCCTTCGAGTTGTGACGGACGCTCGACGTTCCTAATTCTACTCTTTCGCAGCGGGGAGGCGAAGCACCGGACCAGCGTGCCCGCCTGGCGCGGTCGATGGGATCTGCCGGTTCACATGGAAGAACCGAGTGAAGGAGATCTCGGAACTCGGTCCCGACGACGATCGCAGAGTGCCCCCGTATGCCGGATAGTCTTGGCGGCGTTCAAACACCGGCCTCCAACCCTGGCCCACGCGCGTTCGGTGTTCCATCAGAGGTTGGAGTGATAAAGCAGTTTCGGCCTCGGCTCGGCTGGCCCGACAGGATTGTCCCGGCGCACGGGTACTTTGGGTACTTTTGGAAGTGCCGAAAAACGGGTACCGGATAGCTCTCGACCAGGTGACGGGCTGGATCGGGCCGCCCGCCGGGCCGTATGCGTTGAATTCCCTCTTGGCCCCTGCATGACAAAGGCTGCAACTGGCCGCTGCGACCTCCTCAGCCAGAACAGCGTCGCCGCGTTCTCCGCTACGGGGTTTTGCGGGATTCTCACAAGACGTATGGACCAACGACGCGTTTCCCCAACTTTGGGCTACCTCATTACCGCATCAGTCCTTCGCAACACCTACTCAGCGTTCACGGACGTTTCGGCCTTTGCCCACTTCTTGCTCCATTCCCAGACGGGGAGGGCCGGTCTCTTGGGCGGGGACGGCGGACGTTCAAAGAGCAGACGTTGCGTTACTGCTATCGCGTGAACGTACGTGTTTCGAGGTGCGTCCCGGCGGCTCCAGGCCCACAAGGCGAGAGGCCCTACAGCGCCTCCGCTTCCTCGCCAAGATCGAGATTGAAGTCGGGGAGCTTGTCCTTGTGGGGCTTCGAGAACTTCGCGAAGAACCAATCGACCTCGGACTCGCCTTTGAGCACGTCCTTTGCACCATCGTCGAAAACGGTTCCGGTGCTCCCCGAGGCGATGAGCAGATTTGAACCGTTCAGCCCGCCACCGTTCTTCAGGCTCTCGATCCGGTTGGCATAGTTCTCATCGGCGCGGGACCACTCATCGAGGATCGCGAGCAGCGCCAGGACGTCCTGATCGTGAGACGTCGTGCCGCCGATCAGGATATCTTCGCCCTTGCCGCCGGAGAGCTTGTCCGCTTCGACGCCACCGATCAGCACGTCCCGTCCCAGTTCGCCGAACAGCTTGTCCTTTCCGGCCTCTCCGACCAGCACGTCGTGGCCGTCGCCGCCCGTGAGATGATCGTTGGCGCCGCCGCCGAGCAATGCATCGTTGCCCGGGCCACCGTCAAAGCGGTTCTTGGCAGCGTCACCGATGAGCACGTCGTCGCCGGATCCACCTGCGGCGTCTTCGATGCCGAAGACGCCGAGCAGGACGTTGGTCGCCGAGCTGCTGGGCAGATCGACCTCGACGTCGTAGGTCGCGGCCGAGTAGTCCAGCGTGTCGACGCCGTTGCCACCCGAAATGAACCCGGTGATGACCGACGTGTCGTCCAACATGAAGCGGTCCTTCTTCACGCCTCCGAACAGGTTCTCGATCGCCGAGAATACCAGCGAGTTGTTCACCGTGCCTTGGTCCGGCCCCTGGATATTCCACTGAATGTTCTTGTCCGGTCCGACCAGATTGTCTTCTCCGCCGAAGTCGTTAAGCAGCACGGCCGTCTTCTTGGGGAGTTTCTTGGCCACCACGACGTCGTTGTGCGGTGTCGTATTGACGGTGAGGTGTTCCACTTTGTCGTAGCCGATCTGAGCGGCGCTGGTACGGGCCAGTGTGTTGGCGGTGAGCGTATAGATCGCGCCGTTCGACGAACCCTGGTCGTTGACGTTCAACTGGTCGGTTCCGCCCGCGCCGAAGACGGAGACCGGGCCCAGGATCCAGTCGAGCGTATCGAGGCTACCCACGTTGACGCTACCCACATTGACAACGTCGTTGCCTTTTCCTGCCCGGATCTCGGTGGCGAAGAGCGTCTGCCCGACGTTAATCGTCTCGTCGCCGCGGTGGCCGAAGAGGCGCAGCGGACCGTTTGGATCGTAGATGCTGAAGACCTCGTTTACGGCGGCCTTGTCGGAGCCGTCCAGGCGAATATCTGAATAGATGCCTCCGGTGGCTTGATAGCCGACGACGACCTCGTCGTTGGGGCCGGTGAAGCCGAGAATCATGTTGTCGGTGACTTGCACGTGCGCGTTGCCCGAGGTAGCCTTGCGGTCGTCCAAGCGCAGCGTGTTGGCGCCGCTGCCGGCGTCGACGGCAATCGGCCCGGCGATCGTCGACAGGTCGCCCTTCTTGTTCGGCTTGGAGGAGAGCACGATCGAGTCGGCGCCGCCGCCCGTATTGATCCACGTATCGGTGTTCGGCAGGGTGCTCTTCACGTAGACGTTGTCGTTGGCCGCACCCGTCGCCAGGAACACGCCGTGGCCGAAATCTCCGCCGGTAGAGGCGAAATTGACGCCGTATGGGATCAGCCTATCGGCCGTTAGGCTGTGGTCGGTCAGATAGACGTCCTCCTGCGCAAGCTCCGGGGCGGCGTCGACGAAGAATGCGACCCAGTTCGTGCCGGCTCCCGTCTCGACATCCAGGGTCGCGAAATAGGCCGAGTCGCCGTCGGCAATCGGTCCGGTCGCCGCATTGGCCACGACGGCCACTCCGTCGTCGTCGTCGCCGGTATCGATCCAGGTCGGGCCGCTGACGGAAAAGACCGTGACCGCGTCTATGCCCGCGTACGCTTCCAGCATCACTTTGTCGGCGACGTTGGCCGTCTGTACGACGTAGTCCGCCAGAGGTTGCCCGGCGCGCCCCTTAATGATGGACGTGATCCCGCCCACGATCTGCTCTTCTCTCTCATCTGACGGGACGAGCCCGGCCGTGGTCATTTCGACGGTCACGACGTCGTCTCCGGCGGTGCCTTTGACGAGGATCGTGTCTTCGGCGTTGTCAAAGTTGGCGAGATCGCCCAGGTTGATCCCTACCTCCTGCATAAGGGTCATCGTCAGATCGTGGACCGTGATGGTGTCCTTGCCCCCTTGCGCTTGAATCGCCACGCCTTCAACTTGGACGAGGGAGACCGCCGTCTTCGTTCCGCCATCATACAACACCTGGACGATATGCCCTGCCTGGTTGTTCAGATCGACGATATCGAACGTATCGGCGGCGCTGGTGCCCTTTATGCCAACCACGTCAAATCCGTGGTCGGTGACGTCGGGATGCAACGGGAGTAATTCGCCGTAGATGGTTGCCATGCCGTCGCCTACTTCCCATGCGACCCGATCGTCTCCCCACCCGCCGAAGATGGTGTCGCCGCCGGCGCCCGTGTCGAAGAAGTCATCGCCAAAGCCGCCCCGGAGCACGTCGCCCTCGTCGCTGGCGAAGAGCGAATCGTTGCCGTTTTCACCGTGAAGCTCGTTGATGAACCCGTTACCGGCGTAGAGTTCGTCGTCGCCCTCACCGCCGAAGAGTTGGTTCTGCTTCTTGGGCTGGGGTGCGATCCCGACGGAGCCGCCCTTGAGCACGTCGTTGCCGGCGCCGCCGTACAAGTGGTTGTCGCCCGTCCCACCGACCAACTGGTCGTCGTCGCCGTCGCCGTAGAGTTCGGCCTTGGCGGTACCTTCGTACGTGAGGCTATCCTTGCCGGAACCGCCGTGTAATTCCACCGGGAAGTCGACTTCACCGGCGATCGCAATGCGGTCGTCGCCCGACCCCGCGTTGCCGATGATCTTCTGAACGCCGTAGAACCGTTGCGTGTAGCCAAACGCGGAGACGATGATCGAGCCGTCCTCTTGCGGCAGGATGACGTAAGCCTCCGTGGGCTCGTTGGGTTCGATCTTTCGATAAGTTGGTGCGTCCGTTCCCACGTTCAGTCTTAGGACGCCGTTGGCGGAGGCCTTCAACTGCCGGACGTTCACGTCAAAATCCATCGGGTCGTCGGGAACGAACGCGTCGGTCGTATTCTCGTCACCGGCCAGATTCAGTAGGACGTCCGGAATGAAGGGGTTGTCCTCGTGGGTCGAGCCGAAGCTCCAGATCGTTACGTTGACGAGGTTGAACTCCTCGCGGATGCCGATGAACTCGCCGAGAACCTCGACGCCGACCGCCACGTAGGCGTCGAGGAACGCGTGAACGCCGCCGCTCACGTTAAACAAGTCAGGGTGCTCGGTGCGGCGGACCTTGTGGTCTCCGTTCGTGTCGAGCGGCGGGTTGGCCATGTCGACGCCGATGGTGGCGTAGACGCCGCCCTCGACCCCGGCGTCGAAGAAGAACGTGTCGAGGCCGGCGTGCGCCGAGATTGTGCCAGTTACCAGGAAATGTGTATCCTCGTGCAGGTAGAAGCCTTCGAGGATATCGGCCGGATTGAGGGTCGTCAGGAACGTGCGGATACCGTACGTGTCGTACCCGGCCTGTACTTTGGCATCAATGCTGACGCCGCCCGCCAAACCCACGTCCAAGCCGATCGGCAAGGGGAAATCGCCGCCCATGGCCGGTGCGCCGACGATCGCTTGTGCGTCGAAGCGAAACAGATCGACGTCATTTCCCATCAGCAGGCCAACGGCCACGGAAAGCGGCTCGTCGAGTACGGGAAAGCTGAGCTTGATGCCGTTCTGCAGCCTTGTGAGCAGATTCGTGACCCCGTCCTTGATGCCCTGGGGAAGATCGCTGCCGGTGACCGCCGTCTGGATCGAGGCGAGGTTGAAGTTGCTGCCGAATTGCCCGAAATTGAAGCCCGGCTGGAGGACGTCCTTCGTGAGATCCGTGGGGTCCTCGGAGTCACTGAGGACGCGCAGGTCCGTGCCGTTGGCCAGATCGTTGATGCTGACGTCGCCCAACTCCAGAACGAGTTCGGCACCGTTGCTGTCGAACATGTCGACCACCGTGGCAATCTCGACCAGCAGCCCGCCCAGTTCGATCAGGTCCATATATCCCGGCGGTGTCGCGTTGCCGGCAAGCTGGGCCAAGCCGAGCATCGTAACGTCGCCTTGCCCGATCAGGTTACTCAGGTCGGTGAGCACGGGAAGCGGTGCGTTGAGCAAGTCGATCACCGGCTGGATCGGCTCCAGGACCGGCTGCACGAAATCGATGATCGGCTGCAACGTATCGCTGAGGTAGCTTCCCAACCCAACCTCGACGTCCTTCAGATCGACCGTCGGGGCGGCGTTGTTGGTCAAATCCCAGTCCATCACAAGGTCGGTGTGGATCGAGGGAAAGTGATTGGCATAGCCCAAGCCGCCGGCGCCCGCTTCGATGTGCAAATCGAGTTTGGCGGAGCCGCCTAGGTCGACGCTTTGGTTCGCCGTGCCCAGTGCATCGACCTGGAACGTCGCGGCCAGTTGGCTGCCGTTGTCGGTGGCCTGCGCTTTGAGGAAGCCAATCGTCGCTTCCGCCGTGAAGTTGCCCAGGGACGCCTCCAGCGACAGTTCCAATTCGTGGTTCTTTCCGTCCAGGTTCGTGCCGTGGAGCGTGAACGCTTGAGTGCTGCAGTCGTAGTGAAACGAGAGCAGGTACTCGTAGCTGAGGGTGAAATCGATCGACCCGCCCGTAGCGAAACTCACGGGCAGGCCCTTCAGACCGGTGCTCAGCGCGATGTTGGGCGTACTCTCGGTAAGCAGATTGGCGCCGAGCAGTATCTCGACGTCGAGTCCTCCCTGGGGCGGTACGGTGACGGAGACGTCTTCGCCGTTGATTTGCAGCGCCGATTCAAGCGCTGCCTCCAAACCGGCCGCACCAAGCCTTGGGGGCGTATCTCCCATGCCGGATATCGCGCTGGCCGCGTCTTGGATGAACTGCGCCTTTGTGAGCTTGACGAGATCGTTGCTAACGTCGATCAGCGGCAACGCGACGTCCATGGCGTTGAGCGAATCTTGAACTCCTTTTAGATGCTGACTCACGTCGGCCGCAAAGTTGGGACAGAAAGCGGCCAGCAAGGCACGCTCTTCCAGCCTCTCCATCCGAAGCGGCCGCCGTCTCTCCGGCCGTCGCCAACGGCCGCTACGAGTCATCTCGGAGCCCTTGGCATTGCCGTCGATTCGCCCTCGCTGCAACATGTGTACCATAACAACCGTCCCTTCCGGTGGAAGAAAGAGGCTTCACCTCGGGTGCGCTTTGCGAACGGAACGGATCGCAGCGCCTAAGTTTCTAATGCCCGAGCGAGGCACAAACGTTACAGAAGAATCGCTGGAATCGCGAATTTGCACGCCGTAGCCGAATTCGCCAGAATTTGGCCTTCCCGTTGAGGTAGGTCAAAGTCTGGCGACTTCGGCTACAGAAGACACTGTCTGCAACGTGTCCTGCCGGTGAGAAAAGCTGGCTAGACTGGGCTGCCCAAACGTGGAGAGGGCGATCAGATCCAATCGGCGACGATGCCGCTGGCTTGCAGACGCTTTCGCAGGCGGGTCCAGCGGACGCGCACGGCCACGGCGTGCATGCCGAGTTCGCGGGCCACCTCGGGCGACGTGTAACCCTGCAGGCGCATCTCCAACATGCGACGCTCGACGGCGTCGAGATTCTCGCACAAACGCTCGATCTGGTCGTTGAACTGAGCTTCTGCCGCCGGGTCGCGAGAGTCGCTTAGCGACGCGAGCAACTGGGGTAGATGGCTCGAATCGCCGGCCGCGCCGCTGAGCCGTTGCTGCCGCTGGACGCGACGCCAGTGCCGAGCGGCCTTGCGCCGCACCATCGTGATCGCCAAGGCAACAAGCTGTTCGGGGCCGGACAGGTCATAGTCCCGCGTGCGCAGCGCGATCATCAGGCTGCGGTGTACCGACTGCACCAGATCGACCGAATCGAGGTGCGGCCGCAGCGCCCGACCCAACAGCACGCGGGCCACCACGCGGACTTTCGGCTCGTACTGCTCGACCAACCGCGCGATCGCAAGGCGATCACCTTGTCGGGCCAGGGCCAGGGTCGCCACGAATTGGTCGGTCGAATCGGCCATTCTCGATGGATCCTGTAACACTTGAGCCCGCTGGTGCCATTATGATGTATACTACGCTTCGTTTGGGGCTGTGCCCAGAGGAGGAGGTCGCCGATGCTCGCCTTCGGCTAGTACCTCAATTCACTTGAATCTGTGGGTGCCATGCCCACGCTTGCGTGGGCATGCCGGATTGTAGGCCGCCAACATGCCCACGCTTGCGTGGGCATGGCACCCAAATTCAACTCGCAAACTCAAATGCCGCAAAGTATTGGGGGCTAAACGAGGATAAACGGCCCTTTCTTGCAGCATCGGCATCCAGGAAACGCACGTGCCCAGCGAACTCAGCATCGAAGACCGGCTGCGCCGGGCATGCGAGGAACTGGAGCGACGTCTGCGCGAAGGCGATTCGTGTTCGGCACGGGAGCTTCTCGATGCGTCTCCGGACCTGGCCGAGCGCAAGGACGTTGCACTGGAGTTGGTCTATACGGAATTCGTCATCCGTCAGGAACTCGGCGAGACACCGTCTCCAGATCATTGGTTTAGCCAGTTCCCCCAGTGGAAGGGTGACCTTCGCGAGCTCTTTCAGGTGCATGAACTGCTCGGCGACACGGCCGAAGATAAGGCGGCCGGCGGCAAGACGCCCGCATCCTTCGAAGGCGACGTTCGGCAGGTTCCGGCCGGCCAACGGATCGGGCAGTACGAAGTGCTGGAGACGCTTGGCCACGGCGGCATGGGAGTGGTCTACAAGGCTCGTCAGAAGGGGCTGAACCGGACGGTTGCCCTGAAGATGATCTTGTCGCCCCATGCCGGTCCCCGCGAACGGGCACGCTTTCGCGCCGAAGCCGAGGCGGCCGCCGGCCTGCAGCATCCCAACATCGTGCAGATCTACGAAGTGGGCAGCCACGAGGGGTGCCCCTACCTGACGATGGAGTTGATCGACGGGCAGAGCCTCGACGAGCGGCTTGCCGAAGGTCCGTTGTCTGCCGCAACGTCCGCCGAGTTGGTGCAGACCTTGGCTCGCGCCGTACACGTCGCCCACCAACACCGCATCGTGCATCGCGATCTGAAACCGGCCAACGTGCTGCTGAAAAGGGATGATGAATCGGGCGTGAGGGATCGGGGATCGGTAGAGCGCGACCCGGCCGCGGTTGGATCTCTCACCGCTCACCGCTCGTCGTTCATTCCCAAGATTGCCGACTTCGGGTTGGCAAAACAACTGCCGACGGTGGACGCCGATCGCGACCCACGCGACGCCCTGACGCAAACCGGTGCAGTACTCGGCACTCCCAGCTACATGACGCCGGAGCAGGTCGATGCAAAGGCCGACTTGATTGGGCCGGCGACCGACGTCTACTCACTGGGAGTGATTCTCTACGAGGCGGTCACCGGCCGCGTGCCGTTTAAGGCCGACGCGCCGCTGGAGACGCTGGAACAAATACGGTCGCAAGATCCGCTGCCTCCCACACGGCTGCAACCGAAGTTGCCCCGCGACCTCGAGACGATTTGCCTGAAGTGTTTGCGGAAGGAGCCTCGGGAGCGATACGCCAGCGCTGCGTTGTTGGCCGACGACCTGGAACGATTCACCGCGGGCGAGGCGATCCGTGCGCGGCCGGTCGGTCCGACGGAGCGGCTGGCCAAGTGGGCCCGCCGCCGGCCGGTCATCGCCGCGTTGATCCTGATCGTGGGCCTCGTGACGGCGCTCGGCTTTGCCGGTGTCACCTGGCAGTGGCGTCGTGCCGAACGGCTGCGCGGCCGCGCCGAGGGGAACGCAGACGCGGCCGTGGCGGCACAAGCCGAGACCGAGTTGGCCCTCAAGGCCGAAGAAGCGCAACGCAAGCGGGCCGAGCGTCTGCTCTACTTCCACGAAATCGCCCTGGCCTATCGCGAGTATTCGTCTTTGAACGTGGTGCGGGCTCAGCAGCTTCTCGACGGCACCCGGCCCGAAATGCGCCACTGGGAATGGCGGTACTTGCACCGGCTCTGCAACGCCGACCTGCACACCATGTCCGGTCACACGGCGAGTGCTCGCGACGTTTGTTTCAGCCCCGACGGCAAGTTGCTCGCGTCCTGCAGCGGCATCTGGGAAGTCGATCGGCCCGGGGAGATCAAGGTCTGGAATACCGCCACCGGCGAGGAGGTCTACACGCTCGGCGGCCACACCAGCGCGATCATGAGTGTCGCGTTCAGTCCCGACGGCAGAGTACTCGCGTCGGCCGGTGTGAACTGGCGGTCTTTAGGACCGATTGAAGTGAAGCTCTGGGACGTGGCGACCGGAAAGGAAGTTCACTCCATCCGCGATGCCGGAAGTGTGTATAGCGTGGCGTTCAGTCCGGACGGCCGCTTCCTGGGGCTCGGCGGCGGCAGCGGCGTGCGGCTTTACGATGCTGCGACCTGCAGCGCGGTCCCAACGTTTGCCGTCCCTCGCCGCGGCTGCTACAGCATCGCTTTCAATCCGGACGGCACCCGGGTTGCAGGGGCGTGCGGCAGAGACGGTTCCGCGCGCGTCTGGAGCACGAGCAGCGGCCGAGAAGTGATCGCGATCGAGGGGCTCGATCACGTGCGGTACGTCGCCTTCAGCCCGGACGGCGGGCGTCTGGCAGTGGGCACGTATTCCGGCAAAGTGCTGATCTGGGACGTCGCCGACAAGAAGGAGATCGCCAGTTATCACACTCGAGCCGGGGCCGTCGCGTCCGTTGAGTTCAGTCCCGACGGGCGCTGGCTGGCCGTAGCCAGCGCCGATGGAGGCACGCAAATCTGGGATGCAACCACAGGGGCACTAATCCGCGCGCTGGCCGGCCACACGGGCCGGGTCTATTCGGCCGTATTCAGCCCGGACGGGACACGGTTGGCAACCGGCGGCTTTGACCGCACCGTCAAGCTGTGGGACCTGACAAGATCGCGGGAATCGCACCGCGTCAAGGTGCAAGATGCGTTCATTGCCGCCATGGCGTTCAGCCCCGACGGCAAGCAGCTTGCCCTGGCCAGCAAGTACAATACCGACTCCGGACGCGTTCATAACGCGCGATACCTGCGAGTTTGGGACGCCATTGCCCATCGGGACTTGGGAGTTCACCGGGGCCATCTAGACCGGCTCACCAGCGTTGCCTTCAGTCGCAGCGGAGATTGGATCGCCACGGGCAGCAAAGACAAGACGGTGAGGGTTTGGATCGCCGCGGGCACCGTCGAAAACAAAGTGAACGCTGAGGGTCTCGGCGACCCGACGACGCGGTTCACGCTGACGGGTCATACGGACACGGTGACGAGCGTCGCATTCGGACCGGACGACAAACAACTGGTTTCCGGCAGCATGGACGAGACGCTGAGGTTCTGGGATGCGGCCAGCGGGGAGTTGATTCGCACCGAGCAAGCGCACACCGGAGGCGTGACGGCGCTGGCCGGCGCTCGCGGCAGCCGGCATTTGGTGTCGGCCGGCGCCGACGGGACCGTGAAGCTCTGGGACGTGACCACGGGCGAGCAACTGCTGAGTTTTGCCGCCCCATCCGGCCCCGTCAACACGATGGCCCTAAGCGACGACGGCGTACACCTGGCCACCGCGAGTGGCGATACGCTCATCTGCCTTTGGGATCTTCCGGCCGTGCTGCAAGGCGATGCGCAGGCCACGCCGCGCGTCACGATGCGCGGCCACTACGTTCCGGCCGCTCCACAAGACGATGCGAAAACCCTACTGCGTGTCATGATCCGCGGCCACTACGACCCGGTCGGCGGACTCGCATTCAGTCCCGACGGCCGGCGGCTCGTTTCGACGAGTTGGGACAACACGATCAGGCTGTGGGACGTTCCCAGCGGCCAGGAAGTGACCAGGCTCCGTGGAACGACCGATAGAAACGCAGGCGTGTTGTTCAGCCCCGACGGCCGGAGGCTTGCAATGTCCAACGGCGCGTACCTCACGATTTGGGACGCCGCACCGGACCAGCCTGCAATGGATCAACGGCCAGATCAGACCACCCCACAGCGGGCACTGCAATGGCACCGGCACCAAGCAGACGAAGCCCAAGCGGACAAACAGCCGTTTGCGGTGGTGTTTCACTTCAGCCAAGCGATTGCGATCCTCCAGCGGCTGGCTTCGGAATCTCCCGACGATCCAACCCACCGGCAGAATCTGGCTCAAGCCCGTGCTCGCCTCGCAGACTACCGGCGTTCCCGGATCACAGAGGAAATCGAACAGATCCGGCTTGCCTTGGCGGCGGACCCGGACGACGCGCCCAACGGCAATGACTTGGCCTGGGTGCTGGCGACTTGCTCGCAACTCGACCTCCGCGACCCGGCCGCGGCGGTTGAGTTGGCGCAGAAGGCCGTCGAATTGGATCGGGATGACGGAGCATATCGGAACACGCTGGGCGTGGCCCTTTGCGGCCAGGGAAGGTGGCAGGAAGCCGCTGCCGCACTAGAAGCATCAATGGCGTTGGCGGGCGGTGGCGACGGCTACGACTGGTTCTTCCTTGCCATGGCACGTTGGCGGTTGGGCGAAGTGCAGCAGGCGCATTACTGGTACGCTCGGGCGGTCCGCCGGATGCAGGAAGACGGGCCGAAGGACGAAGACCTGCTGCGGTTCCGCGCCGAAGCGGAAGCGATGATCGGCCAAGTGCCGTCCGTCGACGACCGGTCCGACGAGCCGCTTTGGTCGAGCGTCGTTTCGGGATACGGCCATCTGATCGCCGAGCGGCCCGACGACTGGTCACTATACGACCAGCGAGCTTACGCGCACTCGGCGTTGGGGAACTGGCACGCGTGTGCGGCCGATTTCGCCAAGACGATTGAACTGAACCCGACGTTCTTCGAACTGCATATCGTCTACGCGGGTTCGTTGTTGATGGCCGGAGACAACGAAGCGTACGAAAAGGCGTGTGCCGACGTACTCGAACAATTCGGCGATTTTCCGGGCCACCTCAACCGTTACGTGGCGGCAAGAGCTTGCCTGCTGGCTCCCAGCGACGCTGCAAAGCCCGCGCAACTGATCTCGTTGGCCGAGCAGGCCGTGGCCGGCGACCGTCAAGCGCGCTACTTGCACTTGCTCGCCCTGGCCCACTACCGCGCCGGCCGGTACGACAAGGCCGTCGAGTCGCTCGACGAAGCCGTCAAAGCGGAGCCGACGTGGAGAGGATGCGTCACCAACTGGCTCGTGCTGGCCATGGCCCACCACCGGCTCGGCCACGGCGAGCAGGCTCGCCAGTGGCTTCACAAGGCCGAGACTTGGGTCGACACGACGTTAGCCGACCGTCGCTTTGCCTCCTATGGCTATCTCCTCCACCCGCACGATTGGCTGGCATGCCATCTCCTTCTCCGTGAGGCGCAGTCCCTGATTGGCGAAGACGGGCAGCATTGAACTGCCCCATCCCGTAGAGTCAGTTACTGCTCCGAGCAGAAAGGAGTGAACCATTGCCTAGCGGCCGAACGGTGCGGGCATGGTTGCGCAAGTCCCGCAATCGCTCTTCGGACCGGGCACGCTGTGAGAACTCCGTATCGTTCCGTGCTCATCTCTTGTCGCTGCCGTATGGTGCGAGCCGGACGCTGTTCGCCGTTTTCAGCAGGATGCTGTCCTTGGCCTCATCAGGTCTATGCGCAAGAGGGCCGATCCTTCGTAGGATCAGAGAAGGTTCGTCTCCCGACGCAGACGCCACATTACCCTTCCCCAGCACGTAAGTTCTGTCCGGCGTGTCCGAGATTGCCATCTCGTAATTCAGAATTCAAAACACCGTAAACCCGTGCCGGAAGAGGCTCTTGACATCGCCTACGCCCGGCAGCACAAGGCCTCCGGACGAGATGCCCAGCACGTCCCGGCAGGGTGGGGGCTTCATCTCGCCGGGGGAGACGCAAGTGGCCCCGAGGCTTCAACATCGCCGCCTTTCTCGCCGCCAACCAACGGCAATAGCGAGGGAGCCCATGGCCAGCAGTACGAAGGCCGACGGTTCCGGCACTACCCTCGCCCCCGCCTTCCCCGGCGCCGCGATCAACTTCAATCCCGTCAGGAAGTTCGTCGTGTTGTTCCGCGCCAGCAGCACGTCCGTGGCATTCACACGCTGGTCGCGGTTGTAGTCGTAGGGGAAGTCGATGCCGGCAGGGTCGAGGAAGTTGCGAGTGTTGTTCCGGGCCAACAGCAAATCACCCACGTCAACCAGCGTATCGACGTCCGAGTTCCCCGCCTCGGCCACGGCGTTGCCAAAGTAGAAGACGTCCTCTTCCTCTAATCCGGTGAATTCATTGGCGAGCACGGTTACCTGCAACCACTCATTGCTGATTGCTCTGTCGGTCCAAGTCAGCGTAATCCGGTCGGAGCCGTCTTCGCCCCGGTCCGGTCGCACATTGACGGTTCGCACTTCCGGGGCATCGCTCCAAGCGTCGGGGGCGTCATTGTTGCCCACACGGAGTTGTATGTAGTCGCCGATCGTGCCGCCGTTCAGGGCATCGGGATCCGCCAAATTTGCGATATCGATCATAATGCCGTTGATGCCGAGATCGTAGCTGGTGTAGTTGTCGAAGGTGGCCGTCTCACCAGGCAAGAGTGCCGTCTTGTCAATGGCGATCGCATCGTCGCTGGGGTCATCGAAGACGGAGTTGTTGTAGAAGACGTGACGGCCGAGGACGAGCGTGGAGGGTTCGGGGGTCGGCTCGAAAGTGAGGTTGTCCATCCCGTACCACCCGCCGCCGTTGTCGACTGGTATCGATTCGATAACCATTCTGTCGATTTCCACTAAATCCATGGCGAACCAATCTGGGCGGTCATCAATATCGGCGAACCAACCGGTTGTCGCAACCTTCACTCCTTGACGATAGCCGTGGACTCGAACTCGCGAGGTCCAGGCGCTTTCCGCTCCTTGTCCGGCGAAGTACGCCCCGGATACGTTCGTCAATTCGGGAAAGCCAATGCCGATGAGTGTACATCCCCAACCGTTCGTTATGTTCCGTGGCAGAGAGTGAGAATAGTTGGTCCCATACGGAGCCACATGCCAATTTCCTTGGTTGTTGTTCCAGCCGGTGTTTCCGGGTTCCCACGTCAGTCCGTAGTAACCTGATCCTGCCCCTAGTGTAGCCTCTGCAGGCAAATCGTCGAAATCGATGATCGTCCCGTGTGCTTGCCCTACGACAACCATCACCAACGTGGCCGCAACTACGACGCTAAGCAAAGTTCTCATCTCACCGTCTCCCTCATGGTCACGGGCTTCTTAGGGCTTGTCCGGAAACAACTTCGTCCGCTTCATGGTAGCCATCACACTCCGTGTGATGATTCGCCCGAAAAACTGCGAAGTTGTTTCCGGACAAGCCCTTACCCTCGCATACGATCCACAGACAGACAATCCCCGCCGACGGAAACATGGGAAGCCGACCCACGACCAGTGGGCCAACCAATTACGGAACACACCCACAGAGAATCGCTACCGAAGTAACCGTCGTCGACCTGGGTGCCGGGCCACTGCCTCAATCTTGGACGGGCAAGGGGTGGGAACGCTCGCCACCATACCGGCCCCCGAAGCAGATATCCAGCCTCTTCCGTCGAGAATTCGGGAATTGACTCTGCCGGGGGGTGGCTGGGCCAGGAATCGGACAAGTCCAGTTTCGCCGGGCCGGCCTGCGGTAGACCATCAGTGCCCTGGCGGTGGCCGTCGCCCGGCCATTGGCCTTCAAGCGGCCTGACGTTGCCGCAGGGCGGTGTTTTCGCCCCGGAAGCCTCGAAGGGTTTGGGGGCACCTATTCTGCTCTCGAGGTGAGTTCTTGGGCCGTAGCGACCCGCCAACGGCGCCAGAATCGATGTTCGGGCGTGGGCCGGTGGGAGTTGGCGGCCGCTCGCTGCGGAGTGATCAAACGGTGGACTCTCGCTCCACTCGGCCCGCTGCGCGGGCTCGTACTACCGTTCGATCGACCTCCGCTCGTTTGACTTGCTTGCCTACTCCGCCGGAACTTGGGCGCAACGGAAGCCGAGGTAGAAATGCCGGTCGCCGGGCCCGCTGAGGTCGCGGGACGCCGAACGCACGCCCCGCGCGTAGCTGCGCCAACTCCCGCCACGCAACACGCGGAATGGGATCGCAGAAGGTCCTGTAGGATCAACTGTCGGGGAATTCGCGTAGTAATCTGGATCATACCAGTCCGCACAGCATTCCCAGACGTTTCCGTGCATGTCGAGAAGCCCCCAGCCGTTTGGCTTCTTCTGCCCCACACTACGCGCATACTGCCTCGCGGGCCATTCGTCATACCAAGCGTAGTTGTCCAAGGCCAAGGGATCGTCGCCAAAGCAAGAACGGGTGCTGCCCGCACGGCAGGCATACTCCCACTCCGCCTCCGTGGGCAGGCGATAGGTGCAGCCCTCCCTGGCCGACAGCTTCTCGCAGAACGCCACCGCATCCCCCCAACTCACGTACGTCGCCGGGTAGTCCGAGCCCTCCTTCACCCGCGGCTCACCCTTCCACGGGCAATTGCCCATCACTGCCGCGTATTGCTCCTGCGTCACCTCATGGACGCCCAGATAGAACGGCTTGGTGATACGCACACGATGCTGTGGCCTCTCGTCGGCCTCGGCCTCTGAGTCCGAATCGGGCGAACCCATCATGAACTCGCCCGCCGGGATCAACACGAACCGCATCCCGATCGAGTTGGTCTGCTCCTTAAGCTGCCAGACCTTGCAGCCGGGCAGCGTGGATTCCAACTGCCGTACGCCCTGGTCGGTCACCTGCGTATGCGTCAGGTACAACT
>CAYYNP010000160.1:0-22692 GCA_964472545.1 uncultured Planctomycetaceae bacterium | reverse complement strand
ACGGAGCCAGTCCCCTTTTTCGGGCTCCCGCACACTTTGCAGTTCTCCTGGGCAAGTGGCACGCAGGCGTGCGGTGGAGTAGAATCATGGGATGGACCGGCCGGTTTTTTCTCCATCGGCTAGGATTGACGCGCTCGACGAGCCACCCGACAGCAGGCCGGACCCGATCAAAGACGCACAGAAAGGAAACGGATGAAACGGCTATTTCCCCTTGCTCTTCTGATTCTGACTTGTTTGACGGCGGTCCCGTTGTGGGCCGGCGACTGGCCGCAGTTTCGCTACGACGTAGGACGCACGGCGGCGTCGCCTCACGAGTTGCCCGCCGATCTCGAACTGCGCTGGACGCGTAGACTTGCGGCTCCCCGGCCCGCGTTTCCCTACGAAGTCCGGCTGGCCTACGACGCTTCTTACGAACCGGTCGTGCTGGGCGGTACGATGTTCGTGCCCTCGATGGTCACCGACACCGTCACGGCGCTCGACACGCAGACGGGCAACGAGCGTTGGCGGTTCTTTGCCGAGGGGCCGGTCCGATTTGCTCCCGTCGCTTGTCGGGATAAGGTCTACTTCGTCTCGGACGACGGCTATCTGTATTGCGTGGACGCCGCCGCCGGCTCGTTGCGTTGGAAGTTCCGTGGCTTGCCCGACGGGAAGCCCGATCGCAAGGTGATCGGCCATGGACGCCTGGTTTCGTTGTGGCCCGCCCGAGGCGGTCCCGTGCTGGGCGACGGCGTGATCTACTTCGCCGCAGGACTGTGGCCCAACGAAGGGGTGTTCGTCCACGCCGTCGACGCCGAGTCGGGCGAAGCCGTCTGGTCGAACGCCGAGGGGCATCACATCCCGAAGAGCAACTTCGACCACGGCGTGGGGCATTACTCCGGCTTGACGCCCCAGGGTTATCTGGCGATCGTCGGCGACAAGCTGGTCGTTCCCTGCGGTGCGCAACTGCCGGCCTTTCTCGATCTGAAGACGGGCAAGCTGGATACGTACACGATGGGTTGGGGCGGACGCAACGGGTTGCCCAAGGGCGGCTGGTTCGTGGCCGGCGTTGGCAAGTATCTCAGCCACAGCGGCGATCTGTACGACGTTACCCGTCGCAGCGACGAGCGATTCGAGAAGACCAAACCGGGCGCTTCCGACTACAAGCCCATGCTCTATCCCGGCGGCTTCACGCGGCTGGACGTGGAGCGGGCCAACCAACGGGAACTCGACTCCTATCGCCGGCCGGTGATGACGCCCGAGGCGATCTACGACAGCGACGGCCGCATCGTGGCCCGCGACCTGACGGAAATCGAACTCCGAGAGATCGCCAAGGCCGACCTCCCGGCGCACCGCAGCAAGGACCCTCATCCCGACACGCTCGGCGGCGCCATTCGCCAATTGTGGGAACTGCCCTCGAAACTCGACGTACACATCAAGGCAGGCAACCGGCTCTACGTCGGCGGGCCGGGCGTCGTGGAAGCGATCGACACGGCCGGCTCGATCGGCACAACCGACCAGGCGCCGAAGGTCGTGTGGCACGCGGAGTTTGAAGGAACGCCGCAACGGATGCTGGCGGCCGACGAAAAGCTGTTCGTCGTGACGGCCGAGGGCAGCATTCTGGCCTTTGCCGCAGCCGGGGCCGGCGACGCGACAACGCACACCGTTTCCACCACCCCTTCGCCTGCCGCGGACAAATGGACCGAGCAAGCGAAAGCCGTCCTCGACGCCACGGAAGTTCGTGACGGCTATGCCTTGGTGCTGGGCGTCGACGGCGGGCGTCTGGCCGAAGAGTTCGCCCGGCAGTCGGCACTGCACGTGATCGCGGTGGATGACGATCCCGCCAAGATCGACGCGGTCCGCGAGCGGCTCCACGCGGCGGGGCTCTACGGAACGCGGGTGAGCCTGTTGGCCGGCAACCCCGTGAGCTATCCGTTCTCACCGTATATGGCGAGTCTGGTCGTGTCGGAAACGCCGGATGCCTTCGACGCGGCGGAGCAGCGAGCGCTGGCCCGGGCCGTGTTTCACACGCTACGTCCCTACGGCGGGGTTGCCTGTGCCTGGGGCGCGCTGGCGGATCGCAGCCGGATCGAGCAACTCGTCCAAGACGATGCGGTTGAAGGTGCGACCGTTCGCGAGGCCGGCGACTTCGTGCTCTTGACCCGTTCGGGTCCGCTGCCGGGAGCGGACGATTGGTCGCATGCAGACGCCAATGCGGCCGGCATGGGCGCATCGCAGGACGACTTCATTCGCGCGCCGATGGCCGTGCTGTGGTTCGATGCGGCCTTGCGATGGCACAAGTTTCCAGGGCAGGATCAGGTTCGGGTGGCCGGGGGACGCGTCGTGCTCTTCGAGGAAGGCGTGCTGAGGGCCTCGGACGTCTACACGGGCCGCGAAATGTGGCAGGTCGAAGTACCCTTCGGCGCCAAGCCACTTACCGACGCCGCTGCCCGCGACGCCGTCCGCTATGCCAGACACCGCCAATGGGGGCCACCCGCGAGCCTGGCGTCGACGACGCAACTGGTGGTGCTCGACGACGCGATCTACCTCAGCGCCGGAACGAGCTGCCTGGTGTACGATCCGGCCTCGGGTGAGCAGTCCGGAAGCATCGACGTTCCCGACGACCTCAAAACGCCCTGGGCGAACGTGCGCGTCGTCGGTAACCGCCTGGTCGGCAGTAGCGGGGCCAACGTGTTGTGTGTCGATCGCCGCACGGGTGAATCGTTGTGGCGTGTCGAGACGACGCGCACCGCGTTGAGCCTTGCGGTGGGCGGGAACAAGGTGTGCTGTGCCGAAATCGCCGATCCGCAGCGCGGCGAAGACGAGACCCGCGACGGCAGCATCTTCGCGCTGGACCTCGCCACGGGCGAGCGGATCTGGCAAAGGGCAGGCGGTGCCCGATTGCGGTACAGCCCCGCGCTCGATCTGGTGGTCACACCGGCGGGGTTCTATCGCGGCAAAGACGGCGAGCCGGTGCCGCGAAATTCCGGTTCGCCGCCGCCGCGGCTGGTCGTCCAAGGCGGGGGACTGCCCAAGACCGGACTGCCGGGGTTCATCGCCGGCAATAGGCTGCTCACCGGAAACGAAGACAACTTGTTCGTCTACGATCTCCCCTCGGGCGATCCGATCGGCACACGGCTGCACTGGAACCGCCGCGGATGCACGGGCACGCGGGCGAGTACCCATCTGCTGACCACGCGCTTCTGCGGCAACTCGGCCTGGATTGACCTGGACACCCGCGAGATTACGCCGCTGCTGGGCGTGCGGCCGAGTTGCGCCGTGAACAACAACCTGTACCCGGCCAACGGCGTGCTCAGTGTGCCCAACCTCACGGCCGGATGTACCTGCAACTACGCGCCCGTCTCGGTGGCTTGTGTGCGGGCGGATGTTGTCCGGCCTGGTGGCGGAGAATAACTCGTTGCTTGCGGCGGTTGCAGCCTAACGGAGACTCAGGGCTTCGCCCACGGAAAGTAGGTGATGCGGATCTTCGCCGCGCCATAGGGAACGAGCGTAATCTCTTCGGTGTCGCTCGATCTCTCGACCGGGCTGGCCGGTGGCTCCACGGCGCGGGCGGGGAAGTCCTCGCGATACGTTCCCCAGCCGCCGTCGTCGGTCTTGACCGCCTTGAGCTTCAAGCGTACGGGCGCGTCGGCCGCCTTGAAGGGCTGCTCGGGCATCGACTTGGCAACGCCGGTCTCGATCTGGGCTCTGTCAGGCCCCTTGCCCGAATCCTCGAGCAACAAAGCGTAGTTCCAGGCACCGGTGGGCCGGATTTCGCAGGTGTGGAATCGGCCGTCGAGGAAGGATGCCGTGTTCTTCCGTTCTTCTTCCATCAAGAGCGAGAAGATCAGCGGTCCGCGCGTGATCGCCACGGAATCGTTGACCCAGCGGGAGAGTTTCGGAGCCATGGGGAAGGTGAGCTGCACGACGTCGCCGTTCTTCCATAGCCGCTCGATGCGATGGAACGTCCCCGGCGTGACGTTATGCTGCGGCTTCCCGTTCACCTGCACCGACGGAATGACGCACCATGCGGGAATTCGCAGTTCCAAGGGAAAGGTGACCGAAGCCGATGTTGTGATCGTGAGCGTCGATTCAGACCGGAACGGGTAGTCCGTTTCCGGATCGATGGTGACCGTCGAACCGGCCTCGCCGACTTTCGCCGTAACGGAGTTCGGGCCGTAGACGGCCACCGCCAGCCCGCGATCAGCCGTGGCCATCCACATATTGTGTACGAACTTCGGCCAGGCGTAATGGAAGTTGCTCCGGCAACAGCCGTAACCTGAATGAGGGCTGGGGCAGATGGCGTTTCGTCCGCTGCCGTTGTGCCAGCGGCCGAGGGGTTCGTTCGTACACTTCGGCTGATTCGGCAGGATGTAGTAGCGATGCCCTTTGATGTCTGGAGACAACGCGGCCGGCAGGGCGTTGTAGGCGACCCGTTCGAGTTGATCGCCCACCGAGGCGTCTCCCAGGATCTTGATCGCCACCGTGCTGGCGAGAATCCGCTCGGCGATGGCGCACAATTCGGTGCCTTGGGTCGAGCCGCGGTCGGCCAGCGGTTCGGTGCCGCTGGGCATTCCGTCGATCCGGCCGCACTTCTGCATCAGCCAGCCGTCGGCCTTCGTGGCGTCGGTAAACCCGTTCTTGTGATCGGCTGCTCCGGACACCAGATACATCAGCGGCGGCGACTTGAGCCCCTGCATGACGTTCACGATATGTTCGGGATAGGCGTTGTCGCCCGTGCCGTCTGCGTAGTATTTGTGCCAGTCGTTCGTCTGCTCCATCAGCAGCCGGGCGAGGTCCAGCAGCCACGGTTCGCCCGTGCGGTTGTAGAGCCAGAGGACGATTTCGAGGTTGTCGCCGCCGCGGGCCTTGGCCCATTTCGAATCGTTAAACAGCGTATGCGACGGCAGCGCGGCAAGTTGGAAACGGAAGTACTTCTCGAAAAACGCCGGGATCCGCTGATCGTGCGTGGCTTCGTAATAGTCGCGCATGTAGTGCAGCACGATCATGTTGGCCCACCAGTTGCGGGCCTTGGGGCCGAAGTCGCCGTCTTCGCGCTGGCTGGCGAGCACCGGGTCGATCCACTTCTGGGCCTTCTCTTTGAGTTCTTTGTCGTCGAGGACGTAGGCCAGCGTCATCAGGCCTTTGGCGTAGTAGGGCCCTCGTTCCCAAGCGAACTGGCCGCCACGGGCGGAATCGGAACACCAGTCGCTCCCGCCGATGTCCTCGTAGAGTTCCTCGGCATGGCCGGTGAGTCCTTCTTTCTGTAACACGAGTTGGTGCTTCAGCCAGTGTTTCGCTTGGACGCTGCCCAGCGGCAGGCGGGCGTAGGGCTGCGACTGCAACGGGGCGCGATTCGACGTGCCGCGATTCGACGTGCCGCGATTCGACGTGTCGTCGGCCGCCGCCGCGTTTTGGGGAAATGCGAAGCAAAGCAAGACCGCGGCAAGGCGCGGAGCAGCCGTAATCCTGAAGCGTGTCATATTCACTCTCCTTACTTGAAGAACGTCACCGTCATTGTCCCAATACGATAGCCTAACCATTTTTCAGCATGACGTCACGGCGCCGCGACGGAGGCTACTCGGCCGGCGCAGACCCGGCGGAGAAGGCCTTGTCGATGGTGACGAAGTCCTCACCGGCCGGTTGATACAGGCCGATCCGGCCGTTGAAGCCGGGAATGCGCTGGATGAGCATCATGTGGTCGTTGCAGTAGACTTCCAGGCAGTCTTCTTTGGCCAGGATGCGGATCTTCGTGCCGGCAGGGAACGTGATTCCGCGATCCAACGCGGTCGGCTGCGGAGCACTTGCATCGACGTTCCAGCCCTTGGGAAACGGTATTCTCTGTTGGAGCACGCAGGGTCGGTCGTCGTCCGCGCCGCCCGAGCCGATAAGTCTGCCGAACTTGATTCGATCGCCGTAGAGCGCAAACGCAAATCCATCCCCGTTGTCGACGTCGAAATAGACGCCGCGGGGCGCATCGTTCTCTTTGGCGGCCGGGTCGATCTGCCCTTCAAACAAGACGCCGTCGGCGGCGGGGAACGTCTCGTTGAGCAACGTGATCGCGCCCTTGGTGGTCTCGCTGCCGACGGTCGCTTCTAGTGCGACGTGCTTCAAGGCCTCGTTCCCCTTCCACCACACCGCGCGCATGGTCCCTTCCTCGTCGACGATCACACGCTTCAACGGGGCGTAGCGAATCGGGCCGCCGGTGAGATGGCAGTTCGTCATCAGTCCGTCGGGGTGGTTGTGGAAGAAACGGGGAAAATAGAGCTGGCCCGTATAGAGGTTGAAGTTCTTCGGCTGGGGTTCGTAAGGGCCGTGGATCGACTTGCTGCGGAAGATGAACCCGTGGCTGAGCATGACGTAGTACGTATCGCCCAGTTTGTGGACGCCGCCCACTTCGACGTGCGTCGATTCCGGGATGCCTCTGACGACGGGTGGCTTGAGAGCCTTCCAGGCGATCCCGTCGAGCGATTCACCGAAGCCGAACTTCGCCCCGGGGACCTTCTTGGGGTCGGGCGTGGCGGTCCAGAAACCGTAGAGTCCCCCGCCCGGCCGCGGCAGGGCGTCGATGCAGTCCCAGCGCCCCTTTTCCGTGTACCATCGGGTATCTTGCACGAAACGATACTTCTCGTCGACCTTCTTCCAGTGCAAAAGGTCCGTCGATTCGGCGAAATGGATGTCTTGGGCGTTCTTGTCCTTGTGCCATTCGGAATAGTTGTTGATGAACTTGCCGCTGGTCGCAAAGTCGGGCGATTTCCAGGTATGGCCGGTTCCCAGCCACGTGACGCCTTCCTTCATCCGATAGATCAGGCCCTTGTGTTGCCAGTGAACGCAGTCGTTCGAGACGGCCATTGCGTGCGAGTTCCAGCTTGGGCGGCCGTCGAGCCAGAAGAGATAGTACGTGCCCTCGTGGTGGAAGAGCCACGTATCCCACATGTGATTTGCGCCGAACGGCGACCCGAAGAACATGCAGACGGGTTTCGCCGTCGCCTCGGGAGGCAACTCGGGAAGATCCTCGGCACTTCGACTGAAGGAAGCCAGGAGGAACAGCAACGGGGTACAAAGCAACGCGGAATGGATGAAGCAGCGCATGGGGTCCTCCTAGCGTGAAAGGGACTTCAGTTTGCGAATCTGAATACCGCGAAAGGCTGCGCGGTCCGTCACGGTGTCTTGGGCTTCTCCGGCTGGATCACCCGACCCTCTGGGTAATCCTTGCCGTGCCAACTGCGGATTACCGAGAGTTGCCAGGTTTCCAACTCCGCCTTCATGCGTTCGAGAACCTCTGGCTGCTCTCCGGCGACGTCGAGGCTCTCCTCCCGATCGGCAATCAGATCGTAAAGCTCCCATCGGTCGGGGGCCGGTTTGACGAGCTTGTAGCGGTTGTCGCTTAAGGCCGAGGGGCCGGAGTTGGTGTTGAATTCGGGCTGGTTTTCGGCGTACTGCCAGAAGCCCATCGGTTTGGGCCGCGATGGCATCTTCCCGTCGAACAGCGGCACGAGACTAATGCCGTCGATCGGCCGGACCTGATCGGAGATCTCGATCTGGAGGATATCGACCAACGTGGGGTAGATATCGATCACGCCGGCGGGCACGTCGGTCACCACCGGCCGTGTGATCTTTGCGGGCCACTCGATAACGCAGGGCACGCGGATGCCGCCCTCCCACACGTCGCCCTTGCGGCCGCGGAGTCCGGCGTTGGTGCCGTGCGCGTCCGGGCGTTTGGGGTCGAACCATCCGCCGTTGTCGCTGCAATACCAGACGATGGTGTTCTCGGCGATGCCCAACTTACGCAGGCCGCTGCGCAGCGTACCCATGCTGCGATCCATGGCCACCAGTTCGCCGTAATAGCCCGAGCCGCCGGCAACCGCCAGATCGGCGGGCAAGGGGCGGTGCGGCACGTGGGGGCTGCCGAACCAGACGACGGCCAGAAACGGCTGCTTCTTCTCGGAGACGTCGGCGATGAACTTCAGTGCGCGGGCGACGATGGCCTCCGACCCGTCGCCGGTGACCTTGGTCGGAGTGCCGTTATGGCCGAAGGTCCAGTCGAGTTCGAAGTAGTTGGTGACCGAGAACGACTCGTCGAAGCCGCAGTTGCGCGGGGCGAACGGGTTGCTGTTCGACATCACCTTGCCCGGCCCGGCCACGCCGTTGAGGTGCCATTTGCCAAAATGCCCGGTGGCGTATCCGGCCCGCTTCACGGCCTGGGCAATGGTGATCTCCTGTTTGCGAAACAGGTTGCCGGCCCAAAAGACGCCCATCCGGTTGCAGTGGCGGCCGGTCATCACGCTGGCGCGTGCCGGCGAACAGGCCTGCTGGGCATAGAAGCGATTCAGTCGCATGCCCGCGGCGGCCATGGCGTCGAGGTTGGGCGTGCGGATCTTCGTCAAGCCGTTGTAGCCGACGTCGCCCCAGCCCTGGTCGTCGGTCATGCAGAGCACGATGTTCGGCCGCTGGGGCGTTTCGTCCGCGGCGACCGCCGAGCCGACGTAGCAGAATACTAGCAGCGCGCAGATGCCCCGAGCGGTTTGTCGTTTCACGGGGGTGGTCCCTTATTCTCATCTTTCTCCGGTTTCGCCAGGGCCAGTCTAACCCAAGCTCGGGCAGAAAGCCAACGCACCGGGAGCGAATCTTGGGGCAGTGGTAGGGCAATGTTCTTGCAGGTGCCCAGATGAACTGATATCGTCCGGATATGGACGCCGCGGGCGTCGGATATCCCAGCCCTCAGCACCCCCGGGCGAGAGCATGTCGAGGACCCTTCACTCACTGGCCGTGTTGTCAACCGTCCTGAGTGCCGTAGCGGCACATGCGGAAAACTGGCCCCGTTTCCGCGGGCCGACCGGTCAGGGCGTTTCTGCGGAGACGGATCTTCCCCGGCACTGGAGCCCCACGTCCAACGTGGTCTGGAAAACGGCGATTCCGGGCATCGGGTGGTCGTCTCCGATCGTTTGGGGCGATCGGATCTTCCTGACTTCTACCTCCGAAGACGGCGTCTCCTGCCGTGTGATCTGCGTCGATCGGCCGTCGGGGAAGATACTCTGGCGCCGTGAGGTCTTTCGCCAGGTACCCCAACACAAGGAGCGAAAGAACTCGCACGCCACACCGACGCCGGTAACCGACGGCGAAAGGGTCTACGCCGTGTTCAGCAGCGGCGGCATCGCGGCGCTCGACTTCGACGGGTCGATCGCCTGGACGAATCGCGACGTGAAACACTACAGCCGTCACGGCCTGGGCGCGTCGCCCATCGTCTACAAGAACCTGTTGATCATGCCCTTCGACGGAAGCAACCCCGTCGACAAACCGGGGACCTGGCCGAACAATACCGACGAGGAGAAACTGGGCTGGCGGATCCCCTGGGACAAGGCCTTCATCCTTGCCCTGGACGTGCGGACCGGGAAACGGGTTTGGACGGCCCGGCGAGGCATGTCCCGCGTGGCCCACGTCACGCCGAACGTTCTCGAGGTCGACGGAAAGCCCCAATTGATCAGCACCGCCGGCGACGTGATTCAAGGATTCGATCCGGAAACCGGCCAACGGATCTGGTCGGTCTACAGCGAAGGTGAGGGGGTAACTTCGGGATTCGCCACCGGCGGCGGACGGATCTTCTCGGCCTCGGGCTACATGGAGCACGTGCTGCGCGCGGTTCGCACCGGGGGAAAGGGAGAGGTCACCGACAGCCACGTCGTCTGGGAAGCCCGCAAGGGCGTGCCCAGGCAGTCGTCGCTGCTCTACAGCAACGCTTATCTCTACGGGGTGACCGACGGTGGTGTGGTCACCTGTTTCCGAGCCGCCGACGGAGAGATCGCCCGGCAGACCCGCATCGGCGGCAATCACTGCGCGTCGCCCGTGCTCGCCGGGGGCCACATCTACTTCCTTTCGGAAGCCGGCGAGACGGCCGTTCTGACGGCGGGGCCGGAGCTCGATATCGTCGCCCGCAATACGATCGACGAAAGGTGCCAGGCGTCGATCGCCGTATCCCAAGGGAACTTGTTCATCCGGTCGGACAAGCATCTGTATTGTATTGGGAAGTGAAGGTTCAATATCGGGCGGTTCGGTTGCCGATGCCGTATCTGCAGCGGTTCAAATCGGGTAGCCACATCGACCGAGATATGGCATAATGACGCTTAAGGTTACGGGGTTGTAGGTAGCGTAGACGGCACCCCGAATCGGTTCGCTGCGTGAGGTCTGGATTCTGCGCTTCCGCTGGAGGACTCGTGATGGGATGCGGTGGTTTCTTCTCGGGGCGGCGCGGCCGTTTCTGGCTGGTGGCGCTCGGCGTAGCGTATGTGGCTGCTGGAAGCAGCGCGTTTTCGGCGGCGCCTCCTGCGGCGAAACCGGCCGGCTCGTTTGCGATCGACGCTTGGACGTTCGATCGGGGCAACGGCTGGGTCGTGCCGAACCCGGACCTGTACGCCGATTATCGCGACAAGTTCCCGCAGCTTGTCGTCGCCGACGGCGGCCAGTTGCCCTGGGCGATCGAATTCGACGTCGAGTTGCCCGTCGACGCCACCTACACGCTGCACGTCTGTTACGGCTCGCCCGCGCAGCGGCCGGTGGAGATACTGCTGGACGGACGGCGGATCGGCACCGGTTGTGGGCGCGTGACCGGCAATCCGCCGCCGTATATGGATCGCCATCCGCAACACGATCTGCCCCGAGACGCGACCGACTTTCACGGCATCGAATGGCACGAGGCCTGCAAGATTCCGGCCACCAAGGGAAAACACGTGCTGAAGTTCGCCCGCGCCGGGCTGCCCCCTCGCGTGCATGCCTTGCGGATCGAGTCGCCGGTGGCGTTTCCCGAAGAGTGGAAGCCGGCCCCGCGCGAAGCGAACCTCGGCCGGATGCAGGTCAACTGCCGGCGGATCTTCTTGCCGCCGAACAGCGTGAACGTCGAGGCGCTGCGTTTGGCCATCCAGAGCATGGCCGCGGAATTCGGCGCCGAGTATCCCAATGGACCGCAACTGCTGAAGCAACTGGCCGAGTTACAGAAGAAGCAATCGGCCGCCGAGAACGGCACGCCCCAGCAGAAGCAGCCGATCGAAGACGCACTGTCGGCCCTGCGCCGCCGGGCCATGCTGGCCGATCCGGCACTGAAGTTCGACAGACTCCTGTTCGTCAAGCAAAAGGGCCGCAGCTTCAGCACCTACACGGGGCATCTTACCAAAGGCGATCCGGGCGGCAATCTCTGCGTCCTTTCACCGGTTACGCCCGACGGCAACGTGACGGAATTAGTGCCCGAACTGGCCAACGGCGTGTTCGGCCGGTTCGACCTCTCGTGCGACGCCACGAAGATCGTGTTCTGTTACGCCGAAGACGCCGGGCTGTTTAGGATCTACGAAATCGACGTCGACCCGAAGACGGGACGCCGCGCGCCCGGCAGTAGGTTGCGACAGCTTACGTTCAGTGGAGCACGCGAGACGCAGACGATCGACGAGTTCAACGGCGTCTTCTGCGGAAAAGGCTACGACGACATCGACCCGATCTATCTGCCCGACGGCAAGATCATGTTCGCTTCCACGCGTTCTGAGCGTTCGGTCCTCTGTTTCCCGGCCACCGTGACCACGCTGCACTTGATGGACGCCGACGGCGGGAACATTCGGTGTATTTCGCGAGGCCAGGTCAACGAGATCAACCCTTGTGTGCTCGACGACGGCCGGGTGGTCTACATGCGGTGGGAGTATATCGACAAGGGATTCGGCAACGCCCAGAGCCTCTGGTCGATCCATCCCGACGGCAGCGGCTCGGACCACGTACACAAGAACAACCTCGTGCGGCCCGGGGCGATGACCAACGCGTGCAGCATCCCGGGCAGCCGCCGGCTGGTGGCGATCGGCGCCGGACACCACGGCGGCATGGCCGGCTCGGTGGTGCTGGTCGACGGCCGCCGCAATCGGCGCAACGCCCAAGGGCTCACCAACATCACGCCCGAGATATCCTACGCCGGCCTGTTCCCCATGAAGAGCAACGGCGGCCCCTTCCGCGAGCCGTTCCCGTTCTCGGAGCGGTTCTTCCTGGTGGCCCATCGGCCGGCCGGCGTCGAGTTCAACAAGGGGGCCGATTACGGGATCTACGTGCTCGACGCGTGGGGCAATCGGGCGGAGCTTTACCGCGACCCGGATCTGTCGTGTCAGCAGCCCACGCCGCTACGGCCGCGCCGCACGCCCCCGATGGTCGCTTCGGTGGCCGACACCGACGACGTCGACACCCGTCGGGCCAAATCGGAAGGACTGGCCACCGTCTTCCTGCGCGACGTCTACCAGGGCCTGACGGGCGTCGAACGGGGACGGGTCAAATACATCCGCGTGATGGACGCTTTGAACCTCGGCTGGTACGACACCTATCGGGCCAGCCGACAGGGCGACGGCACCGGCCAGCAGGCGTCGGCCGTGAGCCTCGGGGGCGACGTGGCGGTCAAGAAGGTCCACGGCATCGCCACGGTCCGCGAGGACGGGTCGGCCTTCTTTACCGTGCCGGCGAACGAGAACCTCTTCTTCCAGGCGCTGGACGAGAACTTCATGGAGTTGCAGCGGATGCGGACGTTCATCAACCTGATGCCCGGCGAAAACCGCTCCTGCGTTGGGTGCCATGAAGTCCGCCGCAAGGCGCCCAACCTGCGAACGGCCAACCCGATGGCCTTGGACCATCCCGTCGAGGCCCTCTACCCCCAGCCGGGCGATACGGGGCCGCGGATGGTGCACTACGCGGTCGACGTGCAACCGACGCTCGACAAGCATTGCGTACGCTGCCATAGCGGCGAGAACCCCCAGGGCGATCTGGTGCTGACCGGTGAACTGACCGGGCTGTGGAACCGTTCGTACGAAAACCTCACCCGCAACAACCTGGTGAGCTATCTGCACACCTGCGGCTTCGGCAGTTCCCACGTGCCGGCCGAGCCGCCGCTGACGTTCGGCTCGCATCGCAGCAAGATGGTCGAGCGGATTCGCCAAGACCCGTGCCGAGGAAACCTCACCCGCGAAGAGTTCATTCGCATCGTTACCTGGATCGACGCCAACGCCCCGTACTACGGGACGCACCGGGGCAAGAAGAATCTGAAGTGGAAAGACGACGCCGAGTTTCGGCCGGTGCCGTTGGTGGTTAGGCAGTAACGAGCGAGTCGCAAACAGATGAAGCCAAAGGCGTACATCGAAACGACCATTGTCAGCTACCTGACCGCGTGGCCATCGCGTGACGTCGTGATCGCCGGGCATCAGCAGAACACTCGCCAATGGTGGAACAGAGCCGCCGACCGTTTCGAACTGGTAGCTTCACAGTTCGTAGTCGACGAAGCAAGCGCGGGTGACGCCGATGCAGCCCGTGATCGTATCACGGCCCTTGCGTCGGTAACACTGCTGGACGCAAGCGACGAAGCACTCGAACTTGCGGGGCAACTCGTTTCGGCAGGTGCCATTCCGGAGAAAGCAGCGGAGGATGCCGCTCATATTGCGATCGCCGCTAGCAATGGTGTCGAGTTTCTGGTAACGTGGAATTGTCGGCACATCGCCAACGCAGCCATGCGGCCACAAATCGAAGCGGTATGTCGCCGTGCCGGTTACGAACCGCCAATCATCTGCACTCCCGATGAACTGATGGAATCCGATCATGAAGACCGAGACGACTGATCCCATCGTTGCCGAGGTCCGCGCGGTGCGTGACGAGCACGCGTCACGGTTTGGCTACAATCTGAAGGAGATCTTCCGCGACATCAAGGCACGGCAGGAAGCATCCGGTCAGCGGTACGTCAAGTATCCTCCACGGCCTGCCGTCCAGTCAGAGCCCCAGAAGGCCCCCGAAACTCCTTGATCCCGGCGCAGGCCGGCACCGACAAGCGGTAACTCGGGCAAAAGATAAGTTAGCTATACCGGCAATGGCTCACACCAAGACCGAAATCGTTGCCATCTACAACACGCTCAAGGCCCAGTCTGGCGGCTCGCTCAAGTACCGGGACTTCCTCAGGAAGGCAGGAATTCCGAAGCACGAATTCAGAAGGATGTTCGGCGCCACGCCGTATTCGAAACTGCAGCAGTTGGCGGGAGACTCACCGAATCGATTGGACCTTCAACGGACTCCACTTGAAGCGATCATGTCAGCCTATGGTGATCTTGCTTGCGAGGTGCTTCGTGATGAAGGAAGGCTACCAGTTGCGGCGCACTGGGCAGAGAAGGGATTGCGGCCAACCGAGAGCGGTCTCAGGAACGCCCATGGAATTCGGTGGTCGGAACTGCCTGGGAGGTTCCTGGACTTCTGTGCTGCCGACGATTCCCTGGCAGCGAGGTACGAGGCCGTATTGGGATACATCCGCGAACACGATGCGGCGGTCTCCGCACAGGCTCCCGGTACGCGTGACTTGCTCCTTGACAGCGTATGCTCCGAAATAGGTGAATGGTCACCCGCACTGCGAAGGAATAGCGAAGAGGCGTACAAGTCAGAATTATCTCTTCACCTACGAAGCTCGAAACAGATTAGAGCTGCCGGACTGGACGTGCGCGAGGAGCGAGGCGATACCCGTTGCGATATTGCGCTTGGCACAAAGGTCGCCATCGAACTCAAGAAGTCGCCTTCCCAGTCGGAATACGACCGCTGTTTTGGACAAGTGGCTCGGCATCTCCAGGTCTACGACGGTGTCGTCGTGGTGATATTCGACGTGCCGAGACGAGATTCCTTCGAAGATTTCAACAAGCTGGTGGATCTGTATTTCACCGGACGTGTACGAGTAGTGAGGAATGGCTAGCAAGTCCCGTTAGTCTTGACTCGTCGATCCTACGGCCCGTTGTGAGGTGTTCAATATGCGATGCAATCGCTTCTTGCCGTTATCGACGATCGTCCTGTTCGTGGTATGTGCGTCGATTTGCACTGTCGAAGCCAACGCCGGGTCGTTCGAGATCCCTGCCTGGGCCTTCGACCGCGGCAACGGGCGGATCTATGCGGACCCCGGCGAGTTCGCCGACGCCGGGCCGGTCGTTGGCAGCCGGGCGCAGGATCGGCAGCCGTGGGGATGGTCGTTGGAATACGATATCGACGTGCCGGTTGAAGGCATCTACCGGCTGCATATCCAATACGCCACGGCCGAGGCGCGGCCGATCGAGGTCTATTTCGACACGCGGAACGTGAGCAAATGCTGCTTCGGCGTGAGCCTCAGTCCGGGGGCCTCCGGCGAGCCGACCTCCAAGAGCAGCGCTGCAAGATGGGAGATGCTGCGCAATCGTTTTGGCGGTCCCGCCACGCTGTCGAAGATACGCAATGGCAAAGCGGAGGTGGGCAAACATAAGTTGGTACTGATCAGCCGCAACCCGCTGCCGAACTTCGTCTCGTTGCGCATCGAAACAGCCGAGCCGTTTCCGGAAGACTGGCAGCCGCCTCAATACGAATTGCCGGACCTCAGCGACATTCCGGCGGAGTATCACGCGGCGTTCAAGAGACCGATCAACGTCGACGTCGCGGCCCTGCGGCAGCCGGTCGAAGACCCGCCCAGACCGCAGGTGGCCGGGTCGTTGACGATCCCCGCCTGGGCGTTCGACCGCGGCAACGTGCATATCTACGCCAGCCCGGACGAGTACGCCAACGCCGAACCGCTGATCGGCAGCGCGCCGGGAAAGACCGGCCCGGCGGAGGTCGAATACGACGTCGACTTCCCCGTAGCCGGCGAGTACACGCTGACGACCAAGTTCGCGTCGTCGTCGGCGCGGCCACTAAAGGTCCTGCTCGACGGCAAGCACGTCGGCTTCTGCTGCAACGGCGTGGTCTTCAACTCGCCGCCCTACGAAACGCCGATCCTCACGTCGGACGACAGTTGGGACGCCGAGACGGAGACGAGCGTCACGATGTCGGTTCCGCAGGGCAAGCACACGCTGAAGCTCGCCCGCGACGGCCGCTTCCCGCACCTGATATGGCTGAAGCTGGAGACCCCGGAGGGCTTCCCGGAAGGCTGGCAGCAACCGCAGCGCGAAATGCGGCAGCTCGACCGCGTGCCGCCCACGCTGCGCAGCGTGTTCCTGCCGCCGGACGCGGTGAACCTCCCCGCCTTGCGGCTGGCGATCGAAGAGACGATCGAGACGTACGGCCCGCAGTATCCCAACGGGCAGAAGTTCCTCGACCGGCTGGCCGAGTTCGAGAAGAAACAAAGCACAGTGTCGGCCGTCAAGCCGTGCCAGCGGAGTTTTCTGATGGCCAGGACCTGGGCCGGTGAAGAGGACGTTCCGGAGGAGGAACGAACGAACGAGGACGCCCTGAAGTTGCTTCGCCGCGAGGCGATGCTGGCCCATCCGGCGCTTAAGTTCGACAAGCTCCTGTTCATCAAGCGCAGGCCGTACAACGCCCACATCTACGAAGACCACCATCACAAGGGCGGCGACAGCAACATCTTTGTCCTCTCGCCGGTGACCCCGGACGGCAAGGTCACAAAACTCGTGCCGGAACTCGACGGGGGCCTGTTCGGCCGTTTCGACCTCTCGTTCGACGGCACGCGAGTCGTCTTCTGTTACAAGCAAGCGGAAGAAGAAGGCGCCGAGAAAGGGCCCAACGCCTTTCACATCTACGAGATCCGGCTCGACCCGGCCACGGGCCAGCGCGTGCCGGGCAGCCTGCGTCAACTCACCTTCAGCGACCAGACAGAGGTCCAGGCGGTTGGCTGCGCGATTGGCGGCCGCGACTATGCCTTCCACGACACCGACCCGTGCTACCTGCCCAACGGCAAGATCATTTTCGTATCGGCCCGCTCGCAGCGGAACGTCTTCTGTTTCGGCACCACCGTCAGCAGTCTGCACATCATGGACGCCGACGGGGGCAACATGCAGTGCATCTCGCAGGGGCCGCTGACGGAAATGGGGCCCACGCTGTTGAACGACGGCCGGGTCGTCTACACGCGCTGGGAATACGTCGACAAGGGACTCGGCAACGGACAGGGCGTCTGGGCCGTGCGGCCCGACGGCAGCGGCGTGGACCACATCTTCAAGAACAGCACGATGCGGCCTTCCGGGATGATCCACACCCGGGCCATTCCGGGCAGTTCGCGGCTCGTGACCGTCGGCAATCCTCACTGTGGACGCAACGGCGGTTCCGTGATCCTGGTCGACAACCGCCGCACGCGGCGCTCGGCCGGCGCGATGACGTCGATCACCCCCGAGATCGCCTATCCGTGCATGTACCACTCCACCTGGCACATGGGCTATTTCCTCACGCCGTATCCCTTCTCCGAGCAGTTCTTCCTTGTCTCCCACGCGCCGAGCAAAGGCGACCGGAGTGAAACGAACTACGGCATCTACGCACTCGACGCCTGGGGCAATCGGGCGCCGCTCTACGCCGACCCGGAAATCTCCTGCTTCGAGCCGATGCCATTGCGGCCGCGGCGGATGCCGGCCAACGTGGTTCCGACCATGGCGGCGGAACAGCCATCGCAAAGCCAGCCGCAGGCAACGGGCACCGTCTTCATCCAGGACGTCTACCAGGGCATGACGGGCATCCAGCGCGGCAGGGTCAAGTACATCCGCGTGATGGCCGCGCTGACGTGGCCTTGGGATGAAAACGGCATCTTCCGGCTCGGCTTGGCCGGGAACGTCCATCGCAAGAAGGTCTTCGGCGTGGCCGAGGTCCACGAAGACGGTTCGGCCTGCTTCGAGGTGCCGGCCGGAGAGAACGTCTTCTTCCAGGCGCTGGACGAAAACTACATGCAGTTGCAGCACATGGCCACGTTTATCAACATGAAGCCGGGCGAGAAGCGGTCCTGCATCGGCTGCCACGAGCATCGACGTCAGGCGCCGAACATGGCCCCCAGCCACTCGCTGGCCATGACCCGTCCGGTGCAGGCGCTTTTCCCCCAGCCCGGCGACCGCGGCCCGCGCACGGTCCACTACGCTGCCGACGTGCAGCCGGTGTTGGACAAGCACTGTGTCGGCTGTCACGGCGAGACGAACCCCGAGGGCCGGCTCGACCTGACCGGTGTGCCGACGGAGACCTGGAACCGCTCTTACGAGAACATCCTGGGCCGCGGCCTGGTCAGTTCCCGGCAGTGTGGATTCGGCCGGTCCGGCTTCCGTCCGTTGCCGCCGCTGAGCTACGGATCGCACCTGAGCAAGCTCACGCCGCGGCTTACCCCCGGCACGTCTTGCCAGGCCGAGCTTTCGCGGGAGGAGTTCGTGAGGGTGGTTACGTGGATCGACGCCAACACGCCCTATTACGGAACGTATGAAGGGAAGCGGGATCTGAAGGACCGCGACGATCCCGACTTCCGCACGCTGCCGTTGGTTTCGAGCGAATAGGCGGGACCGACGAACGGGGCGGCATTGAACGGGGCGGCATCGAGCGAAGACCGCGGCGAGTGGCCGCCGCGCCTACTTGCCTTGTGTGCGCAAACCGGGTAATCTCCACGCGTGTGAAGGCTCCCCGAACGGAGTCGTTCGATTCTGGCACATCAGGAGGCCGCGATGAGTACCTTGGACAACGTCATCAGCATTCACCCGTATTTCACGATCCACGCAGGGCAGATGGAGGCCTGCAAGTCGTTTCTCGCCCAGTTTTGCGAGAAAGTGGCCGGCGAGGAGAAGTGTCTCTACTACAACTTCACCTTCAACGGCGACGTGCTCTTCTGCCGAGAGGCCTATCAGGACGCCGACGGTGTGCTGGCCCATTTCGAGAATTGCGGCGCCCTGATCGGCGAGTTCCTCAAGATCGCCGACCTGATGCGAATCGAGGCGCACGGACCGGCCGAAGAGTTGGAGAAGCTCAAAGAGGCGATGGCCGATCTGAAGCCGGAGTATTTCGTCTGCGAGTGTGGGATCGGACGGTAGAGCTTTGCCAAGCCTTGAATTGGGGGTTCGGGTGCCATGCCCACGCTTGTCGTGGGCATGCCAAAAACCTGAGCAACATGCCCACGCAAGCGTGGGCATGGCACCCAAAGACCTAAGATTGACAAAGCACTAAAGCCCCTGCTTGATCTCGCGGATTCTCTTGGCGTCCAGCACGAAGGCGCTTCTGCCGTGCGTGCCGATGACCAAATCGCCGTCTCGCGGGTGGACCGCGATGTCGTGTACTGCTGCGGTGGGCATATGGTTGCAGAGTGAATGCCAGGTCTTACCGGCGTCGATCGAGCAATAGGCGCCCAGTTCAGTGCCCACGTAGAGAATGCCCTCCTCGAACGGGTCTTCGCGGATCACGTTGACCGACTCGTCGGGCAGATTGTTGGCGATCGACTTCCAGTTCTTTCCGTAGTCGGTCGACACGAAGAGATACGTCTGGAAGTCGTCCTGCCGGTATCCGGTATGCGAACAGTAGACGGTGGCCACGTCGTATTTCGATGCGACCAGACGCGTTACCCATCGGTCGGGCAGGCCTCGGTTGATCTTGGTCCAGGTGGCCCCGTCGTCCCGGGTCACGTGAACCTGGCCGTCGTCGGTGCCGACGTAGAGCAGGCCCTCCTTCAGCGGCGACTCGGAGACGTCGGTGATCGTCCCGTAAGGCACGTTGCCCTGCTTTTCCGGGCCGGGATTGGTCGTCAGGTCGGGGCTGATACACTTCCACTCGTCGCCGCGGTTTTCGCTCTTGAAGAGCCGGTTCGCGCCGGCGTAGAGCGTGCGTGAGTTGTAGTGCGAGAGGATGTAAGGGGTTACCCAGTTGAATCGCAGCCGCGGCTCTCCCGGCGGGGCCCCGGGCCGGATGCCGCGGCCTTCGCCCGTGCGAAGATTCTGCCGTCCCATGGCGCCAAACATGCCCTCGCGATAGACCACGTCGAGGTCGTTCGGATCGATTCGGGTGACGTACTGATCGCCCCCGCCGAGCGTCTTCCAGTGATCCACGCCGAGCTTCATCGGCCGTGCCTCACCGTACAGGGCCCCGTTGTCCTGCGTGCCTCCCCAGATGCGATACGGCTCGGCCATATCGACCGAGATCGCATAGAACTCGGAGATGGGCAGCGTATTGACGTGCAGCCACGTCCTGGCCCGGTCATACGAGATGTAGAGCCCTCCGTCGGTGCCCAGCATGATCCGGTCGGGTTCGTCGGGATCGATGAACATGTCGTGATTGTCGCAATGCGGACCGCGGCCGGCGTCGTACGAGAGCATCGGCATGACGCGCTCGGACCGGTTCTCGAAGGTCTTACCGCCGTCGGTCGAACAGAGCAGCGAAAAGGCCACCACGTAGACCTCGTCCTGGTTGTCGGGCGAGACGCGGATCAGACAGAAGTCGTAACCGACGCCGGTCCTGACGTTGCCCTCATGGGTCCGGCGCCAACTCTCGCCCTTGTCGTCGCTGCGGTAGACCTTGCCGCCCTGGTAGGCGGCAATGATGTAGAGCACATTGGGATTCGAAGGCGAGATGGCAATCCCCATTCTGCCGGCGTGCTCTCCTTCGGGAAGCCCGTTGGTGATCCGACGCCAGGTCTTGCCCGCGTCGGTGGTCTTGTAGAGCCCGGAGCCGGGGCCGGCGTCGTGGTTGTGCCAGGCCTTGCGGTCACGTTCCCAGGCGATGGCGTAGAGCGTTTTGTTGTCGGAAGGATCCATGGCCACTTCCACCACGCCGATCTCCTCGGAGATATAGAGGATCTTCTGCCACGTCTTGCCGCCGTCGGTGGTCTTGAACACGCCGCGCTGTTCGTTGTAGGTATATTGATGCCCCAGCGCCGCCACGTAGACCACGTTGGAGTCTTCCGGATCGATCAGCACGCGGCCGATATGGTGTATGTCGACCAGGCCCATGTGCTGCCACGTTTCGGCCCCGTCGGTCGATTTGAAGACGCCCGTTCCGGCATAGGAACTTCGCGCCATGTGAGGTTCGCCCGTGCCGACCCAGACCAGGTTGGGATCCTTGTCGCAGACGGTTACCACCGCCAGGGAGAACGTCGATTCGTTCTCGAAGACGGGCTTCCACGTGGTGCCGTTGTTGACGGTTTTCCAGAGGTTGCCCGATCCGACGCCGGCGTAGATGGTCGATTTGTGTTTCTTGGGACACCAGATGCTCTCGATCTTGCCTCCCTGGAACCTGGGGCCGACGGCCGTCCAGGGGATATCCTTGAAGATCGACTCGGCCTTCAGCTTTTGATGCTGCTGCCACGACGCCATACGGTCGGCGGCACTGGTGGCCGGGCTTTGCTCGGCACCGCCGGCGCGATCGGCGGCGTGATCGGCGGCGTGATCGGCGGCCATACCCCATACGATCGCCAAAGAAGCCCACAGGAAGCAGCGGAAGAAGCGAGTGTTCTGGATCATGAGGTTTCCAACTCCCGTAGCGGATTCTGCTGCAAGCTTCGCAAAGGAATGACCGTTGTCACGAGTTTCGCCGGCGCCTACGGGGAAACGTCGTAGACGCTCAGCTTGTCGCCGGTGCGGATGTACAACCGCCCGCCGAAGACCACCGGATGGGCCCACGTCGGGCGCTCGCCCGGCTCTTCGATCTTCAGCCGGCCGGCGACCTCGAAGCCTTCGTCCGTCGGCTTGGCCAGGGCCATGTTGCCGTTGTCGGCGAAGAGATAGAACATCCCGTCGGCGTAGGTAAGACACCCGTTCTTGTACTTGTACGACGACGTCACCGAAGCCGACTGGAAGATCGTCTCGCCGGAGTCGAAATCGATGCACATCCAGGGCGCCGTTCGGCTCTGGGTCTCGGCGTAGCCGTACAGTCTTCCGTCCAGCAGGACAATACCGCCCTGTTTGTTGTCGAGCGTTCGATTGAGCCAGCGTTGTTCTACGGCACATTCGTCGCCGGAGACCTTCAACTTGAGTGACGTGGTGCCCTTGCGGACACACCCGGAAACGATCAGGCAGCCGTCGTGGAAGATGGGCGTGGTGATATTCTCCTCGGCGTAGACCTTGTGCGGGAAGCGCCACAGCAGCTTGCCGTCGTCGGCGCGGACTCCGACGATCGATTCCGACATCGCGGTGACGATCTGCCGCAGCCCCTGAAACTCGATCAGGATCGGCGAGGCGTAGCCCGGCTTGTCGCCGGCCCCGGTGCATTTCCAGACGACGTCGCCCGTCTTACGGTCGAGCGCCACCATGCTGACTTCTTCGCCGCCGGGCGTAGCGATCACCTTGTCGTCGAAGACCAGCGGCGACTCGGCCAGCCCCCAAATGGGAAAGCGGCCGTCGAATTGCTCGATGATGTTGGCCGTCCATACCACGTCGCCGCTGTCGGGCTTCAGGCAGATCACGTTGCCGATCCCGCTCTCGTGGTAGAGCAGCCCGCCGGCGATCGTCGGCGTGGAGCGGGTGCCGGGATAGCTCTTTGCCCAGGCCTTGCCGTTGGTGCGAGTCCAGACCGGCTTGCCCTGCATGTCGAGTACGGTGATCACGCAATCTTCGTCGATCTCTCCGGTGGTGTAGATCCGCCCGCCGATGATTGCCACGTTGGAATATCCCTCGCCAATCCCGGCCGCTTCCCAAAGGCACGTCGGGCCCCCGTCGGGCCAGGTCTTCAGCAACCCGGTGTCGGGCGATTTGTTGTCGCGGTTGGGGCCGTGAAACTGAGGCCAGTCGGCGGCGGACGCCGAGGCGGTGGTGATGGCCAGAAGCAGTGATAGTGCGCACTTCATCGGGCGGCTCTCCTGCGGTTGCGGTCTGTTGGATTCGACAACTTGCGTCCCGTGAAACGAGCCCTTCGTGGTCCCGCTTCACCGGCATACCCAACCAGCATAACAAGAACTGCCGGTCAATCAATCATACGCTTGATTTTGCCGCAAAAAGGGGGCAGGTCCAATTTGCCGGAACGGCCCGAAGGGTGCTTCGCACAAAT
>CAYYNP010000159.1:5822-22995 GCA_964472545.1 uncultured Planctomycetaceae bacterium | reverse complement strand
CGCCCTCCCCCCCCCCCACCCCGCCCTACCTACTCCCCACTCCCCACTCCGCCCTCCGCCCTCCCTACTCCCCACTCCCTACTCCCCACTCACCACTATCCACTGCTTCTCTCTCCCGCATCAGCCGATCCAGAATCCCGTTGACGAACGGGCCCGATTGGGCCGCGCCGAAGCGTTTTGCCAGCTCGACGGCTTCGTTGATCGCCACGCGATCGGGCGTGTCGGTGTGCAGGATCTCGAAGCCGGCCAGCCGCAGCACGTTGCGGTCGGTGGCGGCCATGCGGTCGACGCTCCAGTTTTCCGCGATCTTCGCAAACGACGCGTCCAGTTCGCCTCGATTCCGCCGCACGCCGGCCACCAGCGCCCGGGCGAATTCGAGCAGTTCGGGCTCCTTCAGCCGGCTCTCGAGCATTGCGTCGGCCATCGCCGGATTGACGTGCGTATTCACGTCATCCTGATACAAGATCTGTAACGCGGCCTCTCGGGCCAGACTACGCTTGGGCATGCGAAACTGCGACTTATGATTGATGATTTGTGATTGATGATGGACCGTTGGCAGAGACGGCCCCCGTGCTTTCCACCGTCTACCGCCTACCGCCTACCGCCTACTGTCTACCGCCTACTGCCTACTCCCGATCTTTCCCATCAGGTTCACCATCTCCAAGGCCGCTTCCGCACAATCGATCCCTTTGTTGCCCTTCTTGGCGTCGGCGACGTCCTTGCCGGTGGTGGCCTCGCCGCCGGAGCGGACGATAGCTTGTTCGAGCGAGTTGCAGGTCAGCACGCCGAAGAGCACCGGCAGCCCACAGCGGACGCCGATCTCGGCCAGCGTGTTGCCCACGGCTCGATTGATATGCTGGTCGTGGGTCGTCTCGCCGCGGATCACGGCCCCCAGGCAGATCACCGCCAGATAACGCCCGCTGGTGGCCATCTGGTTGGCAACGGTGGGGATCTCGTACGCGCCGGGAACCCAGGCCACGTCGATCGCGTCGTCGGCCACGCCGTGTGAGGTGAGCGTGGCGACGGCCCCGTCGAGCAGCCGGGAGGTGATCGACTCATTGAAGCGGGCGACGACGATGGCAAAACGGCCTTCCGGGGCCGAGTGGTTTCCTTGGTAGACGTTGGGCACGGTGTTTTGGTGGGCTGGGTGGATTGGGTGGGGTGTTGGTTGGAGAGGGATAGCCGGAGCTTGCCGGAGTTCCCGGCGTCTGCCGGCTACTTCAAGTTCATGCTCATCAAGAACTCGGCGTTGTTCTGCGTCTTTCGCAGCCGGGTGGCGAGCAACTCCATGGCCTCCGGCGGATTCATGTCGTCCAACACGCGGCGGAGGATGCAGACGCGGCGGTGTTCCTCCGGGTCCAGCAGCATCTCTTCGCGTCGGGTGCCGCTGCGATTGATGTCGATCGCCGGCCAAATCCGCCGGTCGACCAGCTTGCGGTCCAGCAGGATTTCCTGGTTGCCGGTCCCTTTGAACTCCTCGAAGATCACCTCGTCCATCCGGCTGCCGGTATCGATCAACGCCGTGGCGATGATCGTCAGTGAGCCGCCTTCTTCGATCTTTCGAGCGGAGCCGAAGAAGCGCTTCGGCCGCTGCAACGCGTTGGCGTCGACGCCGCCGGAGAGGATCTTGCCGGAGTTGGGGCACTCGGCGTTCCATGCCCGGGCCAACCGCGTGATCGAGTCGAGGAAGATCAGCACGTCGTGGCCGTACTCGACCATCCGCTTGGCCTTCTCCAGCACCATCTCGGAGACCTGGATGTGGCGCGCGGCCGGCTCGTCGAAAGTGGAACTGATCACCTCGCAGTTCTTGCCGCGGACCTGACGCTCCATGTCGGTGACTTCTTCCGGCCGCTCGTCGATCAGCAGCATGAAGACGTACAGTTCGGGATAGTTCGTCAACGCGGCCTTGGCCATCTTCTGCATGAGGATTGTCTTGCCGGCCCGCGGCGGACTGACGATCAATCCTCGCTGGCCGAATCCGATCGGCACGATCAGATCGACCACCCGCATGTTGACTTCTTCGGCCGTGGTCTCCATCACCACGCGCTGGTCGGGGTGCAGGGGCGTGAGGTCGTCGAAGAAGACTTTGTCGGAGAGCAGGTTGGGATCTTGGTAGTTGATCGCTTCGACCCGCAGCAGGGCGAAGTAGCGTTCGTTCTCTTTCGGCGGGCGGATCTGTCCGGACACGGTGGCCCCGGTTTTCAGACCGAACCGGCGGATCTGGCTGGGCGAAACGTAGATGTCGTCCGGGCAGGAGAGGTAGTGGTAGTCGGGGCTGCGCAAGAAACCGAAGCCGTCGGGCAACACCTCGAGCGTGCCCTCGCCGTACATCAGCCCGTTGAGCTTCACCCGCTCCTTGAGAATCTTGAACACCAAGTCGTGTTTCTTGATTCCGGCGTAGTCGGTGAGATTCTCGCGGCGGGCCTCTTCGATCAGTTCGCCCATCGACATCCGCTGGAGCTTGGCGATGTGGGTATCGCCCGACTGCTTGATCTGCTCGTAGCGGTCGTGGATTTCGTCTTTGAGCGTGGCGGCCTGGGACGCCAACTCTTCAGCCAGGGAGACGGGCTCCTGGTCGTCATTTTCGTAATCGTCGGCGACGGCCTGCGCGTCGTCCTGCGCGGCCGCCGGGGGTCGGCGGCCGGCGACGCCCGGCTTGGTGGATTTCGCCCGTGCCATGGTCAGGGTGCTCCGGATGAGGTGCGTTTCCGACGCGCAGAAGGCGCCGGCGGTGGGTCCGAGTGGCGATGTTGCGAAGAAGTGGAAAGTGAGTAGGGAAGGGAACGTGGCCTCATCGGCCAGATTGCGGCGATGGTAGCCGGTGGATGGATAGCCGGTTGTGGGGAGGGACCGCTCGCCCGGCGCCGTGCCGAGACGAAGGCCTCCGACGATTTGCGCAGGATTGACGATACCGTGAAGGGGTGGCCGTGGTGGGAAAGGCAGAGGGGAGTTCAACCCAAATGCGACCGCCAAAACTGCTCGAGCTGCGCGCGCGTGGCTGCGGTCGAACCGGAATTGTCTATGGTCACATCGGCACGCCCGCGTTTGCGATCCAGCGATTCCTGGGCGGCCTCGCGAGCCGAAAAACCCTCCTCACTCCAACCTCGCCCAACGGCTCGCATCAGCCGCTGCGACCGAGGCGCTGCGACGAACACGAGCCACCTACATAGCTTATCCCAACCGGCCTCCAAAAGCAACGGGGCATCCAAAACGGCGGCAACGCACCCCCCCTCAGAGAGGGTGTCGGCCTGCTGGCGCAGTCGTACGGCGATCTCGTCGTGGGTGAGCTGCTCGAGGTATCGACGTTCGGCCGTGGGCTGCTCCGGGTGGGCGAAGACGATCTCGGCCAACCGGGGTCGGTCGATTCTTCCGTCGGCATCGAAGACGCGCTCTCCCCAGCGTTGCCGGGCCGCCGCCTCAATGTGCGGCATCCGTAGCACCTCGTGGCCCGCCCGATCCGCATCGAGCCATCCGGCCCCCAGATCGACCAGCATTTGAGAGACGAGGCTCTTTCCGCTGGCCACGCCGCCGAGTATTCCGATTAGGTGCATCTGGGGCCTCGTCGCCGTGCCGGCGACGGCTAAACGGTGGAATCCGAACTCGCCATCTTCTCCGCGTCGGCCCAATTCGGGCCGGCCTTGACGTCGACTTTCAAGGGAACTTCTAGCTTCCTGACACTTCCCATCTCCTCTTGCACCAGCGCCGCCAGCATCCCAGCTTCTTCTGCCGGAACCTCGAAGATCAACTCGTCGTGGATCTGCAACAACATCCGGGCGGGGGACTTCTCCTCGCGCAGACGGCGATGGATCGCGATCATGGCCAGCTTGATCAGGTCGGCCGCCGAGCCTTGGATTACCGTATTGACGGCCGTCCGCTCGCCCAGGTTCTTTTGGCGTCCCGCGGCCTGCCGGGCCAGTTCGTCGCGGATGCCGCTGATCGGACGCCGGCGGCCGAGAATCGTACTGGCGTATCCACGCTCGCGGCATTCGGCCAACACGCCCTCGAGAAACGTCTCGATGCCAGGGTAGCCCTCGAAATAGCCGTCGATGAACTGGGCCGCTTCCTCGCGCTCAATACGCAATGCCTTGGCCAGCCCGAACGCACTCTGGCCGTAAATCACCCCGAAATTGACCGCCTTGGCCGCTCGCCGCATCTCGGGCGTCACGTCCTCCAGCGCCACGCCGTTGACCTGCGCCGCAACCCGAGCGTGGATGTCTTCATCGCGTGCGAAGGCGCCGCAGAGTTGCTCGTCGCCGGAAAAATGGGCCAACACCCGCAACTCGATCTGCGAATAGTCCGCTGCCAACAGTACCCAGCCCTCTTCACCCGGCACAAAGGCCGAACGGATCTCGCGCCCCGCGGGCGTGCGCACGGGGATGTTTTGCAGGTTCGGGTCGCTGCTGCTGAGCCGGCCGGTGGCGGCCACGACCTGGTTGAACGAGGCGTGCACGCGCCCGGTCGCCGGATGGACCAGCTTCGGCAGGGCGTCGACGTACGTGTTCTTCAGCTTGGCGTACTGGCGATATTCGACGATCTTCGCCGGCAACAAGTGCAGCGGCGCCAACTCCTCGAGCACGTCGGCGTCGGTGCTGGGCTCCCCCTTGGGCGTCTTCTTGACGATCGGCAGCTTCAACTCCGTGAAGAGCACCTCTTGGAGTTGCTTTGGCGAAGCAATGTTCAGCGGGTGTCCGGCCAACTCGTAGATTTGCTCTTGGAACGTGTCGATCCGCTCGCCGTAGCCGCGGCTGAGTTCGCCGAGCCGGTCGACGTCGACCTTCACGCCGTTGAATTCCATCTCGACCAGCGTGTCGATCAACGGCAGTTCCAGGTCGGCGAAGAGGCCTTCGAGATTGGTACTTGCAAGCCCTTCGGCCAAGATCGGCCGCAGCCGGACCGGCAGCAGGGCGTCCTCGCCGGCATAGTCGGTGACTTCGGCCACGGGGACTTCGTCCATCCGCTTCTGCTTCTTGCCGGTGCCGATCAGTTCGGAGATCTTGGTCGTGGTATGGCCGAGGTGACGCTGGGCCAGATCGTCGAGGTTGTGGTTCCGCCGGCCGGCGTCCAGCAGGTAGTCGGCCACCATCGTGTCGAAGGCCACGCCGGCCAGTTCGACGCCCGCCGATCGCAGCACGATCATGTCGTACTTCAGGTTCTGGCCGATCTTCTCGATCGCCGGGTCTTCGAGCACGGGCCGCAGCGCCTCGAGCGTCTGCTGCGGATCGAGACAAGGCTCGCCCTCGGGCGCCCGAACCGGCACGTACCAGGCCTCGTCGTCGGCGAAGGCGAACGAGTAACCCACGATTTCCGCCCGTCGGGGACGCACGTCGGTCGTCTCCGTGTCGAGCGAGATCCGCTGCTGTTGGCCCAGTTGTACGACCAGCGCCGCGAGCGCCTCGGGCGTATCGACCACCCGGTACGTCGCCTCAATGGCCGGCTGCGGCGCGCTGGGCATCTCCTCCAGCGCGTTGAGCTTCTGGCCCAGGTTGCGAAAGCCGAACTCGTGAAACAACGCCGTAACCGCCTGCCGATCGATCGGCCCGGCGCGTCCACCTTCCCAATCGATTGCCACCGGCGTCTTAACGTCGAGCCGTACCAAGTCGCGGCTCATCAGGGCCTGGTCGCGATAGCGGACGAGGTTCTCCTTGCGTTTCTTGCCGGAGACCTCCGAGGCGTGGTCCAAAACGCCTTCCAGCGTTTCGTATTGCGAGAGCAGTTGTTGGGCGATCTTCGGCCCGATCAACGGCACACCGGGCACGTTGTCGACCGAATCGCCGACCAGCGACTGAAAATCGACGACCTGCCCGGGCGCAATGCCCCATTCCTCTTGCAGGGCCTCGGCGTCGAAGAACTGGTCTTTGCGGATGTTGTAGACCTGCACGCGGTCGGTGATCAGTTGGCGGCAGTCCTTGTCGCCGGTGACCACGCGGCACTGCCCACCGAGTTCGTCGGTGATCCGGGCGACCGTGGCCAACACGTCGTCGGCCTCGTACGCCTCGCAGCCGAGCGCCGGAATGGCCATGGCGGCGAGCACTCGGCGGATCGAGGCGATCTGCGGGACCAAGTTCTCGGGCATTTCGGAGCGTTGGATCTTGTACTGATCGAACATCTCGTGCCGGAAGGTCTTGCCCGGCAGGTCGAAGGCGCAGAACAGGTAATCGGGCGTCTTCTCAGTCAGCAGGAAGAGCAGATCGCGCGTGAATCCGTAGACGGCCCCCACCGGCTCGCCACGGGGGCCGGTCATTTCGGGCATGGCGTGGAAGACCTGGTAGATCAGCGAGTGGGCGTCGATCACCCATACGGATAGGCCGTCCAGCGACTCCGGAGAGGGGGTCGCAGAAGCCAGCGGAGGCGGCTCGGCAGGCGTCGGAGGGGACGGTTGCGGCTCCGGGTCGAAGCCCGGCAAGGAGATTTGCCGATCGGGTTTGCGCATGTTTTCAACGTCTTGGGGCCAGCGACGGGTGCGAAGGGTTCGACACCCGCGGTCGCTTTCTACACCAAGGCGACTCGACTCACAAGGGCATGCGGTTCCTTCGGGGTGATCGACTTAAGTCCATCGGGTGGGTGTCCGGCTTTGCCGGCACCATTTGCCGCCGACCAGGCCCATACACTCCCGAGCGGCCCGGCGTGCGTGGCTTTTGTTTGACACTGTCTTTGAGTGCAGTTAAAATCGACCTAGGTCGTTGTCCCACAAGCCTTATCTCCCCGAATCTCGGTTTCTACCGGAACGGCCGAGCGGGGAGATTGAGAAGAGGCCGTTACCAGCCCCCTGGATGCAGAGATTCTGCCTCCGGGCCATTAAGGAGCTAGACAGTCATGGCACGCGAAAGCCAAGCCTATCAGATTGCGGTGATCATCTTCTTCATCACCACGATTCTACTGGCCGTAACCACCTTTCTCTTCTTCAAGCAGGCACAGGACGAGAAGGTCGAGGCCGAGAAGGCCGCAGACACCGCCCGCGAGGAAGAAGGCACGCGGAGGGTCTTTCAGCAAAAGGCCGAGCGGATGAAGGAACTGATGGGCTTCCCGCTAGAAATGGACGTCACCAAGGACGGTGAAGACCCCGCGGCGCCGGCGTCGATCGAAGGCTTCTTCAACCAGGACATGGCCAGTTACGCCGGCGGCGTGCATACGGCGAAACTGAACTACCACGGCGTGTTGCCGGAACTCCGCCGCATGATCGACGAGCGCAACGCCAGGATCCAGACGCTGCAATCGCAACTCGACGAACTGGCCGCGAACTACAAGGTCCGCTTCGAAGGTAGCGACGCGGCGCAGGTGGTGTTTACCGATACCTTGGCGCAGCTCAAGACCGACAACGAGAAGATTCGAACCGACTACGAAAACACGATCGGCGTCATTAAGCAGGAGCAGGGCGGCCACCAGACGCGCTGGAATGATTCGATCAACAAGTCCGATGCCGAGAAGAGCACCATCCAGGAAGCCCTGGCCACCGCGGTGAAAGAGTTGGGCAGGGAGAGAACAAAACGGCAGGAAGAGAACCGCAAGCAGCGCAAAACCCAGGAAGGCACGTTCGAGGTCCCCGACGGCGAGATCCGCTGGGTGTCGCAACGTGACGGCGTGGTGTGGATCAATCTCGGCCGCGCCGACCTGCTGCGTCCGCAAATCACCTTCAGCGTCTATCCGGCCAACACTACGAACCTGCTCGGCGCGGCCAAGAAGGCCTCGATCGAAGTCACGCGAATCCGCGGCGACAGCGTGGCCGAGGCCCGCATCGTCGAGGACGTGATCTCCGACCCGATCCTCGTGGGCGACAAGATCCACACCCCGGTTTGGAGTCCCGGCGAGCAGACGCACTTCGCGCTCTCCGGCACGATCGACATCGACGGCGACGGCGTGAGCGACGTGAACACGGTTCGCAATCTGATCACCATGAACGGCGCCATCGTCGACTGCTGGATCGACGAGGCCGGCGTCCGCCACGGCGACATCTCGCTGGATACCGACTACCTGATCCGCGGGGCCGAGCCGAATCTGAAGTCGCAGGCCTTCACGGCCTACAGCCAGATGAACGGCAAGGCCGAAGAGAACGGCGTCAAGGCGATCTCGGTCGAGGACCTCCTGCGGCGTATGGGCTGGCGGAATCAAACGCCGGTGATCCGTTACGGCGCCGGCGCCAACCCGCGCGACTTCCAGCCGAAGCCGGCCGACGGCGTCGTCCGCGAATCGACCGGCGACGTCAGCGGCCTGTTCCAGCCGCGGCAGCCGCCCGCCTCGAAGGCCAGCGGCCGCGGAAGCGCCTATCCGACGCCCTCGCCGCGTTAGGCGGTAGTAGGCGTCTCGTTCCGCGAGACGTCCGGCTCGGCAAACAGACTGTTTCGCATTTCGCGCAGGCGCTCGGCACGTACGCGAAACCAGGGTCGCATGGCTGCGGCGTCCAACAGTTCCGGTTCCAGGAACAGCCGAGCGGGATCCTCCACCTTCTTTGCCCTGGCCAGCCGCCACAGCAGCCAGCGGTCCGGCCAGCGGAGGCGATGGGCGCTGCACAGGCTGAGGAACAGCCGCGTGGGACTGGCGTAGGCGCCGTGGCGCTCTCGCAACGAGAAGAGGTAGGAGAGCACCCACACCACGGCGATGATGCCGACCAGGATCACCACGCCGAATATCACGTCGCCGGTGTCGATACGCCGGCCCTTGAACCCTTTCGATAGGCCCTCGAAGCGGCTTGCCTGGGCCAGCAGTGTATCGATCTGTCGCGGATCGGTCATGGTATCGGGCTATCGGAACAGTTGGCCTTATGGTAACGGTGAGCCGGAGGTGCGTGCCCTGAGGCTCTTGCGGGCCGCCTCGCGGACCGTCGTGCTGGTGTCGCCGAGTGCCCCGGTCAGTGCGTTGATGCTCACTTCCTTGGTGCCTTCGGCCAACGCCATGGCCGCTTCGGAGCGCACCAAGTGGTCTTCATCACCCAGCAGTGCGGCGATCGTCTCTTCGAGAGCTGCGACCATTTCGATGGTTCGCGCAATTGCCAACCCTCGAATCCGACGCGTTCGCAGACGCGACCCCATTTCCTCTTTCAGCAGCGGGACGGTCTGCGGGTCGATCTTCTTGACCAACATGCCGGTGCTGTATCGCACGTCGTCGTCGAGCATGTCGAACGCGCCGACGTAGCGCGGGAAGCTGAACTCGTCGAGGCCCGATCGGGCCGCCTGACGCACGATCGCGTGGGGGCTGTCGATCATCTCCAGCATCCGCGGCAGTACACCGGGAATGCCGCGCTGACGAAGTTGGGCCAACACGTTGGCCTGGACCTTCGGGTCCGGATCGTCCAGCGCCTTTAGTGCCAGGTTGTTGGCGTCGGCACCGGGGAATTCGCCCAACGCCGCCGCCGCCTCGCGCCGGGCACCCGGCTCGCCGTAAAGCAGCATCTGCTCAACCACCACAAAGGCCTCGCGGCGCGGAATGCCTGCGTGCATCGCCAATTGGATCGTGCCGTGCTGGGCCGGTTCGTCGAGTTCGGCGAACAGCTCGCCGCCTTGCGAAAGCCAAGTGATCGACTGCATCCGCTTGAGGTTGCCCGCCACCACGTCCGACGGTTGGCGGCCGATCTTCCGCAGGAAATAGCGCACGAACTTCGCGTCGCTCCGCTTGCCGATCACCGTAAGCACTGCCGAGGGTACGTGCGGATCGTCGAGGTAGCTCAACAGCAGCCGGATCACCCCGATGCCGTTGCTGTGGGAGAGGACGTCGACCATGATCAGGAAGCTCGGATGGTGCGGATCCTGAAGGATCTGCTGCAGTGTGACGTTGTCGCGGCCGACCAACAGCAGAAACGACTCGATCACTTCCCGGCGGTTGTGCGTGTGATCGCCGAATCGCTTCACCGACGATTCCAACGCCGCGACGACGTGCCGCCGCACAAGCTGCGGGTCGCGGCGGTTCGAGCCTTCGCCGGTGCCCGCCATCTCCTCGTAGAGCAGCCCGACCAGTTCCCAAAGTGTCGCCGCGGCCAAATCGGCATGGTCGGACGTTTGGTCCTCCAATACGTTCAGCAGTGTGGCGATCAGGTCGTATTCCCGCAGCCACACCGCAGCTCGGCACCCGTTGGCACACATCTGCCGATCCGGGTCGAGGATCGCGTCGCGGAGCGTCCGGTTCATGCGCCCGCCTTGCTGGCGAATGATCTCCTCCCATTGCGGGGGTAGGGTTTCCAGCCGCCGGATCAGCTCGCGCCCGCCAACCGGGCTCCGCCGCGCCAGGATCGCACGCAAGGCCCCTTCCTGGACCGACGCGTGCGGCGAGTCGAGCGCAGGGAGCAAGACACGGACGGCGGCCTCGTTCTCCGTCTTGGCCAGCACTCGAAACGTCGTTGACAGGCCTTCGCTCACGCCGCGCACACCTCGGCTGATGGTATACCCCGTCTTCCGGATCGGCAGGGGCCGATGGGAACTTCAGCGTAACCGGAGAACTTGACGGATTTTGCCTAGGCTGCCTCGTCGTAATCCGGTTTGCCTTGATTTTCCAACCGCGGTGAGTTTAGATGGGGGTAAGATCGCTCCGGCCCGGCGGGAATAACTCCCGGGCCGCGTGCGAGATACTGCTGGGGGCGCGTCGAGAGCGTATACGCCGCTGCGGCCCACCGAAGTAGGGCAGCCCCCTTCACCACCGCTTGACCGAAGAACCCAATCGGGGAGGTTTGCAATGTCTATCTCATTACCGGCGTCGGAACTGCTCGACCGCGAGTTCCTGGGCCTTCGGGCGCGCCTGATCGAGATCGCGGCGACCTTGGACCGCATCGATCGGGCCGAAGGCGACGTTGCCGACGACGCCCGGCTGGAGACGATCCGCGAGAGCCTGAAGGTCCTGGCCAACGGCGACGACGGCCGGGCCGAGCGACTCCAACTGCTCTTTTCGCTGCCGTACAACGAGAATTGGCAAACCGTCTGACCCCCCGTGCCGGAGCACCTTGATGGACTTCTTCGATCCCCATATCCACATGGCCGCCCGAACCACCGACGACTTCCGGACGATGGCCCGCATGGGCTGCGTCGTGGTCGGCGAGCCGGCCTTTTGGATGGGCTACGACCGCAGCGGCAGCAACAGCTTCTACGACTACTTTCGCCAGCTCACCGAGTGGGAACCCAAGCGGGCCGCCAACTACGGCATTCGCCACTTTTCTTGGATGGGAATCAACGCCAAAGAGGCCGAAGACGTCGGCTTCAGCCGCGAGGTGATCGCCTGTTTGCCGGAGTTTCTCGACAAACCCACCGTGCTGGGCGTCGGCGAGATCGGGCTGCACAAGTGTACGCCGAACGAAGTCACCACGCTCGAGGCCCTGATCGACCTGGGTATGCAGCGCGGCGAACAGCTCCTGTTCCACACGCCGCACCTGGAAGACAAGTACAAGGGCACCCGGATGATCCTCGACATGCTCGGGGCCGACGGCCGCGTCGACCCCACGCGGGTCTGCATCGACCACTGCGAAGAGCACACCATCCGCCCCGCGCTCGACGGCGGCTATTGGGCCGGCATCACGATGTATCCGACCAGCAAGGCCACGCCCGAGAGGGCCGCCGACATGGTCGAGATCTACGGCGCCGACCGCATCCTGGTCAACAGCTCCGCCGACTGGGGCCCGTCCGATCCGCTGGCCGTCCCCGCCTTCATCGAAGCCATGCGCCGCCGCGGGCATCCGGAGTCGCTGATCCGGCAGGTGGTTTTCGAGAACCCGCTGCGGTTCTTCCGGCAGAGTCGGCACTTCGATTTCGAGCCGGCGGAGTGACTCAGCGGCGAGAAGTTGCTCCGGCTTTGAGGGGTGGCCGGAATTCGGCGGCCGGCGGACGTTGCGCAAGTCGTTGTGGGGGTTGTGCTTGTGTCGAGGGGGAGTTGTCGCTTGCCTTCCCCCCGTAAGTGCTGGCGGTCAACATGCCCCGTGGGTGTCGTCCTAAGTTGTTTCGCTTCAGCACCTTGCGTCGAATCTCGACCTCCGGGAATTGTTGCCCACGGCCATCGGCCACTTACGACGCCCGGCCGTGTCGATCGGGACGTGGAAGTCGTTTCTCAACAGCCGCTTACGGCGTCGCCGCGTTCGTGCCGCCCGTCGTAAGTCGGTTTTCGGCCGATTCGCAAAACGCGCAATAGGGGCCGTTTTGGGGCGATTTCGGGGCAAATCGAGCAATAATGCGCGGCACTTTCGTCGGGAAGGTGACCTGTGCTTAGGGGAGGTAGATGCGATCGTTCGCATCCCGGTCGTAGTCAACGCGAAGCACCGGATCAGCAAGTGGACGCACATCGCGGCGGTCGAGGTCGATCACGACGCCCAAACGGCGACCGCCTACGCGATCGCCGACAACCGCACGTCCGATCTGTCCGAGTTCGACTACAACCTGCTTGCCGAGCTGCTGCGGGAGGTCGAGGACCACTCCCCCAAGCTGTTCGAAGATCTGCTGCTCTATTCGTTTATGGCCCAGCCGGCGGAGGAAGAGGAGGAGCCCGAGCAGGTCAAGCCGCCAACGTCGGCCTATCAGGTGATCGTCGTCTGCCAAGACACCAGCGACCGCGAGAAGCTCTTGAAGCGGCTCCGCAAAGAGGGCCGCGAGTGCCACGCCGTCACCTGGTCCGGCCGCGGCCCTGACTGATCGCCACGAAAAACGCGAAAAGCAGTATCGCCACCCCGATCTTATCCCTCAATACGTGGTGCATCAGCCAGCTCGCGTCTCCGGTCTTGACCCAACCGCTGGTTCAGTATAGAATCTGGATAGCATATGGGTACCGCGGGCCCCCGCAGCGGAGAGTCGCGCGGTGCATGCACGGCACGCGCATGACCTGAGCACCCATATATGTAAGGCGGCCTGTGTGTCCAACTTTCGCCTGCCCGCGCCGCACTATACTCTGCTGGCGGCTCGCAGGTAGGGGGAGAACGAGGTCGGTAGGAGATCCTGTGGAAAAAGCCAAGAATCTAACCTAACGGAGGCATATTGCCTGATGAGAAGTGTGCGTCCTCCGGGCGCGAAACAACAAGATGTTCTTCTGATTCAGAGCGAGGATATGGCAGAGGTCCATCGCCCGATTTGCAAGAACGTAACCTCAACGGGAGCTAACACCATGTTGGCACTCTTGACGTTGCGTTCATGCCGTCGGCTCCCCTGGAGGAGCAAACGGCATGAACGAGAGAACGGGAAGGGATGACGCCGGAGATTCGGCAAGATCACCCGACTACAATATGTTCAGTGGCTTGGCGGAGGCCAAGCATGCGTTTGTCGCCAAACTGGGGGACATCCTACTGAAGTTGGGGGTGCCGGCCGTGGCCGTCGTCGCCTGTGTTGCGGGGTTGTGCTACATCGCCTCGGCGATGATCGCAACCGGAACGACGGCAGGAATCGTCGCGGCACTCATCGTGGCCGGGATGATGTGCGGCTTGATCGCGCTTGCCGTCTTTCGGGCCCCAAGAACAAATGCCCAGAATCCCCAAGAACCGTCCGGTTCGTCGCCTGACGCTCGACCTGAGTGAGCAGGTCCGCGACGAACTCGACCAACTCCGCGAAACGACGCAGGCCGACAGTCTCGTCGAGGTGATCCGCCGTGCGCTGGCCGTCTACAGTTTCGTCTGGAAGGCCAAAGCCGGCGGCGGCAAGCTCATACTCCGAGACGACGAGGGCGACCACTCCATCGTGCTGATGTAGTGGCCTGCCGTCATTCCCTCAGCGCTCGGCCAGCGGCGTACTCTCCTTCCGGCTGCCGTCGCGCAGCCGTTCTCCGGGCTGGACTGCTTCCCCGCCAACGCCGACGGCCATGCCATCACATGGTCCGGCAGCGGGTAGTCTCAGAAACTAAGTGTCCAATCGGGAAGGAAAGGGGCCGTGGCGGCTCTCACTCCGGCGTGCAGAACTCGGCGGGCAGGCCGCGGACGAGCTTGACGGTTTTGAGGCTGACGTGGACCACTTGGCCGACGAGCCGGACGATGTACTCGGGGTCGTCGGGGCGGTTGGGGTCGGAGGTGATGCCGCTGCGCTTGTCCGTCTTGATGCGATACTGGTCGACGACCCAGTCCAGCGCGCTGCGGTTTCCCAGGCGATACTCAAAGACCTCCGGCGGGATGCCGGCCAGGGTGAGCGAGTCGTTGACCTTCAGTTGCGTCTTGTCCTTCGAGAGTTTCATCTTCTCGACGCGATAGGAGAGCGGCAGGTCGGGCGTTTCGATCCACTCCAGCGCGTACGGCTCCAGTTCCTCGTAGTCCAGGTGCAGCGCGGCCAGCTTCTTGCCGGCCCGGGCGAACGCCCGAAAGTCCGGCGCCAGCGGCACCCGCGGCAACTCCCGCTTGAGATTCTCCGCAAACCGCTCCCGATAGCCCGCATGGTGCAGCACGCCGTAGACGTAGTAGAAGATGTCCCACTTCGTGATCCGCTTGTTGCCGTAGTGCTCGCGGAAGTGCGCGAGTGCCCAGTCGGTCACGTTTTCACGGCGGTTGGTGCCGTCTTCGCTGTAGACGTAGAAGGGTAGTGACTGACCACCGCGCCCACCAATCGCCTGATCTGGTAGGCAGTGCGTAATGAACGGCACGAAGGGTACTTGAGTGTGGTTTGTGGAGCATATGGCCTGGTTCGACGTATCGTTGCTTCTGGGAAAGAACGATCTCTGGCGATACTGACGGTGGTTCAGAAGGCTATCGAAGTAAATCGCCATGCGACAGAACGGCCGGTATAGCGCTGACCTGATGTTGGCTGGGAAGCACTTTAGCTTCACACCCTTTGTGAGAGCTGTTTTCAGTCTGTCGGTCCATTTGACAAAGGAGGGATCATTGTTCACAAATGCATCAATGTCATCGGGCACAGAATCTTCTTGCGAAAGCCGGAATAGCTCAAAGTTGTAGTTCTTGATCAAACGTCGTACCTTCTCCTCGAGTTTCGCCGCGGAGAAATCGTAGACCCACTGGTCTCGATTAGTGGCTACACCAAGCGAGTGAACTCTGAAGATCGGTTGCATGACGGCGCCCGACTCCCGTGCTGCGTCTTCTCCGGCGATTGGGAGAAAGGCCTCATTCTGGCTGTCTCCTAGCTGTATCCAACGATATGGGGGTAGCACGTCCCAGTCGACGTTTCCGACACTAGCGCGTTCTGCGATCCAATCTAACTTCTGTTCTCGGCGCCAGTCTTCACGTACTCGGTGGTAGAATAGCTGGTGCGTCTCGTTGGCACGAGAACGCACGGCGAGGGTTATTCCAACTCCGACCTGTATTCCAAACACATTGTGGGTAGTACCACTGAGTCTTGGGTTTCGACGGACGTTTCCGTGTAGGTCAAGATGATATACGGCGCTGAAGTCGCGCAGGAGGTGGTGCTGCATACCATCGAAGGCGATCTGGTCGACGAAGCTGTTGTTCGTAACGAAACAGACGACGCCGGGGCGCTCTTCCAGACGGTCCACGGCCCAGCGAAAGAACTTCACGTAAGCATCGTAGAGCTCAGTCTTCAATGTGGCTGTCGAGTCCTTCGCGTAGGTATCCCTGATTCGGTTATCGACGAGGGAGTAACTACGATTCTTGTTGTTATCGTTCTCGTTCTGCTGGCCCATATTGTATGGCGGGTTACCGATAATCACGGTGATCTCCGCTTCCTTCTCGCGCTCCACGCGCACCGTGTTCTCTTCCGTCATGAACGCGAATTCCTGCTGCCTCTTCTCCGCCAAATCGAGCGTGTCCACAAAGCAAAGGCCCTCAAACGGCTCGTATTCACCAGTGCGCTCGTAGTACGCGTGCTCAACATTCAACGCCGCGATGTAGTAGGGCATGAGCATCACTTCATTTGCGAAGAACTGCTCACGGTAGACGCGCTGCAAGTGCCGCTTCTGTATGCGGCGAATCAGATTGACAATGAAGTTCCCCGTACCCGTGCAAGGATCAAGGATATTCACCCCCGGCGAGCCGAGGTCTTTGCCGAACTCGGTCTTGAGCACCTCTTCGACACTGGCGCACATGAAGTCGACGATTTCTTGGGGCGTGTAGACGATGCCCATCGTGTCGGCCACTTTGACGGAGTAGCCCTGGAAGAACCGCTCGTAGATGGTGTTGAGGAAGTGCTGTTTTTCGGAGAAGTCGGCGATGGTGGCCGCGGCCTCTTCGATGGCCAGGTAGAAGCGGTCGAGCGATTTGAGGAAGTCGTGGCGGCTGAAGGCCTTGGCGGTCAGGGCGTCGATCACCTTCTCGACCTCGGCGGCGATCACGTTGCGGCGGATGAAGTCTTGGCGGTCGAAGATGGTGCGGATCAGCCGCTCGGTCAGCAGGTGCTGCACGAGCATCTCGTCGACCGCCTCGCGGCTGAGGTTGGGGTTGAGCGACTCGCGGCAGAGGTCGAAGAACGACTCGAAGGCGTCCTGGAAGCGGCGGTTGCTGCGATGGGCCTCTTCGATCTTGGCCACCAGCCCGCGGGCGAGTTCGGGGACGCGCTGCTGGAACTCGTCGATCGCCTTGCCGAAATCCTCGTGGGCCGGCTCGGTGTAGGTGAAGAGGGCGTTGAGCAGATCGCAGAGGTGGCCCGGCTGGGTGAGGTCGACCCGCATGGCCAGTTCGCCGTTTTGATAGAGGCAGGCGCGGCGGGTGTCCTCGAAGATGGTGTTGCTCAGCGGGTAGCCGCGGGCGATCTTCTTGCGGATCTCGGCCTCGAGGTCGTCGGCCGTGTCTTTGGCCTCCCAGTAGCCGCGGCGGATCTGGAAGTCGTCGCGCAGCGTGCCGTCGGGCCGGACCGTGCCCTTGCTGCCTTCGCAGGAGAGTTCGGCAATCAGCGTCAGACCGAAGCGCTTGCCCGTCTGCTCCAGGAGGTGTTGGAAGGCCGCGCGGACCGCCATCTCGTGGGTGACGCCCTGGGCGGCGAACTGCTCTAGCGCCTGGTAGTATTGCTTGACGGGCTTGTGCGTGGGTTTGACGGTGGGTGATTTCATGGGCGGTCAAGCGGGAGTTTGCTTTTCGGGGGAGAGTATCCGGCGCCGACGCGTGAGCGGGTAGCACCGGTTCTCGAATCGGTGTGGTATCGCCACCAGAGGGTCTCCGAATCCGTCGGCCCCACTTCAACGACCTCTGGGAACTTCGTTCCACGGGTTCAAGAACCCGTGCCACCCGCGGGTAGCACCGGTTCTCGAACCGGTGTGGCATCGCCACCAGAGGGTCTCCCGAATCCGTCGGCCCCACTTCAACGACCTCTGGGAACTTCGTTCCACGGGTTCAAGA
>CAYYNP010000159.1:0-5722 GCA_964472545.1 uncultured Planctomycetaceae bacterium | reverse complement strand
CGACTCCGTTGACAACCGGCATGCCGAGGGTCAGAATCTCACGCGTGATGATTGCCCTGCGACAGCGGGTAGCACCGGTTCTCGAACCGGTGTGGCATCGCCACCAGAGGGTCTCCAAATCCGTCGGCCCCACTTCAACGACCTCTGGGAACTTCGTTCCACGGGTTCAAGAACCCGTGCCACCCGCGGTCACTACAAACGGCTCCTGACGGGTTTGGCATATGCTCACCGACTCCGTTGACAACCGGCATGCCGAGGGTCAGAATCTCACGCGTGATGATTGCGCTGCGACAGATGACGGCCGACGACGTTCCGCTTGGCATGCGGCTGAAGAATCAGGCCGGCTGGAACCAGACGGAGGCGGACTGGCGACGCTTCCTCGAACTGGAACCGGAGGGCTGCTTCGTTGCCGAGCGGAACGGGCAGCCGGCGGGCACGGCGACGACGTGTGTGTTCGACTCGGTCGGCTGGATCGCGATGGTGCTGGTAGACGAGACGCAGCGGCACCGGGGGATCGGTTCTCGACTCGTCGAACGTGCCTTGGCGTACTTGCAGCGCCGAGGCGTGCGTACGGTCCGGCTCGACGCGACCCCGTTGGGGCGGCCCATCTACCGGCGCCTGGGGTTCGTCGAAGAGTATGAGTTGACGCGGCTGGAAGGCACGGTGACGGCGGGTGGCGGTGACGGGGCGAACGACGAACAAGTGGTCGAAGGTGTGGCGGCGAGCCAAATGGAGAACCTGATCGCGCTGGACCGCCAAGTAACGGGCACGGATCGTCGGCGGCTGATCGAGCGGTTGGCTCGTGAGTGCGACGACGCGGTCGGGCTCTCCGTCTCCGAGGGGCGGCTGCCGGGGTACGTCATGCTTCGCCAAGGTTCCCGGGCGACCCAGATCGGCCCGGCCGGGGCATTGACCGCTGAAGTCGGCCGAGCATTGGGGAATTGGGCCTTGCGGCAGTGTGCCGGGAGACCGGTCTTCATTGACGTTCCCTGCGAGAACGGCCCGGCAATACAGTGGGCTGAGGCCGCCGGCTTGGTGCCTCAGCGCTGCCTCACCCGCATGTGCCTCGGCGAACCGATCCACGACCGCCGCGAACTGTTGTGGGCAAGTTCCGGGCCGGAGAAGGGGTGAATCGCGCTGGATCGTCCCGGGCGAGGGCACAATGTCAAGATGGCCATGCGACTGGCCGTGGAGTTCGGCCCGATGCTGCGAACGGAACAGACCGTCGGCCTGCCGCTGGGCCGGGTGTTTTGAGGAAATGCGGTTATCTTGTTGCGGCGCAACACGGACGATTGTGCGAATCAGTCGGATGAAGTAGCAGAGCCCTCTCCGCAAGATCATCCGTGCCGCTCGCGGGCGATCGAGCGGCCGTGTTCATTGATGATGCGGCGGTGAATATGGCCTTCGGCCAACGCCGGTTCTGCTGCAGACCGCCTTCCTGGGGCGTTGCCCCAGGCTACGGTGAGAATGGCCTTCGGCCATGGCGTGAACCGGACGTTTCGGGAAGGCAAGAGCGGTGACGGGTCACCGCACTGCGAAGACGTTGACCGGCTCGGCCGCACGCCCTTCGCCCAAGCGGCCGGCAGTGGTACCCGGGCTGATCAGCGGTCTTGCTGTTGCCGCTGCGTCCATCGTTGGTGCTTCATGAACACGTCGACGCTGCGCGAGAACATCAGCGCGCCGGCGAATAGGAGATACGCGGCGCCGTAGCCGGCCATGATGAGCCGGCTGGAAAGGGCGGCATAATCCTTGGAGTAGCCGGCCCACGAAAACCACACGCCGCCGATCAGAAAGAGGGCGATTCCGATCGCCCGGGCCCACATCGCCCCGCGATAGATGGCCACGCAGAGCCCGAGTGTCAGCGCCAGCCGCACACTCTGGGAGAAGAGTCGGTCGCTGCCGACTCTCACGTTGTAGAGAATGATCGTGGCGGCGGAAATCAGCATCACGATCACGCAAAAGAAGATCACGATGAGCCTGCCGGCCTCGACACGTGCCTGTTGTGGGTCTGTCACGTCAACGTCCGCCTGGCTGAAGTCTCAAGAGCGGCACGGGAACTTCCGCCCGCTCACGGCCTCCCCTGCAACGTCGCCTCGACCACAATATACTCCCCGTTGCGGAGGATGACTACGGGGATTCGGTCGTCGATTTGATGGCCGCGGAGCGTTTCAACGAGGTTGGGGAAGCTCTCGATGCGCTCGTTGCCGAGTTCGACGATCACGTCGCCGGGGAGGATGCCCGCTTCGGCGGCGGCGGCGGCGGGGAGGACTTCGTCGATGTGGCAGCCGTCGGCGTGGTCGCTGCCGACGATGCCTAGCACGGGGGCGTTGGCGTTGGCCAGCACGGCGAGCAGGAGGAATACGGCGAACAGCAGGTTGTTGGCCGCGTGGACGAAGATCGGCGCGGCCAGCGATCGACGCCACTCGTAGACGGCCGTGAGGATTAAGCCCATGAAGAAGACCGCGACGCCGTTGACCCAGCCGTAGTCGTGGGCCAGGGCGAAGACGGCCGATTGGATTACGGCTGCGGCCGCGGTCGGCATGCGGCTGCGCAGTGCGCGATGCAGGAAGCCTCGAAAGAAGACCTCCTCGCAGATTGGGACCAAGGTGAACGAGAGCACCAGAATCGAGACGGCAAACGGGATATTCGACGTGCGGGTCAGGCCTTGCCAGCCGCCGGGTGCGACGGGCGTTTCCGGCCAGAACTCGTTGATCAGAAAGCCCGCCGCCACCAGCAGCAGGAACACGCCCACGAAGATCGGGATCGCCAAGCCGGCCTCCCAAAGCAGCCGCTTCAGGCCCAACCGGCCGAAGGCCTGCGTATTGCCGCGCCGCCAGGCGAGGAAGGTCGGGAAGCCCAGCAGGAACAACTCCGGCAGGACGAGCACGGCCACCAACATCAGCCACGGCGAGACGCCCGCAAACCACTCGGCGTTGGCGAAGCCCAGGCTCCGCCAGAGCACCAGCATGCAGAGCCCCACGGCCAGATCGCGGCGCGTCCAGAGGCAACGCGGCGCGGGTTGGTCGGAAGGGCCGGTCGGTTCGAGGATGGGCGTGGACATGGACTACGGAAGGGGAGGCTCAACAATGGACACGCGGAGCGGGGCTTCGAGATCGGCAATGATTCGCTGCCGGGCGGTCACGAGTTCGTCGAGTATCCGCTGAAGTTGCTCGATCTCTCGGGTCATCATCCCGTAGTCGATGCTGGACCTCGTGGTGGCGTTGACGTACTCCTCTTGCACGCCCACTTTCGCGTCCAATTGGTCTGCCCGATACTTCAGCCGGTCGGTCTGCAGCCTCAGCCGTGTGACGGCCGCATCGCACTCGAGTTGCTTTGCCCGACGCACGTGTTCGGCGTAGCGGGCGATCAATCGATCCATTTCCGCTTGTAGCTTCGCGAGTTGCGGCGGGGTCTGCGGTGGGGCGGTTGGCGCGTCGGGCGGGGTGCTGCCCGGGGGAGTCTCCGCGGCCGGGGGAGCCACCGACTCAGGCTCGCGTTGGGCCAGTTCACCATACAGGCGCGTGTAGTGTGCGGCGGCTGCCGGATCGGAGCGGATCAAAGCGATCACCTCGCCGAAGGACACTTCCCGATCGGCCAGGCCGTCGCGGATCGACTGTTGCACTTCGAGTTCCGCCACGCCACGAGCCGCTTCCGACTCCGCTCGATAGAACTCCTCTTGGAGCAGGGCCAGTTTCTCGAGGGCCATCTGCTGCATGGCCGCCATCTTCTCCCTGCTGCCCGTTCCCAGAGCAATCGCCAGGCGTTGATGCTGGTCGCGCAGCCTCCTCAATTCGGCGTCCTTTTCGGCTTGGATTTGATCGAGCTTAAGCCGCTGCTCGTTTCTCTCGCGGCGTTCGGCATTGAACACTTCTTCCACGTACGCGTTAGTCACGGCGTTGACAATCATCGCGGCCGGTTCTTGATTCTCCTCATCGAGGCTGATGGCCATGATCTGTCCGTCGCCGGGGAAACTGACCTTGACGTTTTCCGCCAGCCAGCCAACCATGTCTTCTCGGTCCTTCAACAAAGGTAGGTCGGCTGGTTTTTGCGGTATGTTGTTTTGGTCCGGTGTGGGCGTCATCAGCGCCTCCCTGAGGACATATGAACTGGTGACCAGAAACCGCTGGGTCTTCTTGAAGAGTTCGAATTTGTCGGCGTCGTAGGGTTGCCCCGGCCGGCTTAGGACTGACGGTGCGTACGGCTCCAGGCGGAGATAGGCAGTGGCTCGCGGCAGAGGCTCGCCGGACGCGGCCTGAGGGTTTGCCCCGTCGCGTGCGGCCGACGCGGGCAGCAGCAACACGGTAGTGACCACCGCGGCGAAGACCAGCGCCAGGCACGTCACGGCAACCAGCGCCCAGAGGCCACCGCGGCCGGCCGGATGGGGCGCGGGGATCGACGGCGAGAACTCGGACGGATGCCCGGCACGCGGCGCGTCGTCGTGCGTGTGACCGGTGCTCATGATCAACTCCTCCCGATTACTTGATCGACGGCAACACCGCAACGTCCTTCGGCCGGTTCGGCGCGGCGCCGAACGCCGGAGGACACTTCAACGGAGGGAGTCATTTCCCACGGTTCATGATAGTCTGCGGCCCGGGTGAGTCAAGCCGGCGAACGCGGGCCGGATCGGCGATACGGGGATGATACGCGGCGTCAGACTCTCCCGACCGGTGCCAGATAGACCACGAATTCGTCCTCGCCGTCGACTTGCACCAGCGCGTCCATCTGCTCTTGGTGATAGGCGGCCACCGCACAGGTGCCGGCGCCGATCGCCTCGCAGGCCAGATAGAGGTTCTGGCAGACGTGGCCGGCGTCGATCGCCAACACCTTGTGGGCGGCCAGGCCGTAACGCCATTCCATGCGGTAGGGGATCGTCGTCCAAATGAACACCACGGGCGCGGTGGCGACGAACGACTGGCCGAGGGTCGCCTCGGTGATCTTCGCCGCGGCGCGTTCGACCTCGAACAACGGCGTGAGTTGATGCTCGAGCGGCAGGTAGCGATACAGGGCCGCGTCGAGCGTCTCGACGTTGGCCGCGTAGAGATACGTCTCAAACGCATGCCGGGCACCCGCCGAGGGCACGGTCCGCAGTGCCGTGCCGCCCTCGGCTGGTTGCCGGAGCCCTTGTGTGGCCCAGAGCAGAAACGACAACTCGGCCAGCGAAAGCGGCTGCTGCGTGAAGCGGCGGCGGCTTTCGCGTCGGGCTATCGCCGTCGCCAGGTCGATGTGGCCGATGTCGCCCCAGGCGTCCGGCCGGAGCAGTTCGATTCGCTCGGCGTCGTCCGGCACCGGCTTCTCGATCGGCGGCGCAGGCAGCCCTTGCGATTGGGCGGTCTGCGAGAAGTCGATCCGGCGGCGGATCGTGTCTTTGAGGAAGTAGCGGTAGCGGTCGATTTCGGTTTCGCGGCTCATGGGCGGTCCCTCGTGTTCGGCAACGCCCCATTGTACCGGGCCGGGCAACGGAGCGACATAAGCGTGGTTTGACCGCACGGCGAGGAGATGGGGGTTAGGGGCTGGGGGCTGGGGCGAGGAAGAACGCTTGTCAGCAGCCGAGAGGTTTGCTGGGAAGACGAGCGTTGCGGGCTTGATTTGCAGCGAGCCCTCTGTCGGCCGCACTCTGGGGGCTCGCTGCGCTCGACCCCAGCCACCCATCAACACCGTTGTTACCGCTACCCCCTTATCCTCAAGCCCCAAACCCTCGCCCCCAATCCCTCGCCCCCAATCC
>CAYYNP010000158.1:0-23034 GCA_964472545.1 uncultured Planctomycetaceae bacterium | reverse complement strand
TCGGAGCCAGTCCCCGTTTTCCACTCCCGCGAATCGACTTTGCAGTTCTCCTGGACCCGGCGGCGCCCGTCCCCTTCTTCCGGCCGTTTGTGTATAACGGACGGGGCGTTGCCCCAGGCTATGGTGAGCGCCGACGTTCGGCCAACCTCGCTGCACGTACGGATCGCGTACTTCCTCAGACGACGAAGGACCAACTCATGTTCCGCCCACTCTCCACGCTGTTTGCCCTCACGTTTGTCGCCTTCCTGTCGCACGCTTCCCAGGCCGGCCCGGCCAAGGCGCCGCCGTCGGAAGTCGAACTGACGGTCCAACGCCGCCACGCCTCCGGACGGCCGGTTCGCGACAAGCGGGTCGTCGACCCAAGAAAGACGGCCGTGGTGGTGATCGACATGTGGGACCGGCATTGGTGCGAAACCTACACGGCCCGGGTGGGCAACATGGTGCCGCGGATGAACGAGACGCTGGCCGCCGCGCGGCGATTGGGCATCCAGATCGTCTTCGCCCCGTCCGAAACGCTCGACTTCTACCGCGACCACCCGGCTCGCAAGGCGATGCAGGCCATTCCCCAGCAGCCGCTTCCCGAGCGGATCGAGTTCAACCCGCCCGGCCCGCCCGGCGGACGCGATTGTTGCGAATGCGGCCCGGACCGGCCGTGTCGATCGGGGCTCGTCTGGACGCGCCAACATCCCGACCTGAAGATCGCGAAAAGGGACCTGATCGTCGACTGCAACAACCACCGTGAGCTATTGAACCTCTGCGGCCATCGCGGCATCGACACGCTACTCTACATGGGCGTGGCCAGCAACATGTGCGTGATCCATCGAAGCTGCGGCGTGGGCAACATGACCCGCCATGGCCAAAGCTGCTTTGTGGTCGCCGATCTGGTCGAGGCGATCACGGCCAACGGCTGCGACCCGGCCACGAAACAAAAGGACCTCAACTTCACCCCCGCCCGTGGCACGGCCCGCGTGCAGCGCTACCTCGAACAGCAGGTCGCCGGCACGATCGAGAGCCGCCAGTTGATCGCCGCCTCCGGCCGCAACCCGGGCGACCCGCGGCCGCATATCGTCTTTGTGATCGCCGAGATGGAATACGACACCGACAAGACGCTCCCCGCCTTCGCCCAAAAGCACCTGGCCGACGAGTTTCGGCTGAGTTTCGTCTACGCCAAAGGCCACCAGGGCGACGCTCGCAACGACGTGCCGGGTCTCGAGGTGCTCTACGACGCCGATTTGCTGGTGTTGAGCATGCGGCGTCGGGCGTTGCCCGTGGTGCAGATGGACCATCTCGAACGCTACATCCGCTCGGGCAAGCCGATCGTGGCGTTGCGCGTGAGCGTCGTCCCCTTCCAACTCGACGCCGCCCCGCCCGGCCACGTCGTCTGGAGTGCCTTCGACCGCGAAGTCCTCGGCTGCCACTACCGCGGCTACGACGCCGTCTCGCGGACCAACGGCTGCGACCTCTGGACGCTCCCCGAGGCCGCCGAGCATCCCATCCTCACCGGCGTCGAGCCCACCCGTTTCCACAGCCGCTGCTGGCTCTACCGCCAACGCCCGCTGGCCGAAACGGCGACTCCGCTCTTGGCCGGCCGCTGGTCCGATGATGTCCTGCCCGAACCGGCGGCGTGGACCAACACGTATCAACACGCCCGTGTCTTCTACACGACGCTGGGACATCCCGACGATTTCCAGTTGCCGCAGTTCAATCGATTGTTGGAGAATGCGGTGCGTTGGGCGTTGGCGTTGCCGGTTGAGGGGCCGTAGTAGCCGTTCGAAGTCCATAATGCAACTAAGCGTGGCCAGGCCACAGCGGCCATTGATATCAGATCACGGCGTGATAGGATACGTTATGCACTTCTTCCATAGGCTGCGGTCGTGTCAACACGTATGAAAGGGGACGGTACAGATGGTGCCAGATACTCGCCACATGATGCAATTGGTCCTCTTTTGGGTCTTCATCGGGGTCCTTTTACTCACTGTGTTGGCCACGATTTGGGCTTTCCTCCTTCAGGCGGGAGCGTTTGGCGCGCCAACGGTCACCGAGGTGCCTCATCTGAGAACCCTCGTCAACGCTGTGATCGTCGAAATCGTTGGCGCGGTCGTGGCCCTCTGGTTCAACCTGTTCGGCCTCAGGAACAAGCACCCGGAGGCGGCGGAGGAAGGTCCTGTCGATGAGTACCTTGAGAAGGGGCTCACAAACTGCACAGTTGTATGCTGCAAGGGGGACATACTGGCATACCACTCGGAGCATAATGCAGTCATTTATCCCGCCAACGTCTACTTCGACACAACTTCCTTGGGTGAGATCGTGGACCGCAAGAAGTCGACACTCGGCCTCTATCTGTCGAAACGTGTTGATGAGACAGCGCAGGAGCGATTCGACTCGCTTATTGACGGGGCGATCGAGGAGGCAACGCCGACACAAATCGACGTTACACCTCTTCCCAATAAGCCCGGTCGACAAGTCCCTTACGAGCCTGGATCAGCCGTGTCAATCAGACACGAGTCAGATCAGTTGATTCTGTTTGCGCTGACACAACTGGAGAAGCCTGGCCCGAATTACGTCGCAACGTTGGACGAAGAGACTCTCCAGTCCGCGCTGAGTCGACTCTGGCAGGAGATTGCGAAGCTTGGCGTTCGCGGCGAACTCTGCATGCCGGTCATCGGATCGGGCTTCGGGAGGATTAACGCTCAGTCTGCGTTGGCACACATCTTGCTTTCTTTTCGTGCAGCGGCTGAGAAGTGCGGCGGGCGACTCTGCGACAAGTTGATTGTTGTTGTGTACCACGACAACTGGGGAGATGGTCGCTGGGTCAACGACTCGTTCAGAGGCCTGCTTGGCGCGTAGCGGGTAGCCCCGATGATTTTCCGCGGTAGGCTTCGGCGGGTGGCACTGTTGAACGACGGTGAAGTCGGGTGCCACTGCTGGCTTGCCCAGCGGGTAGCCCCGATGATTATCCGCGGCAGGCTCTGCCACACGAGTAGACTCGTTCGGAAGATCGTCGGGGTTGCACAGCAACGGGATGATTGTGTCGGCGGTGGCCTGAGGGCAGAATGGTCCGTGCCACGCGCCTGCCGATACTGGCCCGAAAACGGTTGAGTTGGCATTATAGGCGTGCTAGACTGACCGCGTATCGCTTTCAACCCGTTGCCCAGAACACGGTTGCAGTATCGTAGATACCATGGGTGAAACTCGCATCGACATGGAATACGTCAGACGCAGGCGGATTCACCTTCTGATTCTCGCAGCGCTGACTCTCGTCCTGGTCGTGTCGGGCCGGTCAGGGTATCGCGTGGCACAGATAATCGGTTTGGCGGTGTTCTTGGTTGACGTGTTGATAGTGCTAATCTGTGTCTACGGCGGGCCAATGAGATACCATTGCCCTAAGTGCCGGCGACGGATCGCGAAGCCGACAAATTGGCCTCTTCATCCAGGCGACCGCATTCTGTATTACTGCAACTGGTGTAGAATCACTTGGGATCTGAAGTCGAGAGCGCCGTCGTCGGGGGTGGATGAGCTGGATACTTAGCCTTCCATTTCCTGAGGGCATGACCATGGACGATTCTCGCGGGCGGCAGCGGGTTGCACGGTCGATTCCGCGGCGGGTGCCACTGCTGAACCGTGACGCAGTCGGGTGCTCCTGCTGGCTTGCCCAGCGCGTAGCCCCGATGATTTTCCGCAATAGGCTCTGCCGCGGGTGGCACCGGTTCTCGAACCGGTGTGGCTTTGCCACGGGAGGTTGAAGGGAGGCAGCCGACCCATTGGCCGGTCGGCAAGGCCGGTCCGTTGGTTGCGTCACGAGAACGAACGGCTCGACGGGGCCTCTGGGGACTTCGCCCCACCGGTTCGAGAACCGGTGCTACCCGTTGCGGCAGGCACGAGAGGATGCGAGCGATGGTGGGCATCGTGATCGGGCTTTGCGAGTGAATTGGCATCGCCGTGAAATAGGGTTTACGCACTATGCGGTCAATCGGCCAAGTGCCGCCATCCCACGCCGTGAATTGTTGCCGCGGACGTCTCGGCAAGCGCAATTACCCGAGAACACCATTCCAGTCAACCCCATGCCGGCCGGAGTTACGACGATCCGCATCGGCCGCGACCCGTCATAACCCGTTGTCGCCAAACCGGTTGAGCCGTCGCCGCTCAACTGCCCATCGACGTAACTTTCCGGCCGAATTGTTGACCGACGCCGGTGAGACGAGCGTCTTCGTAAACCGTTTTCAGCAAGTAGGTTACGTGAGGAGCAAAGGCGTTCTTAATCACGGCCGCCGGACGGACGGGACGCCGCCCCCCGATCCGTCGACGCAACCCGTTCTCCTGCAACAGGTTGCGGCTTGGGCGTACGCGGCACGGAGAACGGCCACCAGGCGAAACCAGAGCAACTATCCATATCGGTGAACCCGGGAGATCCGAGAAGTGTCTTCGGTGGGGATTCCCTCAATCGGCCCGGCTGTGTGGATCAGACCAATGTGGACCATTCGACGTGCGACGGCCGACGACATCGACGTGCTGACCGATCTTCGGCAGCAGTTTCTCGAGGAGATCGGCTATGCGTCGGACGCGGTGCCGCATGCGGTCCGATGCTATCTCAGAGAGGCCCTGCCGAGCGGAGACTTCGTGACGTTCGTCGCCGTGAGTGAGGGCCGGATTGTCGCCACCGGTAGCGTGCTGATCTTCCATAAACCGCCGCACGCACGCAACCTGTCGGGCAAGGAGGGTTTCGTGCTGAACATGTTCACGCTCCCCCAATGGCGCGGACGCGGCATTGCCACGGGCTTGATGCAGCGAATCGTTGCGTTTGTCTTGGAAATGGGGGCCAAGTGCATCCGGCTCCACACGTCGGACGACGGGCTGGGGATCTACACCGAGCTTGGATTTCGCCCGGATAACTCGGAAATGGTCGTCTATTTGGATGACGCAGGCCGGCCGGTGATGAGCAGCAGCGGGTAGCCGATCCCGCAAGAAAGGGGCTGCCGGATTGTCGGGGGCATTTCCGGACGATGATTGGCTCGGGAGGCGTCATCGGCTACAATAACCGCAGTCTTGACAGGCCTTAGCATGTGAATTGCAGAGGAGACAGGACAAATGACTACGTTACTGTTCGCTCGCAGGGGCCTTTCCGGATTCGGGCGGTGTGCGTTTCCGCCGGTGCTGATCGTGTCGCTGGCCGTCGTGGTGGTGTGCTCTCGTGCCGCGGAAAGTGAACCTGTGGCGAAACAACCGGACGCCGCGCCCGAGGCGAGCGACGACGCCGATTCCAAACGGTTGTTGGAGGAGTTTCAGCGGGCGTACGCCTTGCCGGACGGCCAAGTCGTCCGACGTGTGGCTCGGCCGTTTACGCCGGGACGGCTGGAGTTTTATCGCGTACACCACGCCAGGCAAGCGAAGTCCATTCCCGAAGGCCCGGAGTACATGTGGTTCAAGTGGGACCGGATAAAGCCCAAACACCCTCCCATAAACTGGGCCAGCTTGCACGAAGGCAGGCTCAGCACGGGAGGCATGGGCTGGGTTGGCGGCGAGGGGGTATCGGTGGCCGGTCTTGTAAACACGTTCACCAAGATTCGTTCCTACGAGATGCTAGGGGACCGGAAGCTCAAGTTTACGTTCATCCCCGGCGATTGGGTCGTCCGCGACGGGGTGCCCGCGGAGAAAATGCTCCAGGGGCTGGGGGCCGTTTTGCGGGAAGAGTGCAATGTGCCCGTCCGATTGCGGCTGGCGGAGGCGGATCGTCCGGTGATCGTCGTCGCGGGGACGTACACCTACCGGCCCATGCCGGGACGGCGTACGGTCACCGAGGACCACAAATTCGGCTACGAGGGGAGCGATCTGCAAGATTACGATCAGTTGGAGATCTTCCAACACGACCGCGACGGCTTGACGCAGGTGCGCAGCGGCAATTTCGACGAACTGCTTTCCTTCTTGACGGATCGTATTCACCGCCCGGTAATTGACGGGGGAGTCAAACTACCGGCGACCATGACGTCCCCGAAGCCCTCTCAGCGGGAACACCTGCTGGAATGGCGATCCAGGGAGTGGTGGAAGATCCGCGACGCCATCGCGGACGGGACGTTGGACACGGCAGCGATTCTTAAGCACCTAAGCGATCAGACCGGATTGACCTTTTCCGAAGGAACTCGCCGCGGCCGGGTTGTGTTGATCGAGCGTGCCGAGTAAATGGGCAACGTCTCGAAAGCCGCCGACCTCTTCCGCGACGGCTGTGCCTGTTCCCAAGCCATTCTGGCCGTCTACGGCGAGCCGCTGGGTCTATCGCGCGACTTGGCGATGCGTATTTCTGCCGGATTCGCCGGCGGGATGCGGATGGCACAGACGTGCGGGGCGGTGACCGGGGCGCTGATGGTTTTGGGGCTGCGCCACGCGGCGGCGGACTGCGAGAAGCCGGCCGGCAGGAAAGCGGTCTACGAGCGGACCGTCGAGTTTGTCGAACGTTTCAAAGTCCGCAACGGATCGGTCGTCTGCCGCGAGTTGCTCGGGTGTGATATCAGCACGCCGGAGGGCATGCAGCAAGCGAAGCAACAAAACCTGTTCAGAACGACCTGCGTGAAGATGGTCGAAGACGCGGCGGAGATCCTTGAAGCGATGGACGGCGACTGAACTCACGACTACTGAAGGATCGGAAAGACCGTCACCCGCAGCTTGGCGGCTCCGTAGGGGATGAGCAGGAGGTCTTCGAGCGGCTCGGTAGATCGCACCGGGCTGGGCGGCACAGGGCCGGCGTTTTGGAATTCGTCGAGCTTCCACGACGGCACGCGGCAGCCCTGGACCTTCAGCACGACCGGCGGCTGCCGCGAGTCGAAGATATACTCTCCGATTTGGCGCCGCTCAACGGAAATCGACTTTTCCGGGTCGCCCGGGTCGATCGCTAGAGCGTAGTTCCAGGGGGTCGTGGGGTAGACCTCGAAATCGGCCGCTTCCGCCGGCTTGTTGGCGAAGTCGGGCCAGGGACGGCCCGTTTTGCGCCAGTCTTCGCCGATCTTCAGGGCATAAACCAGCGGGCCGCGCCGGACGGTGTAGCCGCCGTCACACGGCTCGACCTTCAGCGGCATGGGAAGCTCGACGGTCAGCCGGTCGCCGTCTCTCCATCGTCGTTTGATCTTGTGATATTGGCCGGGCTCGGGCGACGTTTGCCCCTCGGGCGTCGTGACCTTTGCCCCTTCAGCCCAGCCGGGGATTCTCACGGCCAACGGGAATTCGGCCGGCTGGTCCGTCTTCACGGTGAACTTGACGGTGCCGTCGAACGGGTATTCGGTCTCCTCGATGATCTTCACTTGCTGCCCGTTGCCGACGGCGGCGGTGACTTCCGACGGCGCATAGACCACCGCCACCAGCCCCCTGTCCGGGCTGGCCATCCAGACGTTGGCGGCGAACTTCGGCCATCCCTGCGGCATGTTGGCCGTGCAGCAGGGGAAGTTCGGATCGAGCCCAAACAGACTCGACGCGGGGCCGTTGGACGTCCAGGGCCGTCTGGCGTGATTGCAGACCACCTGGTTGACTTGTTGATCGTATTGGTGGGTCCAATTGCTCGCGTCGAGCGTGGCGGGCCAGGCATTGTAGGTGATCACCTCGAGCCGATCGGCCAGTTCGCAGTCGCCGAAGATCGACAACAGCACCTCGAGCGAGAACATCTCGTCGATCACCGCACAGAGTTCGGTCCCTTGCACCGGATTCCGCGCGGCGAGGCACTCGTCGGCGGTGAAGATGCCCACCGCGGTGCCGTGGTACTTGTCGAGGTTGTCGAGTCCTCGTTTGACGGCGTCGCGATCGTAGTCGGCCCCGGTCAGCAGGTAGGCGATGCCGGGGGATTTCAGGCCCATGGCGATGTTCACGCCGTGGGTCGTATGGCTCCAGCCGCGGCTCTTCTCGCGATAGGGCAGTTCGGTGAAGTCCTTGCTCCAGTCGCGGCCGTGTTCTTTCAATTGCCGGATCACGTCGATCAGGAACTTCTCGCCGGTGCGGTCGTAGAGCCACGCGGCCACGAAAGCGTGGTCGCCCCAACGCTGCGAGGCCCAGCTCGGATAGAGCCCGCCTTCGAGCACCGGGTGGATGCCGTCGTGGTCGACGAGTTGCCGGCCGTCGATCGCCAGCTTGCTGCCGTCGTCCGACGAGAGCGAGAACCGATACGTCCCCGGCTTGGCGATCTTGATCTTGCCGGTGAACCGCAGCGCAAAGGCGTCGTCGCGCCCGGCGACCGCCAGATCGAAGTTCTTGGCGGCTCCCTTGCCCGCTACCGGGAGCGAGTCGAGGTCGGGCATCTTCTTCCAGGGCTCGGTGGCCGCGTCCGGCTCGAGCAAGTCCCGGTTGCCGGCCTCCGCCCAGCGGCCCTCGAAGACCTCGTATTTCAACCCCGCGAGGGCCCCGTCGGGGATCTTGCGTCGCTCGATGCCGGGACCCTCGTAGTAGACGTTCAGTTCATGATGGTGGGCGAAATCGAAGTAGGTGACCGTGATATCGTGCTCGCCCGCCGTGAGTTCGACCGCGCCGGAAGCCGGGCCCTGCATGCGGACCGCCAGACACTTGTAGAAGTTCGTCAAGACGGGCAACACGCGCCGATCGCCGGTCGCCTCGTAGTGCTGCACGTAGGCCTTGAGCATCGGCGTGGGATACCACAAACCCCACGGCCGATAGAGCTTCTCGGTGGGCGGGCCGATCCAGCCGTTTTCGTGCGGGTGGTCCAGCGACCAGTCGACCCACTTGGCGGCCTTGGCGATCAGCTTGGGGTCGTCCAGCAGGTGGGCCAGCGGGGCGATTCCGTCGGCGTAGTAGGGGGCCCATTGATAGCCTTGCCCATTGCCGCCGAGCCAGGCGCTGTCGTCGAGCATGCGGTAGAACTCGTCCATCCGCCCCACCAGGCTTTCCGACTGGATCACAAGCTGCCGCTTCAGCCACCCACGTGGCTTGACGCTTCCCAAGGGCATCATGGCCAGCGCGCCGGGACGTAGCGGGGTGCGGTGGAAGCGAGGTTCTTCGGCGATCCCTCCGTTCGGGTAACACGTTCCGATGATGCACCAGATCAATAGACCTTCGAGCCAAGGCGGCCTTCTCACATTGATCCTCCGTTTTGATTGCCAATGCCGTTCCAGTGCAACCCCTACGGGGTTGATATATGATTCTCATCCCATACCCAGGGTGGCGCTGCACGGCTGCGCCGTTTCGCTTACCCTGGGCCGTGTTGTTGGGACCCCTTTGGAGTCATCGGCGTCCCAGTCCCCAGCCCCGAACTCCCAGCCCCGAACTCCCAGCCCCCACTCCAACGTCTACTTCCCCACCAACGGCACCGGCCGGAAATCGGGCTCGTCTTTGCACTCCGCCTGCTTCTTTCCCTCGTGGGTGCCGTAGTACGGCACGTCGGCGTCGATCCAGGTGACGATGCGGACGAACTCCTCGCGGGTGAGTCCGTCGGCCTTGCAGGGGGCCTCGCGTAGCCGCTCGACCAGCGTGCTCCGATGCGAGCCGAACGTCAGCGGCGCCTCGGCCGGTACGTTGGCGCTACCGAAACCGCCGTCGAGAAAGCTGACGAGTTCCTTGTCGATCAGGTTCATGTAGGAGCGGTTCCACAGATTGGTCAACTCGCCGGAGAGATCCAACTCGCCCTGGGGGGCCTCGCCGCGGTGACATCGGACGCAGTATTTGTCCAGTACCGGCTGCACGTCCGACTCGTAGTGGACCATCCGCGGGCCGTCGTCGCCCGGCTGTGGCGCGAGCGACTGCACGCCGTGTCGCATAGCCAGCGCCGGCTTCAGGTCCGGCGCGTTTCGCCGCGGTTCGTGGCAACCGATGCACGAGCGCTTCTCGCCGGGCATCAGGTTGATGAACGTCCGCATCCGCTGCAGTTCCATGTAGTTTTCGTCGAGTGCCTGGAAGAACAGGTTCGCGTTGGCCGGCACCGAGAAACAGGCCGAGCCGTCCTCGTGGACCGGCGTGATGCCGTGGATCATCTTGCGGCCCACGTCGGCCTTGTAACTGACGGCCGCCACCTGCATGCCCGCCCCCACGCCGGTGGCCTGCTGCCAGGTCGTGGGCATGACTTCCATCACGCGGACGTACTTCACCCGGCCCCGCTCGATGCCCGTCATCCCCCGATAGACGTCCTGGATGAACATCGTGGCAGTTTCTCCCGATTCCGCTGCACTCTGCCCGGCAACGGCAGGAACCTCCGTCGGCTTACGGCGCGGGCGCAGTGGGACCGGTTGGTAGCACGAGGTTTCCGGCTCGCCGTGCAACAGGGCCCGATTGCCCCAGGCGTCGAGCACGTAGATCCCGTAGCGGCTGTCTTCGCCGGTTTGTGGATCGTGGGAGATTAGGAACAACTTCTCGGACAGCGGGAAGGGGTGCCGAAAGACACCCCGGCCGTTGGTTCGCGGCCCCATGCCGGGGTAGCCGATCTCGGGCGTGAGGTTGGTCATCGCGTCGGCGGTGCGCCGGGTGCGGCGGTTGTCGACCAGGATCACCGGCCCCACGGAAGCCCCGCCGTGGGCGGCGCCGATGGTCACGATCTGCTGGCTGCCGGGGATACTGCGGGCGTCGACCATGCCGGCCGGCAGCACGACGTTGTTCTTGTAGACGTGGTCGGAGTAGCTGCCGTCGGGGTGCATCGACCACAGGCTCTGCACGTTGCCGAATCCCTTGTCGACGTATTCCCAACGCATGTAGATCACCCGGCCGTCGTCGAGCACGCGGGGATCGAGTTCGGTGAACTGGCCGCCCGAGAGACAGCGCATGTCGCGGCCGTCGGCGTCCGTTACGTGGATCGACGTGACGATGCTCGGATGGCACGAGACCGCCCGGCGCGAACGGGTGGAGACGAACATGATATCGCCGCCGGGCAGGTAACACGGGTCCATGTCGAAATAGCGGCCGTAGCTGGCGTGTTCATAGCGCTGGGTGCGCATCGCCTCGTCGCCGTCGAAGGTGATCTGCCGCAGGCCGGTGCCGTCGACGCCCGTCTCGTAGATGCGGTAGTTGGTCTGCGCGTCCTTGCTATAGGCGAAGACGACGCGCTCGGCATCGAACGAGAGGTCGAATTGGCCAAAGCGACCGCCGAGAAGCTGCGGAGCGATCTCGGTGACCTCGCCGGCGGTGCCTTTGCCCACGGCACTCCAGCCGCCGGACGTGGCCGGCCCGACGATGCAGATGTTGCCGCCCTTGCTGTCGCCACCGGCGCCGTAGTCGTTGTAGATGTGCGACGAGCCCCAGGACTCGCGGCGGACGAACAGCAGCTTGTCGAAGTCCAACAACGGATGGGCCAGCAGGGCCTCGCGCTGGAGAGCCTTCAAGGCGTCCTCGATCGGTTGCTGCACTTCCGGCGTGGCATCCTTGGCCGCCGCTTGTTGCCGGGTGAGTTCGGCCAGTCGGGCGAGATACTCCGGGCCGTTCGGAAAGCGGTCGCCGCATTCGGCCGTCACGTCCTCAATCGCCATCCGCAGCGTCTCGACGTTTACCGTGCCCGGCGGCATGAATATCCTCCGCAGGTTGGGCGCCATCCGGCCGACGTTCACTTCCCGCGGCTGCGGCTGCCAATCCTCGGGGAATTCCGTCGGCGTCTCGATGCGCAGCATGCTCAAACGCGGCGGCGGTCCCTGCCGGGTGAACTTCAGCGTGTACCTTCCCGCCGTGGCCGCGAATTGCAGGGCCTCTTCCCACTCGACGCCGTGAAAGCCCCTCGCGTCGCGGGGCCGATCGTGCTGCGGATGGCGATCGGGATACGGCGGGGCATTGCCGGTCACTCGTCCGCAACACGTGCCGAGACTCCTGCCGTCGAGCCAGGCCTCCAGCGGCCTCGGCTCAGGCGAGCCGTAGCGGACGTGCAGCGTGTAGGTGGCATCGGCCGGCAACTCCAGGTCGTACTCGACTACCCACAGCGACTGCCCTCCGTCGGCGGTAACCAGTTCGGGAAACTCGTCTCGATAGTCGGCGTAGATATCGGGGTTGGCGACCACCTTGGCATTGCCGCGGTCGAACGTCCAACTCGCGAACTGTAGCGATCCGGCGTCGGCGGTCGCCGGCGCAAAGACCACGCCATACGCGACGATAACCGCCATCGCCGACAGGACACGCCCCCACGGCAGACACAACGCAACGCGCATCGAGAGTCCTCCCTTGAAAACGAAGCGGCCCCCTGCTCCGACGCGCTGGCCGGGGACGACCATTATCTTACCAATTCGGCCCGCGATTGAAACCGATCACGACGGGTGGCTTGGCCGAGGTCCCGCCCGAATCCCCACTCTCACGCCGACCATTCACGTGCGTAAGTCCTTGGTTTGTTGACATTTGCAGTCTGGCCAAATATCTTGGCCCTAGTGTCGAAGTGGCCCTGGTGTGGCAGGGAAGGTGCTTTGCGGTAAGAGCGGGGCAGATGCACAGGAGATGAAATCGTGAGCCGAGACGCGAGTCGTTCTGCCCGCCGGTGTGTAAGAGTGGCCTGTCTGGTTGCGTTCTTCGTTGGCGCCGGGTGGCTGGGACAAAGCGCAGCGACGCCCCAGGAGCGTGTTTCCGGGGTTGAACCTTCGGCTGGGGAGATCGTCGAGGCCAGCGGAGTCGCGGGCGGGGTGATCGTCCATCTCCATTGCGGCGACGGACGCGAAACGGCTGCAATGCGGCTCGGCGACGGCTACCTCGTACATGGTCTCGATACCAACGCCGCCAACGTCGCGAAAGCCCGGGCCGCCCTGCGATCCAAAGGTCTCTATGGCCCCGTCTCGGTGGCACAATACGACGGCAAGACGCTGCCCTACGCCGACAACATCGTCAATCTCATCGTGGCCGACACGTTGGGCGACGTGCCCGAGGCCGAAGCGATGCGGGTGCTCGCGCCGTTGGGGGCGATGGTCGTCGGCGGCAAGGCGACGACCAAACCGTGGCCGCCGCAGATCGACGATTGGCCCCAGTACCTCAACAAGGCCGACAACAACGCCGTGGCCATGGACTCGGTGGCCGGACCACCGCGGCGGATCCAGTGGGTCGACGATCCGGTCTGGTGCCGCTCACACATGGGCGTACCCACAATCGCCAGCATGGTCTCGGGCCGTGGGCGGCTGTTCAGCATCGAAGACGCCGCCCCGCCGGACAACCCGTTCCTGCCCGCCGCGTTTCAGATCGTCGCCCGAGATGCGTTCAACGGCAAGCGGCTCTGGACCCGGCCGATCGGGCCGTGGGAATCGGTGACGATGTACATCAAGTGCCAGCCGGTACAGCAGCAGCGTCGGATGGCGGTGGTGGGCGATACGCTTTACTGCACGCTGAGACTCGAAGGCCCCCTTTCCGCGCTGGACGCGGCTACCGGCGAAGTGCTGAAGACCTACGAAGGCACCAGCCCCACGCAGGAAGTGGCCTACGACCGGGGCGTTCTCTATCTGAACGTCGGCGACCGGTTCCCAACCGCGGCCTACAACATCGTGAAGCTCAAAGGCAAGCCGTTCGTCGAAGGGGCCGATCCCAACGAACCGTTCTTCGGCGGCGGCTTTCGCAAGGGCTACGCCCCGCAAACTCGCGACAAGGCCAACCCGATCAGCGCCGTAGTTGCCGTCGATCCGAAAACCGGCGAGCAGCTCTGGGCAGTTCGAGATATCGTCCGCTACACGGGCGGGTCGATGTCGATCAAGGGCGACTACGCGGTCTATCAGGCGGCCGGCGGGCTGTTTTGTGTTGATGCAAAAACCGGTGAGCGCCGCTGGGCCGTCGAGAAGCAGATCGTCAACTCCCGGGGCCACGACTCGCTCACGCCCGGCACCACGCCCAATACGGTGCTGCTGGCCGACGACAAGGTCTTCGCCGTCGAGGCGATACCGACCGCGAGCATCGCCTCGAACGCGAAGAACACGCTGGTGGCCTATGCGCTGGCCGACGGCAAGCAGCTCTGGCAGACGCCGATCACCGGCAACTACGAGTCCTCGGCCGACGTCTGCTTCGTCAACGGCGAGCTGTGGATCGGCGGCCACAACCCCGCGCAACTCGACGTGGAGACCGGGGCCGTGATCCGCAAGATCGTGCAGAAGATGACCGGTCCGATGGGGCACGACCGGTGTTATCGCAACTTGATCACCGAGCGCTTCTTCATCAACAGCAAGACCGGCGGTGCCGATTTCCTCGAATTGTCGACCGGCAAGGAGTTCCCCAACCACTGGACTCGCGGCGGTTGCGGGATGGGGGTCTTGCCCGCCAACGGTCTGGTCTATTCGACGGCTTACTCGTGTACTTGCAGCATGGGCTCCATGTTCCAGGGGATGAACGCGTACGCTTCGGTCGAAGGCAAACTGCAGAAGTCCGACGATCCGATGCCCGTCGCGCGGTCCGTGCGGCTTCAGAAGGGCCCCGCTTACGGCAAGATCGCGGACGCCACGCCCGCAGCCGCCGAGGATTGGCCGGCCTATCGCCGCGACGGATTTCGCAGCGGCATCACCAAGGCACCGGTTCCCTCGAAACTGAAGATTCGCTGGGATGCCAAGTTGCCCGCGAAGCCGACCGCCGTGACCGCCGCGGCAGGAAAGGTGTTCGTCGGCGACGTCGATGCGCACACGCTCTACACCCTGGACGACTCCACCGGCGAAACGCTCTGGACGTTCACCGCCGACGGCCGGATCGATTCGCCGCCGGCCTACTATCGCGGCAGCGTGCTGTTCGGCTCACGCGATGGCTGGGTCTATTGTCTGCGGGCCGCCGACGGGGCGTTGGCCTGGCGGTTCAAAGACCTGCCGGACCGGCTGATCGGGGCCTATGGGCAACTCGAATCGAAGTGGCCCGTTTCGGGAAGCGTGCTGATTCTCCGCGACACTCTCTACTTCGCCGCGGGACGCAGCTCGTATCTCGACGGCGGGATCTTCCTCTACGCGCTGAATCCGCGGACGGGTGATCTGCTCAACAGCCGCGGGTCGTACGGGCCGTTTTCCGAGGGCTCGGGGTTCCCGGTCGGCGGGCATGCCGGCTTCAAGAACGACGTATTGGTGACCGACGGCGCCAAGCTCTACCTCCGCCACAAGGCCTTCGATCTCGATCTGGCGGAGACGACGGCCGGCCGGCATATCATCCCCACCGGCGGCTTCCTGGACGGACAGCCGCAGCATCGAACCTGCTGGGCGTTGGCCCCCTCGATCGGCTCGGCCGCCTCGGGCGACATCATGGTCAGCAACGGAATGGAGATCTATCGCGTTGAAGGGTTCCCGCTCTATGCGAACCACTCGTATTTCGACCCGCGCAAGAGCGGCTACACGCTGATCGCCAACTCGCTGGGATCGCCCGGCGGTGCTGCGAAGGCCGCACCACCCCGCAGACCGGGCGCTCGAAGGCAAGACGCTCGAAGGCAGGGCGCTCGAAGGCAGGGCGGCGACGGTGGCCGAGAGATATGGCGGCTGAATATCCCCGTCACGGGCAAGGCGATCGTGAAGGCCGGCGACGTGCTCTTCGTGGCCGGCGAGCCGATGAAGTTCGACGACGCGAACTACCAGAACTACGTCGCCGCTTACGACGGCCAACTCGGCGGGCGGCTGTTGGTGGTCTCCGCGACCGACGGCAAGCCGTTGGCCGGGTACAAACTCGACGCAGCGCCCGTCTGGGACGGCGTTTCCGCTGCCAACGGACGCGTATACGTCAGCCTGGCCGACGGCACGATACGATGCTTTGGCCGATGAAGCCGAGGGCCTGGTACCTCATTGCGGCTAGTCTTGGCAGTTGGGGTGGCTGGGGCAAAGCGCAGCGGTGCCCCAGGTTGGCAGCCCTTTCGCAGCCCGTGAATCACTGGGGCACCGCTGCGCTTGCCCCAGCCAATCACAAGATAAGCTGCAAGGCGGCACTAGTCCCATTTTCCGCACCCTGAGATGAAGAGGCCATGAATCCGCGTCGCCGTCTTGCGCATCTCCTACAGCGACACCTTCAAGAACCGCTCAAGCAACACGGTCCCTAGGTCGGTCAAGAAGCTCTCGGGATGAAACTGCATGCCGAAGACCGGCAGGCTGCGGTGGCGGATGCCCATGATCTCGCGCTCGCCGGCTGGGGCGTCGCACCAGGCACAGATCTCGAATTCGTCGGGAAGCGTATCGGGTTGGATGATCAGGCTATGGTAGCGGGTGGCGACCAGCGGGTTTTCCAGACCCTTGTAGAGACCGCGATTGTCGTGGTGGATGCGGTCCGTCTTGCCGTGCATCAGCCGGCCGGCGCGGACGATACTGGCCCCGAAGGCCTGGGCGATCGATTGATGTCCCAGACAGACGCCCATCAGCGGAACCCGCCCGGCAAACTGCTTCGCACACGCCAGCGAAATGCCCGCCTCGTTCGGCGTACACGGCCCCGGCGAGATGATCAAATGCGACGGCGCCCGGGCTTCGATTCCCTCGACCGTGATCTTGTCGTTGCGGTGGACCTCGAGATCCAACGAGGGATCGAGTTCCCCCAGCCGCTGGACGAGGTTGTAGGTGAACGAGTCGTAGTTGTCGACCAGGAGGATCATGGAACGCACCCGAATTCTCGAAATCAAATGCAACGAGGTACTAGTCTACACGCCGCTGCCGGCCAGGACCACCGTCAGGCTTGCTTCGGCCGGACCGGAAGGAAGCGTTCTTCGGGCAGCTTGACCGAGGTGATTCGCAGGCCGAACTTGTCGCCCACCTTGACGGCCTCGCCGCTGGCGATTTGGTGATCGCCCACGTCGAGATCGAGCATGTCTTCGCACGACTTCTCGAACTGGATGATTGAGCCCGGACCCAACTCGACGATTCGCCCCAACGGCTGCCTCTTCTCCGCCAAAGTAACCACCAATGGGACCTTGATTCTCAGGATACTGTGGGTGTAGGGTGGCAAGTCCGACATGCGCGCAGCCTTGCGTTTCGGCTGCGGGCTGGCTGCGGCGGCCATCGGTGGCTGCTGTGGCGCGGGGGGCGTTTGTGCGGGAGCTGGGGCTTCCGCTGGCGGCGTCGGCCCGGGTTTCGGCGCCGGCGAGCCAACCACCGCCGCCGGCTTTGGGGCCGGCCAGATCAGCCGTGCCGTGGCCTGCTTCTCGCCCGAGGAAAGCCCCAACGGCACCATCGCCGCCCCGTCGTCCACACCGCCGCGCCGCATCGCGCCGGCGAGGTTCTTCACCCGAGCCGCCTTGAAATCCTCGGGCATGAACTGCTCGGGCAGCAGGATCATGCCGAGTTCCTGGGCCAGCGTGGCCAGCTTGCTCTCGCCGGTCGGATCGGGATCGGCGCACCAAGCCGGGACCAGCCCGGAATCTTCACCCAGAAGCACCAGAGCGCCCAGTTCCCCAACCGTCAGCACTACCGCCAGCCCCGCCCCGGCCAAGTCATCCGGCAGGGTGCTCGTATCGATGGTGCCGGACGCGCCAACGGCCACCGTGATCTCATCGTCTAGCGCACGGCTGAAGGCCTCGGCCGTTTCCGCCACGCCGGCTTGGCAGGCGGCTACCACGTCGTCGACGATTCCTGGAGTGAGTTCCGGCACGACATACCTCAAGCACAGTGCCCCCTGTGTCGTAGTATCGGGTTGCCAATCATCAGACTTTCCCAGGACTTCCCGAATTCACGCAATTCGCCCCCCGGCCGCCATGGCACGCCCGCCCCTAGACAGCCGCCATGTCACCGGGTAGCTTGGTTACTTCCATCGAGTGACTCAGCCATCCTGCGAATCAGCGGCCGGGCAGGACGATCGCTGGCCATTGCGGCCAAGCCGTACGGGCGAGCCGTTCCTGTCGTCCCAATCCCCATACAACCCACCCCACACAAGGAGAGACCCCATGCCGATGAAGAAGTTCATCAACGACCCGGCAGACCTCACCCCCGAGTTGCTCGAAGGCTTCTGTCTGGCCTTTCCGAACAAGGTCGCGTTGGAGTCGGAGAAACTGGTCGTTCGGGCGCAGCCGAAGGACGAGAGCAAGGTAGCCTTGGTTACTTTGGGTGGTGCCGGGCACGAGCCGGCCCTGAGCGGGTTCGTCGGCTACGGGGCGCTGGACATTAGCGCCGTCGGCGACATCTTCGCCGCGCCCGGGCCGCCGAAGGTCGTTGAGGCCCTGCGAAAGGCCAACCGCGAGGCGGGCGTACTGTTCGTGGTGCTCAACCATGCCGGCGACGTGATGAGTGCCAACATGGCCATGGAGATGGCCGAGAAGGAAGGCCTCAACGTCAAGATGCTCTTGACCCACGAGGACATTGCCCCGGGTGCCGACGCTCCGATCGAGGACCGCCGCGGGTTGGTCGGCTGCTGTCCGTTGTACAAGATCGCCGGAGCGGCCGCCGAGGCCGGCAAGAGCCTCGACGAGGTCTACGCCATCGCCGAGCGTTTCAACGACAACATGGCCACGTTGGCCGTGGCGTTGAAGACGGCCACACATCCGGCCACCGGCGAAGAGATCTTCGAGTTGGCCGACGACGAGATGGAAATCGGTATGGGCCAACACGGCGAGGCCGGCACCGGACGCAGCAAGATGCTCTCTGCCGACGAGACCGCCAAGGTTATGGCCACCCAACTGCTGAAGGCCGTCGACGCCACCTCGGGCGACCGTGTGATGGTGATGATCAACGGCGCCGGGGCGACCACGCAGATGGAGATGTTCATCATTCTCCGCGGCGTGAAGAAGGTGCTCGACGAGATGGGCATCGAACTGGCCTGTGCCCCCACCGGCGAGTTCCTCACCGTGCAGGAGATGGCCGGGTTCCAGATGTTCGTGGCCAAGCTGGACGACGAGATGATCGAGCTTTGGAACGCTCCGTGCGACACACCGGCGTTGACGGTTCGCTAGCCCGCGGAGGAATCGACTCATGCCCCAGACGATCGACTACGACGGCTTCGTGCGGATGCTCAGCGCCGCGGTGGCCAAGATCCGAGAGAACCACGCCCACCTCTCGAAGCTCGACTCGGCCACCGGCGACGGCGATCACGGCACGGCCATGTCGCGGGCGGCCGACGCCGTGCAGACGGCGGCCGACGCCGATGCCAGCGGCAAGCTGCAAGCGCTCTTGCACGATGTGGGCTGGGGCGTGATGTCAATCGACGGCGGCTCGACCGGCCCGATGTTCGGCTCGTTTTTCATGGGCCTTAGCGACGGCGTTGGCGATAGTGGCTCGCTCGACACGGCCGGACTGGCCACGTCGTTCGAGGCCGGCTTGGCCAAGATGCAGAAGAACTCGAAGGCCCAGGTGGGCGACAAGACGTTGATGGACGCGTTGATCCCGGCGGTCGAGACGCTGCGAGCGGCGGCCGATGGTGGCGGCAGTGTCGAAGACGCGTTGGCGCAGGCTGCCGATGCCGCCGAGAAGGGCGCCGCCGCCACGGCCGAGATGCAGGCCAAATTCGGACGCGCCCGGAACCTCGGCGAACGGACCATCGGCCACGTCGATCCCGGGGCCACGTCGATGGCGTATCTGTTTCGCGGCTTTGCCGAAGGGCTCTAACACGCGCCGCCTGCGGCCATTTCGACATAAGAAAACAACACTCATACTCAGCGCGGCCGCGCAGAACCGCCCGGCCCGACAGAAAGGACAAGCGATCCCATGGCAGACACGACCGGCAACATCGACTCCAAGGATTTCGGCATCGGCACGCCCGCCTCGACCGAAGGCTACCACCTCAAGGGCAGCAATTCCTACGACTGGGGCATGAAAGATCGCCTCTCGCGGATCTTCAACCCGAAGAGCGGCAAGACCGTGATGCTGGCCTTCGACCACGGCTATTTTATGGGTCCCACCTCGGGCTTGGAGCGGATGGACCTCTCGGTGGTGCCGCTGGTGCCGCATACCGACGTGTTGATGTGTACCCGCGGCGCGCTGCGGACCAGCATCCCGCCATCGTACAACAAGCCGGTGACGTTGCGTTGCAGCGGCGGGATCTCGATCCTCAAAGAACTCAGCAACGAAGAGGTGGCGGTGGCCATCGACGACGTGATCCGGCTGAACTGCTCGGCGATGGCGGTGCAAGTTCACATTGGTGCGGAGTTCGAAACGCAGACGCTCAACAACATGTTCAAGCTGATCGACGCCGGCATGAAGTACGGCATCCCCACGCTTGGCGTCACGGCGGTGGGCAAGGACATGGCCCGCGACTCCCGCTACCTGGGCCTGGCCACGCGGATCATCGCCGAGATGGGTGCCCAGTTTGTCAAGACGTATTACTGCGAGGAGAAGTTCGAGGAAGTCGCCGCCGGCTGCCCGATCCCGATCGTGATCGCCGGCGGCAAGAAGATCCCCGAACTCGACGCCTTGACCATGGCCTACAACGCCATCGACCAAGGCGCCTGCGGCGTCGACATGGGCCGCAACATCTTCCAGGCCGACAACCCCATCGCAATGCTCAAAACGGTCCGCGCCGTCGTGCATGAAGGCATGAAGCCGCAGGCGGCGTTCGAGATGTATAATGAGTTGAAGAACGAGGGGTAAGGGCTCGTGCAGCCTCAACTTCACACCGAAGGCGCCTGACAACTCCAGCCGTGATTGCGTCGCGCGCCCCAGATACTGGCCCGCACCCGTAGGCGTTCTACCGGTCGATGGTGCGAGACGCGAAAACGCGGGTCTAGGGGTTGCCTTTCCCTGCCGGCGGTGGGTATCCTTTACGGTAGGGGTCTGGGGCAAGCCCTCCTTCTGAGGAGACGCGTCATGCGAAATCCAGCGATTTGGCTCGTCGTGCTTCTGTTGGCCGGGGATTACAGCAGAGGGTCGGACACGGATCCTCCGGCAAAGAAGGTCATCACCAACAGTGTTGGCATGAAGCTGGTGCGGGTCCCGGCGGGCGAGTTCTTGACGGGAAGTCCGGAGGATGAGAGGGGACGTTTCGCAAGCGAGAAGCAACACCGAGTGCGGTTCACAAATGCGTTCTACTTGGGCATGTATGAGGTGACGGCCGGGGACTTTCGTCAATTCGTCAACGACACGAAGTACAAGACCGACGCTGAGAAGGCAACTGGGGGAATTGGCTGGAGTGAGCCCAAGGGCAACTTCGAACTCGACCGGAAGTACAGTTGGCGGTATCCGGGCTTCAAGCAGGATGACAACCACCCGGTGACGCTGGTGAATTGGAATGACGCTGTGGCATACTGTACTTGGTTAAGCAAGTTGGAGGGGCGGTCGTATCGCTTGCCGACCGAAGCGGAGTGGCAATACGCATGTCGTGCCGGAACGACGACACGCTTCCATCACGGGGACGACGCGGAAGGTCTGGCGAAAGTCGGGAACGTCTTCGATGCGTCGCTGAGGCAGAAACGGCCTTCAGCCCCGCACCAGGGAATCGCGTCGAACGACGGTTATGCGTACACGTCTCCAGTGGGCAGCTTCCTCGCAAACGCTTTCGGCCTCTACGACATGCACGGCAACGTGTGGGAGTGGAGTGCGGATTGGTATGTCCGAGACGACTCGGAGATATCGCCGGCCGACGACCCTAGGCAGCCGCCGGCGGGCTCGTTCCACGTGTTTTGCGGAGGCGCCTGGAACTCCTACGCGAGGTACTGCCGGTCGGCCAGTAGCGCTTCACACTCCCGGACGATTTCCGGCCCCAGCACCGGCTTCCGCGTGGCTCTACAGCCAGCGGAGTGGCGACATACCGGGCAACTTCCGGACGGTCGGCGGGAACTGGCACAGACTCAGCGATGAAGTGTGTCATGAGAAATCGAGCGATTTGGTCCGTCGGGCTCCTGCTGGTCGCCTCGACCACAGATAACGGCAGTGCATCCGACACCGATCCTCCGGCGAAGTGGGTCAGTAACTCCGTCGGCATGAAACTGGTGCTGATTTCACCGGGTGAATTCGTGATGGGGAGTGCTGAGGCCGAGAAGTACGGTACTCACGATGAGAAGCAGCATCGAGTCCGAATCACGAAGCCGTATTGCCTTGCCGTTCATGAGGTGACGCAGGAACAATACGAGAAAATCATGGGTGAGCAACCGTGGAGCGGCAGAGCGTACGTCGAAGAGGGCGCCGAGTATCCGGCGACGTACGTGCGTTGGGAGGAGGCTGTGGAGTTCTGCAAGAAGCTGTCGTCGAAAGAGGGCCGTAGGTATCGTTTGCCAACCGAAGCGGAATGGGAGTATGCTTGCCGAGCGGGCAGCACGAGTCTTTACTGTTATGGCGATGATGGGGCAGATCTTCGTACCTATGCTTGGTACTCTGTGAATTCGTACGATGGGGTTGAGAGGTATCCCCGTCAAGTCGGTTCGAAACGTGCAAACAGTTGGGGGCTATTCGATATGCATGGCAACGTGTGGGAGTGGTGCCAGGACTGGTACGGCGAAGACTACTATGAGAGCTCGCCTACCGAAGATCCAACGGGGCCGAAATCAGGCTCGCTCCGCGTGTTTCGTAGCGGCAGCGGAGACTGCGGCTCGTGGGGTTGCCGGTCGGCGGCTCGTACAGCGCTCAAGCCGGACGACCGCGGCGACTTCCTCGGCTTCCGCGTGGCCTTGGTATTGGAGGAGTGATGGATTCCTACCCCAACCCATGCTTCGCCAGCCGATCGCGAAACGTCGACGGCTTCATCCCCAGCGCTGCGGCCGCTGCCGTCTTATTGCCGCCGGTGTCGCGCAGGGCGTTTTCCAGCAACGTGCGTTCGGTCTGGTCCATGGTGGCGTGGAAGCCGTCGGGGGTGGAGCGTGGGCCGCCGCTGCCACCACCGGCCAGCGTGATCGTGCCGTATTCGATCGACTCGCCGTAGCCGGTGACGAACTCCAGCACGAAATCGGTCGTCTCCAGCCCGGTAGCGGCAATTGCTCCCAAGTCCAGTGCCGAGTATGTCATCGTAGCGCCGAAGGCGGCCTCGCCCACGGCGTCTTCGTGGCGGGTGAGCAGGTTGTAGGCACTGCCGGCGGGAAGGATCTCGTCGAGGTCCCCCAGGTCATCGCCGGTGAAGTTGTCGGCGCTGACGAGGTTCCAGCAAAGTACCGAATCGACGGTGATCTCGATCTCGCCGGTCGAGTCGTCGTAGACCGCCGAAGCGGAGCCGGAACTCGACTCCGCCGCGCCGCCGCCCTTGTCCTGCTCGGCCATCAGTTGCTTGATCGCCGGCGGCAGAGCAGGGCCACTGCCGCGGTGAGGCCGAAGACCAGCAGCGTCG
>CAYYNP010000157.1:0-23058 GCA_964472545.1 uncultured Planctomycetaceae bacterium | reverse complement strand
GGGAGTTCGGAGTGGGGAGTTCGGAGCGAGAAAGCCCAGACTGCCAGCTTGCCCTTGTTTTCGCTTTTCTCCCATTCTCGGTTGACCTGCGCCCGGGAAGTTGCTACAAGACGCCTCTTTTTCTGCACAGCGTCTTGACGGCACCGGTTCACCACCCCGCGCGATGTATCGTCGACACGGCGACAAACTGGCACTGGTCTTCCTGGGCTTCGATCTGGCCGTTACGGCGTCGGCCTGGATGGGGGCCTATTTGGTGCGGTTTGCCCTTTGGCCCTCGCCCCACGGCGTACCCGACTCGCGGCTGATGCTCCGGGCGTTGCCGGCCATGCTGTTGCTGGCGGCGGTGGCCTATCGGTTGTGTGGGCTGTATGAGGTCCATCGGCTGAAGCAATTGCCGCGCGAGTCGGGTGTGATCTGCAAGGCCAGTGCGTTGCTGTTCCTGCTGGCGATCACAATGACCTTCTACCGCCGCGACCTCTACGAATCGCGGATGGCGCTGGCGCTGTTCATGGTCCTCAACGCGGCCAGCCTGACGCTCGTGCGGCGGATGATCTGGCGGTTGGTCAAACACCTCCGCGGCCGGGGCCTCAACCGCGGCCGGGCGCTGGTGGTGGGTTCCGGGCGTACCGGCCGGCTGGTGGCCGAGACGATCCGCCAAAACGCCTGGACCGGCCTCGAAGCGGTCGGCTTCGTCGACCGCCCGGCCAAGGTCGAGCCGACGGTCTTGCCGCGGCTGGGCGACGTCGACCGGATCGATCGGATCGTGGCGGCCTACGACGTGGACCACGTTTTCGTCGCCTTGCCGCTGGCACGTTACGGCGAGTTGCCCCGCGTCTATCAGGCACTCTCCGACGTATTGGTCGAAGTGCAATTCGTGCCCGACGTGCCCCACACGGCGGGCATGAAGCTGCGGATGCGGGAGATCGACAACGTGGCCTTCCTCGGGCTGCGGCAAGATCCGCACTACGGCTGGCCACAGGCCGCCAAGCGAGCGATGGACTTGGTGCTGGGCACGGCGGCGCTGATCGTGCTGGCGCCGCTGATGACGGCCTTGGCCGTGGCGGTAAAGTGTACCAGCCGAGGCCCCGTCTTCTATCGACAGATACGGATGGGATTGCGCGGCAGGCCGTTTCGCATGATCAAGTTTCGCAGCATGCCGGTGGACGCCGAGCGGGCCGCCGGGCCGGTTTGGGCCACCCGCGACGATCCCCGCTCGACCCGGCTGGGGCGCTTCATGCGCCGCTGGAGCCTCGACGAGTTGCCCCAGTTGTTCAACGTGCTGCGGGGTCACATGAGCCTGGTCGGGCCGCGGCCGGAACGCCGCGTGTTCGTCGAGCGATTCCGCAAGCAGATCCCCGACTACTCCCAACGCCATCGCGTCAAGGCCGGCATGACCGGCTGGGCTCAGGTCCACGGCTGGCGCGGCGACACTTCCCTGCGGCACCGCATCCAGTGCGATCTCTACTACATCTCCCACTGGTCGTTCTGGCTCGACCTGAAGATCCTCTGGATGACGCTGGCCGGGGGACTACGGCCAAAGAGGCGAACGCCACGATAGCCGCCCGACTTGGCGTGCCTGCCCAAACGGCCGTCCGCAAACGCGGCCCTGTGAGCCCTTGATGCCCAATAGCCGGCGTCGGAATCCCCCGGAGAGTTAGGGCTTGTGCGGAAACAACTTCATCCGCTTCATGGTAGCCATCACACTCCGTGTGATGATTCGCCCGAAAAACTGCGAGGTTGTTTTCGGACAGGCCCTTAGTGTGGCCGAACGGGGAGTTCAGGGCGCGTACGTCGGCGTCGGTCTCTCTTTGGCACACGTGAAAGGGCGGTCGGCGATGCCGGGTGCAACATGGGGCGGGCGAGTCGTGGGTCGGGCGAGTCGACTCGTGGTTCTTACGGTCGTGCAGAAGATGCACGCGACCCACACATCGGCGCATCTTGCCCATGCCTCCCATGCCGTCGTCACATCCTGTCGATTGTGCCGTTGATCCGCTCCCAGCCCGTTTCTGCGGCCCTCCGCCCCCCGACTTGTCGAGATTACCGATACGACGGGCAATGGCCATACGATCTGCCGAGACGGCCGATCCGTTGCGCCGTGCAACCACGGGATCCACGGACATCGACGGCCCCTTCGGAGAGTACGCCATGAATTCGCCGGCAGAATACGCAGTCAACAATGCGCTGACCAAGCCATGGCGGCTGTGCCTGGCCGTTGCCGTTTCGATCGCCGCTTGCGGCGGCGCAACGTACGCTCAGGATCGGCAGGGCGAAGAGGTCAACGGGGCGTTCTTGTGCCCCGAACTCAACGCCTACTTTCGGCTGCAACACAACGAGGGGCGGCAACTGGGCGACACCAAACCGTTTACGATGGGCTCGGCCACCTTCCACGCCGAGTGCGTCGACGGCGTCGTCCTGCTCGACACCCAAGGACGGCTCACCGACGACGGCGAAGCGGGCGGCAGCATCGGCGGCGTGCGGCGCTTCCTGATCAATGACTCGATCGTCGGTGCCGGCGTCTGGTACGACGCGCATCTTTCGACTTACGATAACACGTTTCAACAGGTCGGCACGTCGTTCGAGTGGTTCTGCGGCCTCTGGAGCCTCCGCGCCAACGGCAGCTTCCCCATCGGCAATCGCCGCCAATCGGGAATCGCCGACGTGCGCTTCGACTCCAGCGCTTTACGCTATCTCGGCAACAACATCATCTACGGCAGCGATCTCTACCGCATCGACGAAACCGCCATGACGGGCGCCGAAGTCGAAGTGGCTCGCGGTATCAACGTACACCACGCGGAGGCCTTCGCCGGCTACTATCATTACCGAGGTTCCTCAGAGCGGACCGACGGATTCAAGCTCGGCATGCGAGGCTACTTGGCCGATCGAGTGGCCGCCAGCGTGGCCGTGGCCAGCGATCCGCTCTTCGGAGCCAACATATTCGGCGGGCTAACGCTCTTCTTCGGCGGCTCCGGCGGAAACCGGCCCAATCGATTTCTCGACAAGCTAACGCTGCCGGTCCAACGGACGACTCAGGTCGCGCTGAACAACCGGCCGGTTCAGACGGGAAGCGATCTGACCACGCTCACCGACCCCGTCTCCAGCCTGGCGATCCTCGTCGAGCACGTCGATAGCACGGCGGCCGCCGGCGGCGACGGGACTTTCGAGAGTCCGCTGGCGTCGCTGGACGACGTCTTCGCCAACTCGGCCGACGGCACGACCACCAACGGGAACATCGTCTTCGTACACTCCGGCAGCACCTTCAGCGGAGAGGCCGTCGTGTTGCACGATCGCCAGCGGCTGCTCGGCGAGGGGATCTTGCACACCGTCGACAGCACCGAACTGGGAATCATCGCCATGCCGGCGGCCAACGGCGCCGGGGCCGTGCCGACGATCTCCGCCGCACCGGCCGACGCCGTGACGCTCGGCGCCGTGGGCAACGAAGTCTCGGGATTCACGATCAGCGATGGAACCCGGGCGATCGTGGCCGACACGGGCGCCACCGACACCGACCTCAATCGGCTGACGATTCAGGATACGATCGGCGACGCCATCGTGATCACGCCCTCGACCAACACCACCATCGACAACGTCACGTTCTCGGGCGTCGGCGGGCAAGACATCGTGCTCAACGCCGAGGATTCCACGATCACCAACGTCACCAGCACCGGCGCGGTCGGCGGATCGATTTACCTGAAGGACCTCACCGGCACGACGACCATCTCCGACGTCGACATCACCGGGGCCGGCGGCACTGGCGGCATTCTCTTGGAGAACGCCGAGAGCGGGTCGCTGACCGTGCTCTCGAACGTGACCGTCGACGGCGCCGCGGAAGGCCTTTCCGTCGACGGCTCGGAGGCCGGGTCGACGATCGGTGTCGACGGTCTGACCGTTTCCGACCCGACCGGTGCCGGCATCGATCTGGACGACGTCGACGGCGCGGTCGCCTTCGCCAACACCACGTCGGTCACCGGCCGTGGTTCGACGGGCATCGATATCGACGGCGGCAGCGGCACGATCACGTTCGACACGGCGACGATCACCGGCACAGGCGGCGTGACGTCGGGTATCGACGTTCGCGACACGACCGGAACGGTCAGCTTCGACACGGCCAACGTCTCCGGCAGCGGCGGTTCCGGGATCTTCGTCGAAAACGCCGACGCCTTCAACGTCGGGACCGGCGGTGCGGCAGCCGGCGACGGTGGCTCGATCACCGACCCTGCCGGCGCCGGTATCGTGGCCGCCAATTCGAACGTCGACATTCGCTTCATGAACATCTCCGGCGTAACGGGGCTTACCGCCGACACGAGCCTGTTTGAAGACGAGGACGGAGGTAGTGAATTCGGCCACGGAATCGCCTACGGACAGTGGGAGACGGGCACGCGGACCGTCGTGCTCAGCGGCAACACCGTCACCAATGCCGCGGAAGGCGGCATCTATATGTTCTTGCTCAGCGGCACGATCGATGCCACGGTTTCAGACAATACGGTAACGGGCATCAGCGGCGGCATTCTTATCGAAGGCGGTGAGGCCAGCAGCGACGGAACGATGGCGATTCACGACAACACCGTGAGCGCCGGCGAGGGAATCTTCGGCCGTTTGGACAGCGATGTGATCGTGACGGACTTCCGGAACAACGTCGTCAATTCGGGCGCCTTCGGGATCGACTTGAGCCAGGAATTCATCTTTGACGCCAATCCTCTCACGCCGGCATTCGACACCGTGGAGGGCGGCACCACGGTCATCGGTTCGGCGGGCAGCCGCATCACGGGGCCCGGTCTGCAACTCTTCGGCGACGGTGCACTTCGCTTCGACAGCATTCAGGTGTTCACGGAAGCTGTCGCACCATTCTCGCAAGAGGACGGCATTCGCATTGCCTTCAATGAATTCGACCTCATCATCGGCGACGGCGATACCCCCAGCACGATCGACGTCTTGAACGCCGTGGTGACTTCGCCCTTCGTATCCGACAACGCCTTTGAATACGTGAGCGAGGCCGGCTCTCTGACGCTGAACGATCTGAGCATCAACATGAACGGCGAGGTCGCGGCGGCCGTCAAACTCGAGAACCGCGACGGGGCCTTGCCGGTGACGCTCGGCGGAGACGCCGACAACACGACGACCGGTGTGGCCACCTTCAAGGACGTCGACGACGCAGGTGGAGGCTTCACCGACACGATCACCTTCGACGGCGGCGCCAACGTGCTGCCGTAGCCGCGCGTTGTCGGTCTGCCGGTCGTGGGTGCCGCGGGACCGATGTAGGCTCTCGCTAGCAGAGCTAACAGGCGCGCCGCGCGTCGATAACACGAAGGCCCGAAGCCTCGCGACGCAATGTAAGCCGTTGCCCAGCCCGCATTTGCGCCTCATTTTGACGAGACCCCACTGGAACGTCATTCTGCACCGAGCGCGCCGATATCACTTTCGCACCGGTCGGCCGGGGTGTTATCGTGCACTTTCGTGCCCCGATAGAAGGCTGGCAGGAGACCGCGAGAGGCCACCTAAGGAGTTGTGGCACCACAGTTTGGGTGGTAGGATCGATGTATTCCCGTGGAACGTTATCGTGCACGGGCGCGCCCGTATAACAGAATTAGGGTGTGCAATAAACACTAGTTACTCGGCTGACTCTGTGGCAACATACGCGGGGTACGTCAGCCCCTGCCATCAACAGGAGACATGTTATGGATAGGGAGGAGATCCGAGACACCGCAAAGGCCGTCGAGGGGATAGTCAAGGCGATTCCTGTCTATGAGGATCTCTTGCAGCCAGCCGCGCGCCAACTCGGATCAGGTCTGGAGGTGGTGGCAAAATCCGTCAACCTAGCACTTTCACCCCTTAGTGCCCTCGTCTGGGGATATGAGCAGATTAGGTCCTTCTTACTTCAGGAGGTGTCGCAAAGGCTCTCTTCGGTTGCACCTGAGAACATTGTAACTCCGGATCCAGCCATCGCGTGCCCCACAATTGAGGCACTGCGCTATTCGGGATGCCATGAAGAGCTGCGCGATATGTTCGTCAATCTCCTGGGAACGGCCATGGACAGGAGCACTGCGTCTTCCGCCCACCCAGCGTTCGTTGCCATTATCAAACAACTCGTTCCCGACGAAGCGAGAATCCTCAGACGCTTTGGGTCGCCGCTGAGCTTCTGCGTCGTCCACCTTCATATTCAGGGCACCGTGCCGGGTCACAAAATAACGAAGATCGTGGATGTTCACAACATTTGCGACTTGGGCACCGAGGCAAATTGCGAGTTTCCGGATTTGGTCCAGTCCTATCTCGACAACCTTTGCCGTCTCAACTTAACCCGAATCGACACAGAGCACTACCCGCAGTATTGCGACTATGAATGTGAACGCCTTCTGCACCGTAGGGATATCGAAGACGTCATCGCCAGAGAAAAAGCTGAACTACTAGACTTTGAGATGACGTCTACCAACGGTGCTATATCGCTAACAAGTTTCGGAACTTGGTTTAAGAAAGCGGTCATCGACGATAAAGAGAACTCTGAAGAGGATTAGCCGACAACCAGAAAACCGGAGCGACTCCCACGCCGAGTAACAAAACGCTGAACCGGAGCGGCTACCTTTTCTCCGATTCAGTGCGCAGACTGTTGGAATCGTTCTTGGCGGTTCAGGCCGGTCCCGGATGGTCCGCCGCCCGGTTAGCTTGGTCGTTAGCCAGGCAAATAGAAGGGGAGTCGATCATGAAAGCTCATAGAATAGACATCCTTTCATTAGCTAGTCTTGGGCTGCTAGTTGCGGCAATGCTTGTCGCGCCATTGTCGTTGGGCGAGGATTCTGATGCTGACCGAAGGGAGCCGGCTTGCTTGCTGATTGAACCGGTAATCTGCCGGTCTTCCGAGGGGAAGGAACCCGCAGTATCACGACTCGATCGCAAGGCTATCGAATCCGTGTACGCGCAGGCAAGTATCCAGATAGCATGGCTTCAACCCCGTTATCTCGACCACACCGCGGCCAGAGATGGAACCGTAGACTGGAAGAAGGTGGCGGAAATTGGGAAGGAGCGTGGTCTTTGGGAATCGGGGCCGATCCGGGTGAGTCTGGTCTTTGTCAACACGATAGGCGGCAAGCCGGGGCCACGCGGACTGGGCGCCATCGACAGCAGGCCGGAGCGGCCATTCGGATCGGGCGGCCCAATCTGCATGGTCGCCCTGCCACAGAAGCAGAAGGATCCGGTGATGGAGACATTTTGCGTGGCCCACGAGATAGGGCACTGTCTGGGGCTTGTTCACGCCGTCAAGGATCCGCTGGTTCCCGATGACAAGACGAACATTATGAGTGGGGGCGAGTACTCGGAGCGGATCGGAAAAAACGCACTAATGCCGTCGCACATTCGCCAAGTTCGCAAGAGCAAGCTGCTCTGGTGGCCCAGACAAGACGGCTAACAAGCCCGGGTGCCCCGGGCAGAAAGGGTGCCCCGCCAATATCGAAACCGTATGAGAAACAGCCCCTCACTCGAATCTTGCGAGAAGCAATATGATCATTGAAGTACAGGTAACAATTAACAGACCCAAGGCGGCGGTCTGGAAGGTAATCACCGACATTGAAAATGCCGCGGAGACCATCAGCGGCGTCGAACAGGTTGAAGTTCTCGAAAAACCGGAGGACGGCTTAGTGGGTCTGAAGTGGCGGGAGACGCGCAAGCTGTTTGGTAAGACCGCGACGGAAGTGATGTGGATTACCGACGCCGCCGACAACGAGTTCTACGAAACAAGAGCCGAGAGCCACGGATGTGTTTACATAACCACCATGAGAATCTCCGGGAGCAATGAGGGCTGTAGTCTGACGATGAGTCATCAGATCAAGCCGCAAGCGTTCATCGCAAAACTGCTGTCGTTCCCCATGGGCTTGCTGTTCAAAGGGACAATTCGGAAGGTAATCCTGCGCGATCTCAACGACATCAAGGCCGCGGTGGAACAACCGGCAGACGAACGATCGGCATGAAGACCCTCTGCACCGAAGCCGCGGGCCGCGCCAACTGATCCGTTATGCCTCGTAGGGAAGAATCACGAGATGAGAACATTGCTTGCTATCGCGATTTCGCTCGCTGCTCCCCCGGAGACCGAAGACGGAGACAAGACACCCACCGTCAGCGAAACCGTTGCCGTCATGAACTCGTTGTTTGTCAAGAGAGAGTTTGGAGAATTCTACAAGACCCAGTGCCATAAGCATCTTCGAGACCAAGTTGACGAACAGGAGTTCATCGAGTGCATGAAGGGCAAGGACGGGGCAGCCATTCTGAATCTGTTCTCGGAAGTGCTTGATGCAATCAAACAGCAGAAGGGAGAGGATGTCCTTATTGCTCGCCCGCAGGATGATCCCGACGAGTACGAGTTCATCCTGGTACAGGTAAGAGACAGTCGTTCGCGCGGGGGGCGACAATGGCATCTTGAACTCAAGAAGGAAGACGGCAGATGGAAACTCATGGATACGGATTGACGACGCAAGTCCGGGTGCCCCGTACGGAGAGGGTGGCCCGGTGAGCGGTGACGTTCTGCGAACATGACAACCGAAACGGAGCGTGACTATGGGATACCGAGTTTCTTGGATCGCACGAACCGGCACATCTACTGAAGAGTTGCTGCAGGTGTCTCGACGACGTCCGACGGGCGAGCGTCACGCTTTCCCAGATGTTGGATTCTACCTGTTGGAATTGCCGAAGTCGGATGGCAACCCGTGGGTAGTTCTCATCGCCGACGGTTCCGACAACTACACTGTCCTCGACGACGCACAGGCTCAGTCCCTATCAACAGACGGCAATGAAACACTCTGCTTCTGGTGTTCCGATACGGTGATGGCTACGGAGTTGAAGTGCTTCAAGAATGGATCGGTGGTGTGGTCAATCGAGTACGATTGTGAAGACGAGACAAAGCGCCCTTCATTGCTGGGTGACCCACCAAGCGTTGCCAACGAAATCCTGAGTGACTTACGAACAAGGCAGGAGACTGACGATGGTGCAGACTACCTTTACGATCTGACCGCAGAGTTGGGACGTCGACTGGTCGGATTTCGCCACGACATCGACGCTGAAACGGATGATCCAGAGCCCTTTCAAGTATTGGAATGAAATCAAAAAGATGTCACTCGTCGGCATTGCCGGCGCGGGGCCACGGGCCGTTCACAATCTTCATTTGAATCTGCTACCATGTAATCTCCGTTCCTACTACTTTCGCACTACACAGGTGAAACATGCTCATCAGATCCCTACTCCCCGCGGTCCTCATTCTCGGTTTGACTCCGTTTGGCATTGCCCAGGAAGAGCCAAAGTCGAAGCCGATTGAATTGGAGGTACTGAAGGCGTCGATTGGCGTTTGGGACGCCGAAATCGAGGTCTGGGCGCAGGGGCCCGACGCGCCCTCGATCAAGTTCAAGGGCGTGGAAACGAATCGCGCTTACGGGGAGTACTGGATCGCATCCGACTTCGATTCGGAATTCATGGGCCAGACGATGAAGGTCCACAGCATCGTTGGGTACGATCTGGACCAAGAGAAGCTGGTCGGCAAGGTGATCGACCACGGCCCCTACGCGGCAAGTATGACCGGCGAATACGACAAGGCGTCGAAAACCGTCGACTGGAAGACGGAAGCCAAAATGCCGGACGGAAAGCCGATCGTGCAGAAGACGTCGGTTACCCAAGAAAGCGCCGACCAACGCGTGCTCGTATTGTCGGTCCCGGGCGAAGAGAAGGACGATTTCACCAAGTTCATGGAAATCAGATTCGTCAGGCGGAAATAGGGTGTCCCGAGTGTCCCCGGGCAAGAGCGCCGGGGCCAGCCGCGTTCGTGCCGTTCTACAGGTACCCACTACAATGCACTGGTGGTCGAGATGGCCAGCCTCCCTTCCCATCGGACTCTATACGACGATTGGCAATTCCGTCGAGATCAACTGTTCCTGAGATCCGGCGGCATCGAGTCGTATCGTCAGATCCAATTGCGGGTTCTGGATTTCCTCCTGCGCCGTTATCGTAACGCACCGGAGGCCAAACGCCCGGTACCGGCAGCTCTTTCCGGCGAGGTGCACGTCAACGATCGGGCCATCGTGGTGCACCATCACCTGGCATTCGGCGGACGAGCGAAAGCATCCTCATCTGCGGAAGCACGCCTGCATATCAAGGCCGCGCTGGAACGCATGTATTCGGCGGAGCGTGCCCAAGAGCCGGATTCCGCTGTTTGCCCCGACAAGGGTGCCGTTGAGGGCGATACCCAGAGGCAGGACCCCGACCAGCTTCGCCTGAAATTGTGCCATTCCGACCCGGTGGAGAGAATACTCGGTACCGTCGAGATAGGCGAGCACGGGACTCTGCGCGACATCGGGTTGCTCTGCGATTTGCTTGCACTGCCACCCGCCGGTGACGAACATCCACGCGAACGGGCCGCCTTGAGCCATGCGATCGCCCGGCTGGCCGGGCTGACGTCGGCCGACTTCGATTTGACCGACGTGTTGCCGCCGCCAACCCCGGCAACGGACGACTGGATTTGCTCGAAGTGCGACGAGGTGGTTCCGGCCGGCTTCGACGTCTGCCGATCGTGCGGCACGACGTTTGACGGGAAGGTCAACGGCTGGATCTGTTCGAATTGCGAGGAGGTGGTTCCGACCAACTTCGACGTCTGCTGGTCGTGCGGCACGACAATTGGCGGGAAGGAGAACCCGACTTTCTCGGGCGTCTCCGAGGAAAATGGAGCCGATCGCCGAGCTACTGGCCGAGCAGATCGTCGCGGGGGAGATCGACGTGAGTGAGGAAATGGTGCGGGGATTGCGCTGACTGCGTATACTCAAAACCGGCTTACATGAAGGAGACCTATCTTGAACACCGACGCGCTTGCGGAGATCATCTCTCATGTGGATTCGGTGGCGGAGCATGCCGAGTTCATTATGAGTCTTGCCACGCCGTGTGCCAGCATCAAGCTTGTCGACGAGGACGCGGAAGACGCCGGCAGTCGATTTGGCGGTCATCCGTACTTGCCGGATGACTTCAAGTGGCCGGCTCACGACGTTGGCGAGTATCGTTTCCTCGGCCAGATCAATTTCGCTGAGATTGCCGATCGACCGGCGGCGTTGCCGGACTCCGGTCTGCTGTCGCTATTCTACGCGTTCGATGAAGACGGGGAGGTTTTTTGGGGCGACGATGGCTACATCCTCGGATTCTATTGGCCCAACTACGACGGGCACTCGATCTTCGATTCCCCGAATGAGGATCTGCCCGATACCAGGAAGATCGAGCTGACGGGCGGAATTGATATTCCTCGGCACGAAGACTTGCGGAGTGATTGGCCTTTTGATTCGGATGCCTTGTATGAACTGACGGATGTTCTTGACGCGAACGATGAATACCTACTTGGCTATCCGTCTTTCACTTCGTTGGCATATGATCCAACGCCTGAAGGCGATTGGATTTCACTCCTCACCGTTCACTCTCTGGACGAATTCGACTGGTGCTGGCATGACGGCGACAAATTGATGGTGTTTATTGAGTCGGAGAGACTTGCGAAACGCGATTTCAGCTACCTCAAGAGTGACGCCGGATAGATACACAAGCAAGCGTTGAACTGGAGCGAGTAGCCCCGTGACTTTCCGCGGGTAGCTCTGCCACCCGAGTAGTCACATTCGGAAAGCCGCCGACGCTGCGCAGCACCGGGTTGATTGCGTCGCCCTTGGCCAGAAGGCATAATGGCCCCGTAGCCAAGAGACGAATCGACCATGGCAAGCCCCAGACGACTTGGATCGAGCCGACGCTACACCGAAGGAAACCGATGCGAGAACCTCTGCTGACGGACCGGCTGGTGCTTCGCGATATCGCGGCGGCGGATGCCGGATTGCTGTTTGATCTCGACTCCGACGCCGAAGTCATGCGGTACATTGGCCCGGGGCCGGCGAGCGACGTGACCAGCTACCGAGAACGCATTGCGGCGGTCTACATGCCGTGGCAGGCGCACCCCTGGCACGGCATCCGGCTGGTGTGCGATCGGGCGAACGACACATTCCTGGGCTGGGTCTTCATGCGCCCGGCGATCGCCCACATCTGCGCCGGCCAGCTCGGTTGGACGCGGCCGGACGAGGTGGAAATCGGTTTCCGCTACCATCGTGCCGCCTGGGGCCGCGGGATCGCCACCGAGGCCGCCACGCCGCTGGTCGAAATCGCTCTGGCCGACACGGCCACCGCGGCAGTCGTCGGGTGTGCCCGCGCGGATAACGTGACATCGCTTCGTGTATTGGAGAAGCTCGGCCTTGAGCGCGTCGGCCGGGTCATGCTGGCCGATGAGAGCGAGCCGACGGTGATGCTGGCTCGCGTGAATGACGACCGCGGGCGACCCCGCTGATTTTCCGCGGGAAGCTCTGCGGGTGGCACCCAATGCCGTTTCCGTTTTGACGTTCTATGTTGCATTTAAGTCGTGTTGGATGTGGGAGTTGAGTTCCTTAGTGAGCCTTAGCATGCGGGGTGGATTGGGCGGCTTGTGCTTCTTGCGTCGCGGCCAGATGCGCTTTTCTTTTGGTACGCGACGTTCTCGGCGTTCGCGCTGGGCTCGTACGAGACGCCGTCCGAAATCGAGCGGGGATTGCCGACCGCCTATCGCACGGCGGATTTCCAGCAACACCTTGCGAGGACTGCACATCACGGGCGTTTCGTTTTCCGTGCGGGGCACCTCCATCGCCAAGGCGCCTTGGCAGAAGAGCAATTGGGCTGCCAGCATGGAACCTTCCGCCTCGCGATGCGCGTGACGTAGCGTGCGGCTGCTGAGCGTGAGTTTCTTCAACGTTCGCTTGTAGGTGCGAAAGAAACCTTCGTTTTCCCATCGCCAGCGATAGAATTGCGCCGCCACGTCCATCGGCAAACGTCGGCGATCCTCCACGTTGGTAAACAACCACACGTCGTGCTTTCGCTTGCGGCTGTTGATCCGAATCAGCCGGCCACGAAGGGGCGGCAACGCTTGCTTGCGAATCACGTCCGGCCAGTAATAGACGATCCCTTCGCGAAATCGATCCAGGCGTGTTTCCCGCTCCGTATAAAACAAGGCGTTGGACGACATGCGCATCAAGATCTGGACCTTTGCTTCGAGCAATCTCCGCATCAACTCGTAGCCCACGTAGCCCGCATCGGTGACGAGCAAGGTTCGCTTCGACAGCCAGGGGATCATCTGCATCAAATGCGTTCGCTCGCTCGCCTTGCCGCCACGTCCCAACCGCCACGCCCAGGGGATACCCAGTGTCAAATGCACGATCGAAGTGTTCCAGATCCTGGGCGCCGAACCCTCTTTGCCGGAGACGCCCAATCGACGTTCCAACTCTGCGCTGCGAGGGCATTCCAGTTGAGTACCGTCGCAGCCGAGGGGAATGAAGCCGTGGTAGAATAGCCGCCGGCCGAAGACCGCCAGGATGCGGCTGCGCAAGGCCGCGCCCAGCGTCCGCAAGACCGGCATGGGGAGTTTGGCCAACGCCTTTTCGAAGCCCGCAAACGACTTGTCCGGCCGCTTGCGTTTTGGGCAACAGACGACATAGAAGCCGCGAGCAACTTCGAACTTCTCGGGCAAGCTGTCGCCGACACACCAGGTCGACAATAGCAGGACGTAGAGCAGCGGGTGGATATCCCACCGCGGTCTCCTTCTCTGCGGCGCCGCGTTTCGGACTTGCTTGAAAACGGCAGGTGTGAGAAACTCTCGCATCGCCTGGGGCAGCGATTTCGCTCTGCGGCGTAGCCGCGACTTCCTTGCACGCATTGGGCCGTTCCTCCTTGATCGGCGTTGTGGTGACGTCCGATCATCGGAGGAACGGCTTCTTCATGCACTAGCAATTTCATCACCCGAACCAAGAACACGCCGTAACTTCAAGGCGCCACACCACTTGAATGCCTCGCTAGCACCAAGAACGGAAACGGCATTGGGTGGCACCCGAATTCTCGAACTCCGAATTCTTCAACGGGCTGCTAGCAAGCGGAGAGGTCCTCCGCATAGTCGGCACACTGTTGTCGGACGCGGCCGAGCACCCGCGAAGCGTTGACGTAGACCGAGTTGGCCGAGAGGCCCAGTTCGGTCGCCACTTCCGCCCCGGGCCGCCCCTCGAGGATGTGCAACTGGAAGCACTGCCAGGTCGTTTCCTTGGTTTTCGCCTGCAACCTCTCGAGCACGAAATGCAACACCCGGCGGCGATGGTCGGCCAGCCACTCGGCCTCTTCTTCTTCACCCGGGTCGTCGGCACCGTCGGCCGCCTGTTGGCCCGCCTCGCGCTCGGCTGCCGCCAGCCGGCCGCGGCGTCGGCCCCAATCGGCCACGGCGTTGCGGGTGACGTGCCAGAGCCAGGTGCGGAAGCGGCCCCGTTGGCGGTCGAGTTCGAAACCCGGCAGGGCCCGGATCAGCGAGGCAAAGATGTCCTGGACCACGTCGCGAGCGTCGTGTTCGGCGAGGCCCCGTTTGCGGGCGTAGGCCAGCAAGAGCGGTTCGTAGAGTTCGACGAACTCCCCCCACCCCTGGGAATTGGCCGGGTCGCGCACCCGCAGCAACAGGCTGGTTCGCGTTTCCATCATATAGTGAAGTCTACCACTCCTGCGAAAATCGGGCCATAGGGCTTTCGACGGTCGGCCGTCTCGGGGCGAATGAACCATTGGATAGCCGTAGCGACATACGGTTGGCCGAAGGCCAACTTTCACCATAGCCTGGGGCAACGCCCCAGGAAGCCGGTACAGGGTTGTGCGTTTTGGCCGAAGGCCATATTCACACGCACTACCGATGACTATGGCCTTCGGCCAAAGGCGCTCCATTGCGCACCCGGTTCCTGGGGCGTTGCCCCAGGCTACGATGAATAAGGCCTTCGGCCAAAGAACTCGCTCGACGACGCGTACACCTACTCCGCAATCGAGGCCGTCGTCTGCCCCCGTCCCAGTTGCTTTCCGGTGGCCTTGTCGACCACGGTCACGCTCACCGGGTGCTCGGCGATGGTGGAAAACGCAAACTGAGCCCGGTTCGTCTCGGTCGTCTTCGATTGCCCCGCGGCGGTCCATTTGTAGCTCACTTGGGCGCCCTCAGTCAATCCGGTGACATTGGCGGTGAACGTGTATTGCTGGCCGCGCGTGCCGCCGGTCAATCCGGTCAGCGTGCGCGGCGGGCCGGCGGGACGCGGCTGGTTGTCGTTACGCGGGCGGATGGTCGTGGTGGCCAGCGAGCCGATGTTGTGCGTGATCTGCACCAGCACGCCGCCGGGCGATACGGGCGGCGGGGTCGTCGTCGACGGCCTGACCATCACCGTCGCCCGGCCGTCGGCGATCAGTTCGTTGGTCACGTTCTCGTACAGCCGCGCGATCACCGTGTACGTGCCGGCCGTTTCGTAGGGATGCTTCATATCGGGCGTTTCGGCGGTCTCGTAGGGCGTGTTGTCGCCGAACTGCCATTCGTAACGCGGGTTGATCACTCGGGAAGCCTTCGCGCAATAGGCCGTGAACTTGGCCTCTTTCTTGGCGTCGATCGTCTGCGTTGCGGGATCGACGGTCATCGTGAAGTGATTCACGCTGAGCCACCGGAAGCCGCACCATGCCTCAACGATCTGCCCTTGATCGCGGACCTTGAAGTAGGTGTAGAACCCCAGGCGGTTGATGCCCGGCTGCAACGGGATCGTGATCGAATCCTTCATCGACGACAGCTCGTGTTCCTGCCCGGTGCGGTCGTCGTAGATCCGCAGATGCGGGGAGAAATTGCCGGGAGGGGGGCTCACGTCGATTTCGATCGAGGGCCGGTCGGTGGTGTAGTTGTCGGTCAGCTCGACCATCTGCTGCGAGTCCGGCGCCCGGCAGAGGATGCGATATTGCGGGAACTTCTCCTTGAGAATCGACCGATCGTGGACCTGCGCCCAGCGCCGCCCGATCGTGTCCCAGGGCAAGATCGCGGTCTTCGCACAGAGCATCACCATGTCCAGCGGGTCCGGATCGGTTTTGGGGTTGGTGGCCGTGCTGTAGGGCAGGAACTTCTTGCCGTCGAATCTGATCTGCCGGGCGGCGCCGGTATCGCCGGCCCAGTTCGGATCGGCCACGTAGATCGTGTCGCCGGCGATCCGATAGGCGATCACCGCGTGGCCGCCGCCCGTCTGCCGGGAATAGAGGCCCACGTGTTGCGGCTGGCCGGTCAGCGCCAGGGCGTAGGCGAACGAGTACCAGGTCAATTCCTGCGCGGTCTCGCCCAGGTTGTATTGCAGTTCGAAGAGCCAGTGGTCCCACTTCGTCTCGGTCTGCAAGACGGCCGCACAGCAATAGCCCAGCGAGTCGTCGAGCCAGAAGCCGGGCGTGGCCGCCTCGCGATCGTTGTTGTCGTACAGCCCGTACAGCCGCTTCGAGGCGTCCTTCCCGCCGGTCTGATAGTAGTAGTAATACGCCGAGGCAGCCATCCCCGCACAGATCCCGCCCGGCTTGTTGATGTACGACGACTCGTTGGGAAACTGCCAGTCGTCTTTGCCGGGCAGGAAGCCGGTCTCCACGTTCTTGCTCAAGAAGGCCTTCGGCTCGGCGGAGGTCGCCCCCAGGTTGCTGAAATGCCGCGTCAGTGCGGTCACCGAATCGCGATCGGCGGCCACCATCGGGATCGCCTCGATTTCGCCGGTCTTCTCATCGTAGTAATACGGCATGGCGAAATGCCCGGCCGGCACGTCGGCGGGGATCTTTACCTGCATCAACTTATCGGCGTACTGGCCGCCGTTTTCGATCGTGATCAGCGGCGAGACGGCGTTGAACAGCGGGCCGAGGTCGTGCTTATCGATCGGCCGATGCGAGACCTTGAAGTCGCAACCGCCGGGATACGCGCCGTCGGGCACCGTGATCTTCAGCCCGTCGAGCGGATCGCCCGGCTTGCGGATCACCACGTCGCCGCCGCCGGGGCCTACCGTTCCGCCGCCAACCGCCACGCTGTCGCCGAGCGTCATCCGCGGCTTGCCGCCGGGGCCGGTAGGATTGCCGGTCGGGTCGCCGCCGACGATTCCGCCGCCGGACGCGGTGGTCACCATCAGCCGATAGGGGGTCGTCGAAAAGGCCAACGGATCGGGACCGTCGCCGCGGGCGATCTCGACGAAGAGGTCGCCGGCCTTGGGCACCTTGGCCTCGACGTGCGCTTGGCCCGGCTTCGAGTCTTCCCAGCCATAAGGGTGAAACACACGGATGCGGCTGTTGATCCCCTCCGGCAGATCGACCACCGCCACACGAACCGTATCGGGCTCGGCCAGCCGCACGTGATAGACGTCGACGTCGTTTTCGCCGCCGTCGCTGTCGAGGCCCAGCGATTCGTCGCGCAACAGCCGCGGCTGCTCGTCGAACAGATACGCGCTGATCTGCTTGCCGGCCGGAATGGTCTTGATCGCCCCGCGGGAGAGCAACTCGGGGTACTTCAGCCCGGTGACTTCGGTGTGCTCGTAGGCGTCCGGCAGCGGTTGGTGCGTTACGGTCAGTTGATATTGGATCGGCGGCAGCAATTTGGCGCCCTCGTGCGTGGCCGGCACGTTGCCGGTCGGCTTGTCTTTCCACGGCGTCAGATGCCACGGCCCGCCCGGCACGCAACGGACGCAGCCGAAGTCTTTCGTGCTGCTGGTCTTGTCAATCGTCTTGAGGCTCACGCGAATGAACCCGTCGTGGCCGCCGCGTGCCGCGAAGCGCACCCGCATCGGTTCTCCCGGCTTGCCGTCGGCCGACCCGGCCGACTCGGTCGTCGACTTCTGAAAGCCCTGCACGGCGATCTGAAACCCGCAATCCGCCGGATACCCCGACAGTTCCACCGTCACGATCCCCGCCGCCGGCAGCCGCAGCCGATAGAAGTCGCTCTGATCGCCAAAATGCCGCGTCCCTGTGACGGGCGTGTTGAGTGAAATGGCGATCGCCTGGGCCGGGTCGTCGTTCGGCTCGCGGTCTTGGGCGGGGGTGGAAGCGGTCGTGAGGCCGAGAATCAGAACGAGCAGCAGAGGAGTGCGACGTTTCATGGTGACCTGCCGTGTAGGCATGGGGGAATAATCCCGGTGAGAGCCCCTCACGTGACTATAGCACATTGCCGCAAAGAGGGCGGGGAGGGACCACCACAGAGACCACCGAGAGCACAGCGAAGGCGGAGAACGCCGCAGCAATGCAGTTCACCGCGCAACGTGCCTATTCGGGGAGGTTGACGTCCTTCGTGACGTCGAATCGAAGGCACACAACGCGCTCGGCAATCGCGCGAAAACGGTTCTCCGTCACGTCCGCCTTCAAGGTCACGTGCAACTCCTTGTGGGAAGCCCGCTGCTCGGGAGTCATCTCCCAGCCGTACGAACCGGGCTCTGCCAGGCACGATACCGCAACGGGTTGCCCGCCAATCACTCCCAAGTCGAAGTACTTGTAGACGCCGTGAAGCTCGACCACGTAGGCGGGCTCGTCGTCGGCGAGATCCCTTAGCACAATCCACAGTACACCCCGTCGAAATCCGATCCGTTCGACGGCAAGATCGGCGGATCGGGTGGCAGTTTCGATGTCCGCAGTGGATTGACGCATTCAGACATTCTACCTGCTGACCAACGGCACCGGTCGGAAATCCGGATCGTCGCGCCATTTGACGTTCTTCTTCCCGCCGTAGTTGCCGTAGTAGGGGGCGTTGGCGTCGATCCAGGTGACGATGCGGATGAACTCCTCGCGGCTGAGCTTGCCGCGGCAGGGGTCGGCACGCATCCGCTCGACCATCTTGCTTAGGTGCGAGCCGACCATCAACGGGCCCTCGGCGGGGATGCGGGCGTCGCGGGGGTTGACGTCGATGTTGTCGACCAGCCGGCGGTTGATCAGGTTTTCGTAGGAGCGGTTGAACAACGTGGTCAACTCGTCGCTCAGATCGAGGTTACCCTCGGGCGACTCGCCGCTGTGGCAGCTTACGCAGTGGCGGTCGAGAATCGGCTGCACGTCGGTCGGATAGTGGACCATCCGCGGGCCGGTGTCGCCGGGCTGGGGCACGAGCGCCTGTACGGAGTGATCCAAAGCTAGCGGGTTCGCCCGGCGCAGCGCGGGGGCCTGTTTGCGGACCTCGTGACATCCGATGCACGATCGCTTCTCGCCGGGCAGCAGGTTCACAAACGTCCGCATCCTTTGCAGTTCCATGTAGTCTTCGTCGAGCGCCTGGAAGAAGAGATTCGTATCCGGCGGCACGGTGAAAAAGGCCGAGCCGTCTTCGTGGACCGGCACCACGCCGTGGATCTTCTTCACGGTAAAATGGCCCTTGAGACTGACGGCCGGGTTTTGCAGGCCCATCGAGTCGCCCTGGATCGGCGACTGCCACGACTCCTCCCACGGCTTCGCCACGTCCTCCATCACCCGCAGGTATTTTACCCGGCCGCGTTCGATGCCGGGCAGGCCGCGATAGACGTCGCGCATGAAGAGTGTGGCCAGCCCCTCGTCCTCGGGCTCTTCGACTTTGACCACGGCCGAGAGGTCCGGCGGGGCCGGACGCGCACGCAACGGGATCGGCTGGAAGCACGACGTGGCCGAGTCGCGATACAACTCGGCCCGATTGCCCCGGGCGTCGAGCACGTAGAGCCCGTAGCCGGCCGGCTCGTTGTGGCGAGTGCCGGGGTTGTGCGAAACGAGGAAGAACTGCTCACAGAGCGGAAACGGCTCCTTGAAGTAGCCGAACTTTGCGCCGGGATAGTTGCCGTGGCCGGGGTAGCCGATCTCGGGCGTGAGGTTGGTCATCGCGTCGGACATCCGCTGCGTGATCCGCGTATCGACCAGGATCACCGGCCCCACGGCCAGCGGCATATGCGGGGCCCCGATCGTCACCAGCCGGTTGCTGCCGGGGATGCTGCGGGCGTCGATCAGCGTGGCCGGCCGCGAGACGTTGTTCTTGAACACGTGGGCCGATGCACTGCCGTCGGGGTGCATCGACCAGAGGCTCTGCACGTCGCCGCAGCCCTTGTCGACGTACTCCCAACGCGTGTAGATCACCCGGCCGTCGTCCAGCACGCACGGGGCAAACTCGTTGACCGTGTTGCCGGAGATGCAGCGCAGGTTGCCGCCGTCGGCGTCGATCACGTGCAGCGCGGTGCTGGTGAACGCGTTGTGGCAGAGCACGGCCCGCTTCGATCGGGTCGAGGCGAACATGATCTTTCCGTTGGGCAGGTAACAGGGGTCGAGGTCGTCGTAGCCGTGGCGATAGCGGGCGATCATGTCGGGTTCGTCATCGCCGTCGAAGGTGAGTTGCCGCAGGCCGCTGCCGTCGACGCCAATCTCGTAGAGCCGATAGCCCTTGCCTGGGGCCTTGTAGGCGAAGACGATCCGCCGGGCGTCGGGCGAGAGGTCGATCCGCCCGAACAGGCCGCCGTCGAGTTGCGGGGCAATCTCGGTTACCGCGCCGTCGGGTGTGACCGGCGAGAGGATGCAGAGATTGCCGCCCATCTGCCGGCTGCCGTCGAAATGGTCGGTGTAGATGTGGCTGGAGCAGTAGGTCAGCCGTTTGACGAACAACAACTTGTCGAAGGCAAGCAGCGGATGGGCCAGCATGGCTTCCGTTCGCAGGTCGGCCAGCTTCTCGTGGATCTCTTCGAGTTCTTCGGCGGGAGCGTCCACGGCGGCCTGTTGTTGCTTCTCCAACGCGTCGAGCCGCTTCAGGTAATCCGCGGCGTTGGCATATCGCGATCCGTAGGCGGCGGCCGTTTCTTCGATCGACGCCCGCAAGGCCGCCACGTCGATGCGTCCGGCGGTCGAGGGCACGGTGAACGAAACGCTCATCGGGGCACCGAGCTTGCGGGACTTGGGACGCTCGAGCTTCCAGCCCTCGGGAAACGCCACCGGCGACTCGAACTTCAGGGCCACAATGTGCGGCGGGGCACCCTGGCACGTGAGCCGTATCGTGTGCTTGCCCTGGGTGATCGCCAGCTTGGCCGTTTCTTCCCATTTCGCCGTGCTCGTGTTCCAGCTTCCGGTCGCACCGCCGCAACACGCCTGGGCACCCTTGCCGTCGAGCGTCAACTCCATCGGCCGCGCCGCCGCCGCGGCGTAGCGGACGTGCAGCGTGTAGGTCGCCGCCACGGGAAACTCGACGTCGTACTCGACGCCCCACGGCAACACGCCCCCGTTGGCGATCATCGGCCCGGCGTCGGCGTATTGCCCCGGATCGGCAAACGTCTGGGCGTTTCCGCGATCGAAGGCCCAGGCCGGAATCTCGAACGACCCGGCCGGTTCGGCCGCGGCCATCGTGGGAAGCAGGGCCAGGCAGACCGCTGCCGTTGTCAGCCAAAACAACCGACGGCGTCCGGTCCGTCGCGAATGCCTGTCGCTGTTCATCACCGATCCTCCTGTTGAGAAAACGTGGCGTGGAAAATAGGGACTGGCTCCGAGCCGCTGAAGATGCCAAACCCGTGGAGAAATGCTGCCGGCTCGGTCTCCCGCATTTGCAGTTAGAGTTCCAAAGTAGTCATCTTGCTCCGCAAGATGGACCTGACGTCTCGCGGAGCGAGACGACTACTATCCACCCGATGTCCATCGAGACGACGTACATTATAGCGAGTCGGCGACCATCCCAAAGACGGATTCCCTTCTTTTCGGGGGGGTGACTCGGCGGCGAAACACTCCGTTTGCTTGACCGGTGCCTTGGCAGCCCGTAGAGTGGTCGGTGTTATCAGACCATCACACAGGAGTCGAACCATGAAGTACCTAGTCCGCACGATGATGTTGTTGGCCGTTGTGGCCGTCCTTTGTACGCCGGCCTTCGCCACTGACAAGGCTGAAAAAGCCGACGGCAAGATCCGCATCCTGTTGACCTTCGGCGGGCACGGCTTCGAGCAGGAGCCGTTCTTTGCGATGTTCGACGCGATGGAGAACGTCGAATACACCAAGGCCCCGCTGCCGGAATCGGCCGATCTGTTGAAGCCGGGCTTGCAGGAGAAATACGACGCGATCGTGATGTACGACATGGTGGGCCAGATTACGCCGGAGCAGCAGAAGGCGTTCGTGGCGCTGCTGAAGGAAGGCATCGGCGTGGTGTCGCTGCACCACAACATGGGCGCCCATCGCAACTGGGACGAGTTTCCCAAGATCATCGGCGGGAAGTTCATCTTCGGCCCGTGCGAGATCGAAGGACAGCAGTACACCAAGTCGGGCTGGTCGCACGGCGAAGACATGAAGGTGACCATCGCCGACGCCGACCACCCGATCACCAAGGGCCTGAAGGATTTTGAAATCCACGACGAGACCTACAACAAATACTACACGGCGTCCGACGCCCGCGTGTTGCTGAAGACCGACCACCCGAAGAACGACCCCGAGTTGGCCTGGGTACGGGACTACGGCAAGAGCCGCGTCTTCTACCTGATGCTCGGCCACGATGCCCACGCGTGGAAGAACCCGGCGTTTCCGGAGATTCTGGCGCGGGGGATTAGGTGGACGGTGGGGCGTTAGTCTTCTTTTCTTCCCGCCGTGTGCCACTGCTTCGCAGAAGCAGTGTGACGACAGACAGTCACGGCCGGCACTGCTTCTGCGAAGCAGTGGCACACGCTCGGGAATCGCCCCTGTCTGGCGACTTCGGCTACAACGCACTCTGTCGCCACTTGCACTACTGGTTTCGCGGAGTCGTGCGAAGCCGAACAAGAAGATCGTTCAGTGCTTCTCGTCCGGATGGTCGTTCCGGCAACTCCGATCTCTCTGCGGCCGACTCGAGCTCGGCGACCAGCCGCTCATACTCGCGTTCATGAAACTCCACGTCCGCCGCTTCGAGTCGGCCTTTCTCCTGGCCGGCCAGCTTTCGCTGGACCAAGTCATCAATATACGGTAGCTTGACCGTTTCGTTCAGGGCCAGCAGGTTTGCCTGAACCTCACCCGTCTTCATCAGATGGATGCCGGTCAGCAGCACGCGGTAGACGTACAGCAGCGGCTTGACCCGCGGCGGGTCCTCCTTGCGAAACAGCTTCCACTGCGTGGCGGCGAAGCCGAGGTAGTGGTGTGCGTGGTGCCGGGTGATGCAGTCCTTGGCAATCGCCTTGAGTTCGTCGTGTTCCGGCGTCGTATGCACGACCAGCGGCGAGAGGAGTTGCTCCAGCACGTAGCCGTTCTTCTTGAGCATCAGGCCGAAGAACTTCTTAGCAT
>CAYYNP010000156.1:0-23103 GCA_964472545.1 uncultured Planctomycetaceae bacterium | reverse complement strand
CGCCGGCCTGAAGGCCGTATTCCTAGCGTTCTGCACCTGAAAACGGAAGAGCCAACAACATGAAGCAGATCGCCCTGGCGATGGTCGAATACGAGACCCGGAACAAGGCCTATCCGATCAACTGGGGGATCAACGACGGGCGAAAACAGCCGACGATGAAGGACCCCAACCGCACGGCCGGACATAGCTGGCTGAGTTACTTGCTGGCCGATTTGGGCCACCAGGCGTTGTACGAGAGAATGGCGTTCGGGCGTCCGTTGAACTACGTCGACCAGGCGCGGGGCCGCAATAACATGGAGGTGGCCACGACCGCGGTGGCCGTGTTCACCTGCCCCTCCGATCTCCACGAGGGAAAGCTCGCTGGCCAGGCGCTGGGCGGCGACCGCGAGGTCGGGGTGACCAACTACAAGGCGGTCGCCGGCAGCAATTGGGAATTTGGCACCTACAAACACTGCAAGCAACTCTACCAGATTACCTCAGGCCGAAACTGGGACACCTACGACGGCCTCGACCGAGGCGACGGGCTGATCTGCCGCGGCAAGATGGGGGCCGTCCTCACCGAAATCAAGGACCTGCAAAACGGCGACGGCACCGAGTTCACGCTCGCCATTGGCGAGGCGGTGCCGGAGTTCTGCGTCTGGAGTGCCTGGTATTCCTACGACGGCGCCACGGCTACCTGTGCCATCCCCTTGAATTACGAGAAGCCCGGCGTTCTTCCCAAAGATAACGCCCGGGACTGGGCCCACAACTACTCCTTCATGAGCCGCCACCCCGGCGGCGCCAATTTCGCCATGTGTGACGGCAGCGGCCACTTCATTTCCGATAGGATCGACTTGAAGGTCTATCGTGCGCTGGCGACGATCGACGGGGGGGAATCGGTCGACGCGAAGGACTTTGCGCCGTGACGATTCGCCCGGCTGCCCGTTCCCTTTCCCGGCGAGATCGGATAGGCTAGAGCTTAGCCGACACGTTTGACGAAGGCCGGGAGCAATCATGGGTGGCAGCCACCAGGGCGACGGATACGATCTGTTTGTCAGCTACGCCCGGCGAGACGACGCCGGCGGCTGGCTCAGTGGGCTGGTCGAGATCCTCCGGCAAGAACTGGGGGCCGATCGCGTCTTCTTCGACGTCGACACCGTGGCCACCATGGACGACTGGCGGCGACGGATCGAAACGGCCGCCAAATCGGCCAAGACGATGCTGGCGGCCGTCTCGCCCGCCTACTTCGACAGCCGCTGGTGCCGGATGGAATGCGACGCCTATCTGGAAAACGAGCGGCGGCTCTCGGTCCCCGGCGAGGGCCTCGCGCCGGTCTACCTCCGCACGGCCGAGCCGATGCAACGGGCACTCGGCGGCGATACGTCCGATCCCTGGGCCGCCGATCTGGCCGGACGGCAGATGCTCGACGTGCGGGCCGGCGCCGGCCCCCGTGCCTTGGACGAGTTGACCGGGCCGATCGGGCAACTCGTGGCCCAAATCCGCGAACGGATCGAGCGGGTCGACAGCAGCTTGGCCTCGCCGTCGACGATCCCCTGGCACAACCCGAACTTCGTCGGCCGGGAAGAGGAGAAACGGAAGGTCGCCCAAATGTTGGCCGACGCCGGCCGCGGGGCGATCACGGCGGTGCGCGGCATCGGCGGCATCGGCAAGACGGCCCTGGCCCTGCAACACGCCCACGAAATGGCCGCGGAGTATCCCGGCGGGCGCTTCCTGCTGGAAACCTCCGGCGTGGACGATCTCCGCGTGGCCGTGGTGAAGCTGGCTTCGCACCTGAACGTTACGCTCACCGACGGCGAACAGCGAGACTTGGCCGCCGGTTTTGCCCGGGTCCGCCGGAAGCTGCAAAGCGGCCCGCGGTCGTTGTTGCTGTTGGACAACGTTGACGACGCGAACCTGCTCGCGCCGCAGCAACTCGACAACCACCTGCCCCGCGGGCCGAACGTCCACGTGCTGGTGACCACGCGGCTGGGACCGGAGCATCTCCACGGGCTTACGTACCTTTCGCTGGAATGGCTCGACGAGCCCGACGCCCTGGACCTGCTGGCCCGGCATCGGGAGATCCCCGACGGGCAGCGCGAGGCGGCCGCAGGAATCGTGCGGCGCCTGGGCGGCTGGACGCTGGCGGTCGAGGTGGTGGCGGTCTATCTGCGCGAGAACCCCGAGATCTCCCACGCCGACTATTTGCGGCGGCTTGAGCACGAGGGCATTCGGGCCGTCGAAGGCGCCGGCCGCGACGAACTGGTGCGGATCCGGCACCCGAAAAAGCTGCTTGGCCCGCTGTTGAAGCCCACGTTCGCGGTCCTTTCGCCGGCGGAAACCCGCGTGCTTCAACTCGCAGCACTCCTGCCGCCCGATACGATCGCGGAACCCTGGCTGCGGGCGTTGGTTCGCGAGGAGTTCCCCGAGGCGGTCGAATAACCGCAGCCCGGCTATTCCGATCCCTGGCAGCGGCTGCTCCGCCGCCTCGACGGGTTGCGTCTCTTGACGGTCGGCCAGGAATCGCAGCTTGCAAGAATGCACCGGCTGCTACAGGATCTCGTCGGCACCCAAACGGACGACGCGTTGGGCAGGCAACTGCGCGACGAACTCAATGACTACGCCGAAGCCCGGGCCGAGTTTCTCGAGGAGGGCTGGGTACAACGTGAGAACCGCTGGGAGATCGACCCGCTGCGGGAATACGCCCTGCTGCTGATCGATGCGGAAGAGACCGCCGGGGCCGATCTGGCCAACACAACGGGCACTCCACTCCATGCCTTGGGTGACTTCGCCGCCTGTCGGGATCTCCGCCGCCGAGCAAAGGCGCTCTGCGAAAAAGCCTTCGAGCCGGACCATCCCACGCTGGCCGTCAGCTACTCCAACTTGGCGATGGTCGAGCAAGACCTCGGGAACTTGGCGGAGGCGGGCGACCTGCTGCGTCGGGCGATCACAATCTTGGAGAAGTGATCGGGTTGGCGGTGGGCAAATGGGCAAGGCGCCCATTCCTGCAATAGGGCCATTCATGGCCCTGGTGCCAGTCGTGGTTTCACAAGCACTCGAACACGCGCCGCTTCTGCACTATCATGACGTCATGGGGAGACTCTGCCCGAAACGCCATTGGTCGCAATACAGCACGCGGTCCTTGCTGCTGGTGACGGCATTGATCGCGTTGGCTTGTAGTTCGGTTGCGCTGTGGCGGCAGGAGAAGGCCCGGCGGTGGGACCGGCCGGAGTTGGCCTTCGGAGAGTGGAAGGTCAAGCGGCTGCCTCCGCTCCGCGCCCGCTACGCCGATCGGCAGGACCGCTTCTTGCTCTTGGACACCGAGGGTCATCCAGCCCAACTCTGGGACACCCGAGGCGGGCGGCGGATCGCGTTGCTCGACGATCATCCGGCCCCCATCGAAGCCGCCGCTTTCTCGCCCGGATCGAAAATGCTGGCGACCGTCGAAACGTGGGCCGAGGAACTGAAGGTCGTGTCGTACAGAAATCCACCAGCGAATCGTCAGTTTCTGGAATCGGCGGTGCATCAACTGCGAATCTGGGATACGGCTACGGGCGAACCGCTGCACCGCTTCACGTTGGATCTTCCCAAAGACGAATTCGCCGGGGCCTCCCCTTACCCGGAGACCTGCTCCGCAACATGGCTGAACGAGGGCGAACTCTTGCTTCAATACCACTTCGGCTACCGGCTCGTGTCGCGCCAGCGGTATTTCGGACGGATGAACTATTGGTCGTCCTTCCATCACTGGGTTTCAACCCGTTCTGCAATCGTGGTGGTCGACGTCGATTCAGAATCTGTGGCTCGTGAGTCGTCGGTGTTGCCGATCGGCCACGATCTGGCCGCGTACCCCAACGCGAAGTTCGCGCTGGCGAGCGTCGGACGCGAATCGCCGTTGCTGCATCGCGGGCTTGATGACCTCCGCGCCAATCGCGGCCCGGTGGCGATCGGTAAAGTCCAGGTTGTCGATCTGTCGGACTGCCGGATCGTTCACGAGATGAAGCCGCAGCCGGGATTCTCGATCATCCGCTACGTCCGGTCGCGCGACGAGCAGTTGATCGCCACCGTGGAGTTCACTTCTCCGGGCGTCCTGCGTCCGAACGCGCTGCACGAGTCGAGGGTGCGAGTCGTTCGTACCAGCGACGGTACGCAGATCCAGGAGTTTACCCTTCCCAATACGGTCGTCTATCAAATCGAGTTCTCGCCCGACGGCCGATACCTCCTGACGGTTTCGGACGCCCCAACGACCGTGCTCTGGGACATCGCCAGTGGGAAAGCGAAGACCATCCTCCGCGGCCATACGGGGACGGTCAACACGGCCGCCTTCGACCCGACCGGACGATTCGTCGCCACGGCAAGCGACGACAAGTCAGTACGGTTGTGGCAGGCGGATACCGGCCGCCTCGTGCGGGAGTTTTCCGATCACCAGACGGCCGTGCAGGATGTCTTTTTCGAAGCCGGCGGAACGCAGTTGGTGACGCAGACGTTTTCCGGCATTCTCCGGCGATTCTCGGTCGACGACGGCACGAAGCTGTTCGAGAGCACACGCGTGCCGCTGGAGAAGATGCCGCCGGAGCAGATCCTCGGACTCTATGGCAATTGCGTGCTCGCCAAGCCCCCCCGCGGGAACGTGCGGCTCTGGATGCCCAACGTCGACGACTCGTCGAGCAACGTCTTGCCGATCTCGCTGCTGATACTCATGGGCACGGTCGTTGCAGTGGCTCTGTTCGTGTCATATCGCCGCGGCGCGCGGCGCTGGCGGGAGGTGACCGTCGCCATCCGCCAGTCGCGCCGGACCGATCCGCCTTGGGTGGACGACCGGCCGTCCTAGCACACACCTGTTGATACGCCCGCCGTGGTAGGCTATCCTGACAATGCGGTGTTGTTGCGGGCCTTAGCGTCTCACGAGGAGCAAGTTATGCCAAGTATCAAGATCGGAGCCTTCCTGCTGGCCTGTGTGTTGGCCGTTGGCGGATATGCGGTTGCCGACGAGGCCACGGACGCCTCGCAACCGGAAGCCGAGCAGCAGATGCGGGCGTTGCTCGACGCCCCACTGCTGTTCACCAAACGGCATTCCTATTCCGGCATCCACATCTACGACACCTACTACAAGTGGCCGCCGGGCGGGGGTGGGATCTACGTGATCGAGAATCCGGCGGCGCCGAAGGACCAGTGGAAGATCCGCACGGTGATCGACCCGACCACACCCAACACGCTCGGCCTGGGCGTCTACCACGATCCGGAACTCTCCGACGACGCCACCAAGCTGCTCTTCTGCTTCAAAGGCGAGCCGGCCGGCAGCACGAGCATCTACGAGATCGGCGTCGACGGCACGGGGCTGCGGCGGCTGACCGATCCGGCCCCGGCGTGCGATTGTTATAAGGGCTCCCACGCCGGCCAGCACGACGTTTGCCCGGCGTACTTGCCCGACGGGCGGATCGTGTTTCTTTCGACGCGGCCCAGCGGTCTGGTCCCCTGCAACAACACCGGCGTGGCGATCCTGCACGTGATGAACGCCGACGGCTCGGATATGCACACCATCTCGGTCAACAACGTCAACGAGTTCGACCCGGTCGTGTTGCCCGACGGGCGGCTGCTGTTCGGCCGTTGGGAATACGTCGACAAGAACGCGTTGACGATCCAGTCGCTCTGGACGATGAACCCCGACGGCACCCAGGAGACGTCGTTCTTTGCCAACAACATGGTCTTTCCCGAGGCGATCCTCGACGTCCGGCCGGTGCCCAACTCGCACCTGATCGTGGGCACGTTTGCCAAGCACAACTCGACGCCGCGGGGCTCGATCGCGATGGTCGATCCGCGCAAGGGAAAGAACGGCCTGGAGCCGATCACCAACTTCGAGCATCCGGAGGACCCGACCCACGACCGCGGCAACTCGTGCGAGCCGTGGCCGCTTTCGGAAGACGTAGTGCTACTGAGCGGCCGGCCGGGGGGCTATGCCCGCAACGTAATCGAGATGATCGATCGGGCAGGGCACCGCTTCGTGGTGCATGCCGAGCCGGACATCTGTCTGCACTCGCCGATGCTGGTCAAGCCGCGGCAGGCGGCACCCATTCTGGTCGACTCGATCGACCCCGAGGCGACCACCGGGCGCTTCCTCGTGCAGGATATATACCGGGGGCTCGACGGCGTCGAGCGTGGCGAGATCAAGTGGCTGCGCGTGCTCGAAGAGACCTCACGGACCAGCGCCCGGCCTTCCGGCGGAAATCCCTACAACCAGACGTTCCTGGTCAGCAGCGCGTTGGCCTTCGGCGCCAAGAGCTTCCTGGGCATGGTGCCGGTCGACGAGGACGGCTCGGCCTATTTCGAGGTGCCCGCCGGGCGGGCCGTCTACTTGCAGGCGCTCGACGCCGACGGGCGGATGGTGCAGAGCATGCGGACGTTCGTGCAGGCCGCCCCGGGCACCACGCGCTCGTGTATCGGCTGCCACGAAGACAAGTTCACCACGACCGCCACCGCCAAGCCGTTCCCCGATATCGCCACCCGCGAGCCCGACCAACTGAAACCCGAGTCCTGGGGCAGCGGCTACTTGGACTACGCCAGCCAGGTCCAACCGGTGTTGGACAAGAACTGCGTGTCGTGTCACGGCGGCGAGGAGGGGATCGCCGGCGGCATGGACCTCTCCGGTGGATGGACCGAGCACTTCAACATCAGCTACGAGAATCTGACCAATCGGGCCGAGACCCAACTGGTCGCCTACTGGATCTCCGGCATCGACTGCATGAACGGCACTGCGCTCTGGTCGGCCCAACGCTTCGGCCCGCGGGAGCACGGCTCCGGCGCTGCCCCGTTGGCGAAGTTGCTCGTCGACGGGCACGACGGATATATCTCGAAACTCACCCGCCGCGAACGCGATTTGCTGATGGCCTGGATCGACACCAACGGACTCTACTACGGTTCCTGGGACTACAGCCCCGGCGGCTGTTCGATCCCGAGTTGGGGCAAGCTCCGCGGCGAACTGACGGCCAAGATGCAGGCAGCCGGCTGCCTGGAGTGCCACGGCGACGGCAACAAGGCCGCGTACTTCGAGAACGACTGGATCAACTTGGAGAATCCCGAACACAGCCGGTTGTTGCGGGCGCCCTTGGCGGGCGACGGCGAGGGGCTCGGTTTGGAGTACTGCCGCAACCGCAAGGTCGACCCGTCGCGAAAGCGGATCCATTTGCTGCGCCGCGGCTACGCCCATGCCGTGCAGCCGCCGGCGGCCTTCCCGAAGCACCCGCGTGTGGTACCCGACCGCAGCGGCGAGCCGGTGGTGAGCTTTGCCTCGAGCGACGATGCGGACTATCAGGCGATGCTGGAGATCATCCGCCGCGGCCGAGAAACCGCGCTGGCTTCGCCGCGGGTCGACATGCCCGGTGCGGAAATCGTCAGCGGCACCTGCCGGCTGTTCGTTCCGCCGCCCGTGCCGCAGCAGGCCCCGGCGCTGGCCGCGAGCACCGACGACGAAGGCGTGGTGACGCTGACGTGGGAGCGATCGGCCGCCACGATCGGGCTGTTGGCCGACGTACATCGTAGCGATCAAGCGAACTTCACTCCGGATGACCAGACGCGTATCGCCTGCACGGCCCTCTCGCGTCACGTCGACCGCGAGGCTCCCGTCGGTGTGCAACACTATGCCCTGGTGATCGTCTCCGACGACCGGCAAAGCGAGCCCCGCTACGCCACCGTACACGTGCCCTCACCGCCGCCGCCGAAAACACCCGTTGGGCTCGAGGTGCTGCCGGCCTCGTGTGCCGTGCGTCTTAAGTGGGAGGCTTCCGGAGGTTCAGTGCTCGGCTATCACGTCTATCGTGCCAAAGCCGATGGCAGCGAGCTTCAACAAGTCACGCCCGAGCCAATCCGCCAAACCACGTTCACCGACGGCAGCCCGCCGATGGACGTGCCGCTGAAGTACGCCGTGCGGGCGATCAGTGGTCGCGGACTGCAGAGCGAGCCGACCGCCGCGGTCGATGCAATCGCCAAGTTGATCCTCGACCCGATGTTCACCGCCGAATTCACGCAGAAGCAAGCCCGTGGGCTGCTCCACGGCGGCAAGACGCTGCCGGGCAAGCTGCACGGCGGGGCGACAGGCGCCAACAGCGTGCTGGATTTGGCACACGGCGGCCACGCGACATTCCCCCACCAAGGCGCATTCGACCTCGGCCAGCCGCTCTCGATGACCTGCTGGATCTGGATCGACGAGCCGGGCACGATGCCGGTCTTCGTAAGCTGCGGCCATTGGCAGAAAGCCGGTTGGTTCCTGCAACGCCTCGGCGGCACCTGGCGTTGGCACGTCGGCGGCGTCGACTGCGACGGCGGCAAACCCGCGCTGAAGCAATGGCTCCACGTGGCGGCCACCTTCGACGGCCAAACCGCCCGGCTCTACGAGAACGGCAAGCTCTTGGCCGAGACGGCCGGCGCCGCCAACACGGCCGTCTGGCCCGGCGAACTCTTCATCGGCCAATACAGCGGCACTCCCGGCCCGGACTTCCAAGTCACCGGCCGCATCGCCGGTGTGGAGATCTACAATCGCGCGCTCGAAGCCGCCGAGATCGCCAAAGCGGCGAAGAGCCCGCCGCAGTAATCGCCGGCATGGCGACTTCGGCTACCGCTCCAGCGTCGGCTCGAGATGCCAAAGGTACAGAAACGTCGGTAGCCGGCTGCGGTCCATGCCGGGGATGCTCATCGGGAACCAGCTCGACGTAGGCGGGTTATTTGCGGTGACGGCGTAAGGCGATCGGGCCGGATCGTTTTGGCGGTGGAGCATCACCACGCGGGCCGAACCACATCCGGCAGCGTCGGCGGCGGCTTGAATCGCCTCTTCGAGATAACCGATCCGGTCGACCAACCCACGGGCTTGGGCCTGGCCGGCGGTGAACACTCGGCCGTCGAAATTCGTGGCGTCGTCGGCCGCCACGCCCGGCCGGCTCTCGGAGACCACCTGGCGAAACCGCCCGTGAAACTCGTCGACCATCGCCTGGAGCATCGCAGATTCTTCGGCCGTGAGTGTGCGGGTCGGCGTACCGGCGTCGATGTGCGGTCCCGATTTGATCGGCTGGCCGAGCACGTTCATCAAGGCCATCGTGTCTTGCAGGTTGTAGAGGTTGAGGATCGCGCCGATACCGCCGGTGACCGACGTCGGTTGGGCGTAGATCGCGTCGGCCGCGGTGGCCAGGTAGTATCCCCCGCCGGTGGCCAGGTCCATCAGATACGCGACCACCGGCAGGCCGGTCTTCGCGCGAAACCTACGCAACTCGTGCCACATGGTGTCGCTGGCGGCCACGCCGCCGCCGGGCGTGTTGATCCGCACGACCACCGCGGCGAACTGCCGGTCGGCAGCGATCGCGTCGAGCCGCTCGCGAAACAGGGCCATCGGGTTCTCGCCCGCCGAATAGGGCCCCACGAGATTCTCGTTTAGCAGCAGACCGTCGACGTCGACCAAGGCGACCTTCGCGCCACAGTTCTGATCCCCGGCAACCGTCATCTGTACCAACGGGCCCAGATTGCGCTGCGGCTGCAGATCGGCGGTCACTTGTGCCGTGACGGGCCCGGCAAACGTCACCTGGCTGTCCGTGCAGACCTTCATCGGAGATCTGAGGCACCCACCTGTAAGCGCTATCAGAACGCAGGCTGCCGCGCATCGACGCATTGGTCCGGTCCCTTCGCCACTTTGCATAGATGGTCTGCTCACTCTACTGATTATCGGAACAATCCGACCAATCCTCCCGCTTGGCATAGGTAAGCGGATGATAGGACGGGTCGCATCGACGTCTTCGCCTCGGCAACACCGGCACGATCGCTCTACTTTTTCCGCCTTTGCTGACTAACGCAAATTACCCATTCGGACACCCGTGCCGTTGCCGATAGGGTTGTATGTGTACCCCATTCCCGATGGGGTTGTACGCAAACCACCAGCGGCCGCCTGCCCCCGATCTCCGCTCACACCTCAACTCCGACAGTTCATCCCTGACGACTCAACTTATGCGCCTTCCCGAGTTTATTGTCTTGACGCCGCCCGTCGGACTGCGGGTGGAAATGGCAATCGCTGCCTGCCGTGCCGGCGCTTTGGGCACCCTTGACCTGGAATACGTCGACAACGCAACCGAGGCTTCTCGGGCGATCAATCGCGTGCAGCGTTTCACCACCGGACCGTTTGCGCTGAAGATCGGCCCCGTCTGTGGGCAGATCGTTTCCATGCTGCTGGAGGCTCCGCCCGATCGGCTGCGGTGCGTGCTAATGGCCGGCGGACCGCACGAGGAGTTGCGCGGCTGGATCGACCGTTTCCAGCATCACGGCGTGCAGGTGTTGTTCGAGGCAACGAGCTTGGCCGAGGCGCAGCTTGGCGAGGAACTCGGCGTCGAGGGCCTCGTGCTCAAGGGCCACGAGGCGGGCGGACGCGTTGGGGCCGACACGTCGTTCATCCTCCTGCAACAGTGTGCCGCCCGGGTCGGCTTGCCGATTTGGGTCCAAGGGGGCATCGGGCTGCACACGGCGGCCGCCTGCCGAGCGGGTGGTGCGGCCGGGATGGTACTCGATTCTCAGGTCCTCCTCTCGCGCGAAAGCCTCCTGGGCACCACGGCCCGAGGGCGTCTGGACGTCTTCGACGGCAGCCAGACGGTTTGTGTCGGCGAGCGTTTGGGCCATTCGATTCGCGTGCACCATGCCCCGGGGGCGACGACCGTCGAGGCGTTGCAGCGGCAAGAGAACGAAATCGCGGCCTCCGACGATTCCCCAGAGCAGAAGCTCGGCGCCTGGCGGCAGGCGGTTGCTCGGGCGGTGAGGCTCGGCGAAGGCGACGGACTCTGGCCGTTGGGGCAAGACGCGGCCACGGCACGGGAGTTGGCCGAGCGATACGTCACCGTGGCCGGCATTCTCGAGGCGATCGGCAACGCGGCGGCCGAACAGATCGACGCCGCACGGCGGCTGAAGCCGTTGGCCGCCGGATCGGCCTTGGCTCGGCGACACGGCACCCGATACCCGATCGTTCAAGGCCCGATGAGCCGGGTGAGCGACACGCCGGCATTTGCCGCCGCCGTGGCCGAAGCCGACGGGCTGCCGTTTCTGGCGTTGGCATTGATGCGGCGACCGGAGGCCGAGAAGCTGCTGAGGGAGACGGCCGGCGAATTGGGCGATCGGCCGTGGGGCGTGGGCATTTTGGGGTTCGCCTCGCCGGAGACCCGCCGCGAGCAGTTCGAGGCGATAGCCACGCATCGCCCCGGGTTCGTGTTGATCGCCGGCGGACGCCCCGATCAGGCCAGACAGTTCGAGCAGGCGAAGATTCCGGCCTACCTGCACGTACCCTCGGCCGCGTTGTTGCGGCATTTCCTGGCCGAGGGGGCGCGGCGGTTCGTGTTCGAGGGGCGCGAGTGCGGCGGTCACGTCGGCCCGCGGACCAGCTTCGTGCTTTGGGACGCCGTTTGCCGCGTGCTATTGGAGCATATCGACGCAACCGGCCGCGGCGACGACCTGCAGTTGCTTTTCGCCGGCGGCGTCCACGACGCCCGTTCCGCCGCCATGGTCGCCGCGATGGCGACCCCGCTGGCCGAGCGAGGTGCGGCCATCGGCGCCTTGATGGGCAGTGCCTACGTCTTCACACGCGAGGCGGTCGAGACGGGCGCCGTGGTCGATCGATTTCAGCAAGAGGCGCTCTGCGGCGAGACGACCGTGCTGCTTACCAGCGGCCCGGGGCACCAGGTGAGGTGCCTCGACACCCCGTACGCCGAACTCTACGAACGGGCCAAAGAGCAGCTACGCCGCGAGGGCCGCAACTGCGACGAAATTCGCGAATCCCTGGAGCGGATGAACGTCGGCCGGTTGCGAGTCGCCACCAAGGGCGTCGATCGAAATCCCGATTGGCCCGACGGCGACTCGACGGAAACGCCCCGCAACGACTCGGCAAGCGCCGCCGAGAAGTTTATCGGCGTTTCGGCAGACCAACAACACGCCCGGGGCATGTACATGCTCGGCCAGATCGCCCCGCTGCGAGGCGAAGTCACCACGATGGCCGAGTTGCATCGGGACGTCTGCGACGGCGGCGCCCGCCTGCTCGAAGAAGAACACCAAGCCGAGGCGCTGGTCGACGACTTGCAGGACCCGGCCGGAGCGGGCGTGCCGGCTGCGCGCCGGGCGGACGTGGCCATCATCGGCATGGGCTGTCTTCTGCCCCAGGCCGGATCGCTACGGGCATACTGGCAGAACATCCTCCAGGTGCGCGATGCGATTACCGAAGTGCCGGCGAGCCACTGGGACTGGCGGCCGTATTTCGATACGAACACGGCGGCCCGGGGCAAGATCAACTCGAAGTGGGGCGGATTCCTCGACGACGTGCCGTTCGACCCGCTGCGCTACGGCATGCCGCCGAACACGCTGCCGTCGATCGAGCCGCTGCAACTGATGCTGTTGGAGGCCGTGCGCCACGCGATGGACGACGCCGGCTATGCCCGCCGTCCTCTCGACCGCGAGCGGACGGCCGTGATCCTCGGAGCCGGCGGCGGCGCGGCGCAGCTTTCGATGGCCTACGCGTTTCAGTCGTACCTGCCGATGCTCGATAGCGTGCCGGGCATGCCGATTTCTTCGGAAGAGATCCTCCGCAAGTGTCGGCCGATGCTGCCCGATTGGACCGAGGACACGTTTCCCGGCATCTTGCTGAACGTGGCTGCCGGGCGCGTGTCGAACCGGTTCGACTTCGGCGGGTCGTGCTTCTCGGTCGACGCGGCCTGCGGATCGTCGCTGGCGGCGCTCTACGTGGGCACGCGGGAATTGCAGAGCGAAGCCGCCGACGTGGCCGTGGTGATGGGCGGCGACACGGTCCAAAACCCGTTCACCTACACGCTCTTCAGCGCTACCAGTACCTTTTCGCCCCGGGGCCGCTGCCGGCCGTTCGACCAGTCGGCCGACGGGATTGTGATCAGCGAAGGGATCGGTGTGGTGGTGCTGAAGCGGCTGGCCGACGCCGAGCGCGACGGTGACCGGATCTACGCGGTCATTAAGGGCGTCGGCTCATCGAGCGACGGCAAGGACCGCGGGCTGACGGCCCCCAGGCCGGAAGGCCAGATGCGGGCCATTCGCCGGGCCTACGCCGCCGCGGGCGTTTCGCCGGGACGGATCGGGCTGCTCGAGGCCCACGGCACGGGCACGGTCGTGGGCGACCGCTCGGAGATGGAATCGGCCTCGCGCGTGCTCTGCGAGGCTGGCGCGCAGCCGCGGTCGTGTGCTCTCGGGTCGGTCAAATCGCTGATCGGCCACACCAAGTGTGCCGCCGGATTGGCCGGGCTGATCAACGCCACCATGGCCTTGCACCACAAGGTCCGCCCGCCGATCTTGATCGACCAACCGAATCCCCAGATCGATCTGGACGAAAGCCCGTTCTTCCTCAACGCTACGCCGCGGCCGTGGATCCACGGCGGCCGCCGGCCGCGTTGTGCGGGCGTTAGCGCGTTCGGCTTCGGCGGTACCAACTTCCATGCGGTGTTGGAGGAGTATACGGGCGACTTTGGGGCCGAGATGCCTTGCGGCCTGCCGAGTTGGCCGGCCGAGTTGCTATTCTGGCGGCGGCCGAATCGAGCGGGGCTGATCGACGCGGTGACGCAATGCCGGCGGGCGTTGGACGCCGGCGCCCGGTTCGATCCGGGCGACCTGGCGGCCTCGCTCTGGCGAAGCGCCGGCGACGGCCCAAGCGGCCCGGTGCTGGCGATGGTGGTCTCCTCGGCCGACGAACTGCCCGGCCGCCTCGACGACGCACTGAAGGTGCTTCGCTCGGACGCCACCGAACTGTGCGATCCCCGCGGCACCTACTTCAACGCGCAGCCGCCAGAATCGCCCGCAAAGCTGGCGATGCTCTTCCCCGGCCAGGGCTCGCAATACCCGGACATGCTGGCCGAGCTGGCCATCACCTTCGGCGAGGTCCGCCAGGCGATCGACGGCGCCGAGCGGGCGCTGGACGGACGGCTTCCACAGCCGTTGGGAAGCATGATCTATCCGCCGTCGCCGTTTAGCGAAGAGGACACCCGGGCGGCCACACGGGCGCTGATGCAATCCGACGTGGCGCAGCCGGCGGTGGGCGCCGCTTCGATGGGCACGTTTCGGCTGCTGACGAATCTCGGCATCTGCCCGGATGTGTTGGCCGGACACAGCTACGGCGATTTTGCCGCCTTGTGTGCCGGTGGGGCGCTCAGCCCGGACGATCTGTCGCGCCTGTCGTATCAGCGGGGCCGGGCCATCCTCGCGGCGGCCGCAGAGTCGGACGGCGGGATGTTGGCCGTCGGCACCGACCGCAGTACGTGCGAGGAACTGCTGACGAACGTCGAGGGTGTAACCGTCGCCAACCTCAACGGCCCCGAGCAGATCGTCGTCTCCGGCACCGAGGCCGGATTGGAAGCCGCCGACAAAGTGTTCGCGGGGCGCGAGATCCGCGTGCGGCGGCTGAACGTGAACTGCGCATTCCATTCGCCGCTGGTCGCCGGAGCCCGCGAGCCGTTGGCGGCCGCCTTGGCCGACTGCGATCTGACCGCCGCCAAGCGGCCCGTCTACTCGAACACCACGGCCGCCCCGTTCCCCCACGAGCCGGCCGATATCAAACGCGTGTTGGTCGACCACCTCACCTCCGCCGTACGATTTCAGGACGAGATCGAGGCCATGTATCGCGGGGGCGCCCGGATCTTCCTGGAGGTCGGACCACACAGCGTATTGACCGGGCTGGTCGGCCGCATCCTCGACGGCAAGCCGCACCTCGCTTTGGCGTCCAATCGCCGCGGCCGATCCGATATCACGCAACTTCTGCACGTGTTGGGCCGCTTGACGGCCGAAGGCGTATCGGTCGATCTCGGCCGGCTCTTCGCCGGACGCGACCTGCGCGACCTCCCGCTGGCGAAACTCGTCGAACAGGCCGCACGGTCCGGCGAGTCGCCGTCGACGTGGCTGGTCAACAGCGTGCGGGCGCGCCCGCTGAAGGGCCCCGAGCCGGCCGTCTTCGGACAGGCACCGTCCGTCCGCGGCGATAACATCGATCCACAATCGACCGTCTCGGAACCGTCGGCCGAAACGGCCACGGCCAACAACGCCGCCGGTTCCACCACGAACGTTCCCTCACCACCCCAAGAGGCTTCCCCGCCGAGTCTTGCACCCGTGAGTCAGAAGATGTTCCCGCACGAAACTTGTCCTGCCGACCCGCTGCCTTCGACCTCGCTGCCTTCGACTTCGCCACCACCCGCCGGCGATGAAGCGGCCCGTGTGATGGTCGGATTTCAGGAGTTGATGTCGCAATTCCTCGCAACGCAGCAGCAGGTGATGCAGAGCTACCTACAGGCCGGCCCACAGGCGCCCGCCACCGTTTCGCGGTTGGCCGCCGACACTGTGCGGAGCATGATGCCCCGGCCGGACAACCTGGCATCCGAATCGCCACAGCCGGAGCCGACGTCAAGTGCCGTGGCCGCGCCAACGAGTGGTGCCGACGCGGCCGTCGCGCCGTTGCCGACGCCGGAGCCGTCTGACGATGCCGAGCCGTCCGACGATGCCGAGCCATCCGATGCTGCCGAGCCTGCCACGACGGCCTCTTCGTCCGGCGACTCGCAGACGCTGACCGATCGGCTGCTCGCGGCCGTGAGCCGACGGACCGGCTACCCGATCGAGATGCTCGATCTGGACCTGAATCTGGAGGCCGATTTGGGGATCGATTCGATCAAACGGGTGGAGATCCTCAGCGGGCTGTTAGCCGCCGAAGAGAACGGCGCGGCCGACGGTGTGGAGATGGAGAAGCTGACCGGACTGAAGTCGCTCCGAGATATCATCGGCTACCTGACCGACGCCGGCAAGACGCAGGAAGCAACAGCGGCCACGCCGACGCCGGAATCGCGGCCGGAATTGCAGCCGGCCGCCGACGTGCCTGATGCATCCGACGAAATCCGGCGGATGCTGGTGCGTCCCGTGCCGATCGCCGCACCGCCGACGACGGCCACCGCAACTGTCGGCGGCACGCTGTTGATCACCGACGACTGCCGAGGCGTGGCCGTCGAGGTTGCTCGAGAACTGCGCCGCTGCGGGCAGGACGTCGTACTGGTCGGTATGGCCGGATTTGCTACAGAGGGAAACGGCAGCCAGGCAAGTGATTTCACCGCCGATCTGACGGATGCGGCGGCCGTCGAAGGGCTATTGGAGCAGGTGCGGCAGCAACACGGCGACGTCTGCGGGCTGATTCACCTGCTGCCGCTGGGAAACGCCCCGGACGGCGAAGACTGGCCGCAGCGGATCGACCGTGAGGTCAAGTCCCTGTTCCTACTGGCCCGAGGGCTGGCGCAGATCTCCGACTTCAGCAGCGATGCGCAGCGCGTCCTATTGGCCGCCACGGCCATGGGTGGGCGATTCGCGGCCGACGGCAACGGTCAAGAGTTGCCCGAGTCGTTCTTCCCCGGACACGGTGGCATCGCCGGCCTGATCAAAAGCCTGGCCCACGAGTGGGCCGACGACTTGGTTCGCGTGGTCGATTTCGACGCCGCCGAGCCCGGCGCGACGATAGCCGGGCGCATTCTTGCCGAACTCAGCGAGCGGGACGGGCCGGTCGAGGTGGGCTACGCCAGCGAGCAGCGGATTACGTTGCAGTGCACGCCGGCGCCGGTCGCAACCCGCACCAACGGCACACCGCCGCTGGACGCCGATTCGACCGTGCTGATTACCGGCGGCGCCCGCGGCATCACCGCCGCCGTGGCGTTGGAACTTGCACGGCGCTATCACCCCAGGCTCGTGCTGGTGGGCCGTTCCGCCGAGCCGGACGAAAAGGAATCTCGGGAAACGGCCGCGTTGATCGATCCGGCCGAGTTGAAGGCCGCCCTGGCCGCGCAACATCGGGCCGTCGGCGACGCTGCCACACCCGCGGCCGTCGAACGGTCGTATCGCCGGCTGTTGGCCGATCGCGAGATCCGCGAGAACCTTGCCCGCTTGCGACAGACCGGCTGCGAGGTCCACTACCACCAGGCCGACGTCCGCGACCGCGACGCGATGGCGGTCGTCATCGCACAGATCGAACGCCGCTTCGGCGGCTGCGACGCCGTGATCCACGGCGCCGGCGTGATCGACGACAAGCTGATCGGACAGAAGACCCCCGAATCGTTCGACTACGTCTTCGGCACCAAGGTCGACAGCGCGATAAATCTAAGCCGGCTGCTGAAGCCCGCGAAGCTGAAGTTCTGTGCGTTCTTCGCATCGGTGGCCGGGCGGTTCGGCAATCGGGGCCAGTCGGACTACGCGGCGGCCAATGAAGTGTTGACGAAGCTGGCCGTGGATCTCGACCGCCGTTGGCCGGGCCGGGTGGTTTCGGTCGTCTGGGGGCCCTGGTCGCAGATCGGGATGGTTTCCGAATTGGAACGCCACCTCAGCGGCCGCGGCTTGCAGTTGATCCCGCCGGACGTCGGGCCGGTTCGCTTCGACGAAGAACTTCGCTTCGGCCGCAAGGGCGAGTGTGAAGTGGTCGTCGCCGGGGAAGTCGGGCAGTTGGAACGACCCCATCGCCACATGGAGGAGACGCACCAGGATGTCGCGTCCGTCAGTTGCCCCTGAACCGGCCCTCAGCATGCCGCAGGCCAAGCCGCCTCGCCCGTCGACGCAACTCGTGATCGTCGACGGGGACGATCGTGAACACCTGCGCCGTGAGGTCGAGAAGCTGGCCGCGTCGCTTGGTGCTGAGCAGTGGCTGGGGCGAGATGTAGGGTGCGTCTCGACGCACCACGGTTGCTCGGCCACCAGCCACCCCGAAACCATGGAAGGGCGGCGCCTGGCCGTCATCGTCCGATCGGTTGCCGAACTGCACGAACGGCTAACCTGGGCCGCCGAGCGTCTGGCCGATTCAAACTGCCGGCAAATCAACGACACCCGGGGCATCTACTACACCGACGAACCACTCGGGCTGAATGGCGGCGTGGCGTTCCTATTTCCCGGCGAAGGGGCCCAATACCCCGACATGCTGGCCGACCTGCTGCCACGATTCCCGGAAGTCGCCGAACACTTCCGCCGTTGCGACCGCGTCTCGATCAGCGCCGGCGGCCGAGAGCGGCCGTTGGGCGAGAGCATCTTCTTGCCCGAGGGGTTTTCGCCCGAGCAACGTGAGGCTGCCGAACAGGAGCTTGCCCGGCTCGACAACGCCGCGGCCGGCGTCTTGGTGGCCAATTGGTGCTTGTTCCGGTTGCTCTCGCGATTGGGTGTGAAGGCCGACGCGATCGCCGGGCACAGTTCGGGCGAGATCTCCGCCCTGGCGGCCGCCGGCTGCATTGAGGCCGACGATCATCTGCTGGCGGAGCTGTTCGGCCTGGGCGGCGTGCTGCAACGTGAAGAAGACCGGGGACACATGGCCGACGCCGCGCTGTTGGCCGCCGGAGCCGGCCGCAGCCGCGTGGCCGAAGTGATCGATCGCTGTGGCGTCGACGCCCAGATCGCGATGGACAATTGCCCACACCAAACCGTCGTCGGCGGCAGCTTGGCCGACGTGGCGGCGGTCGAGCAAGAACTGCAAGCGGCCGGCGTCGTCTGTCAGCGGCTGCCGTTTCATCGGGCGTACCACACGCGTCTGTTTGAAGCCTATCTGGATCCGATCGCGCGGATGTTCGACACCGTGAAGATCCGCCCACCGCAGGTGCCGATTTACTCGTGTGCCACGGCGGCCCGCTTCCCGCAAGATCCGGCCGAGATTCGTCGGCTGGCCGTCGCCCAATGGGCCTCGCCGGTCGAGTTTACCGGGCTGATCCGGCGGATGTTCGACGACGGCGTGCGCCTGTTCGTGGAAGTGGGGCCGCGGGGGAATCTGACGTCGTTCGTGCAGGACGTGTTGCGGGGGTCGGACTTTCTGGCCGTGGCTTCGGACGTGCCGACGCGCGACGGCGTCGAGCAATTCCAGCATCTCGCCGGACAACTTGCCGTGCATCGTGTGCCGTTGGAACTGGAACATCTATTTGCCGGGGATGATAGTAGTCGTCTCGCTCCGCGAGACGAGGGCCATCTCGCGGAGCGAGATGCCTACCAAGGCCCGCAGCGCGAAGCCGTCATGGCCCGCTATTTCAAGACGATGCACGAGTTCCTCGCCGTTCAGCAGGACGTGCATCAACGCTTTTTCGATGCGATGCGAACGTCCAAACCGACACCACTGCAACCCGTTGTTCACATTCCCGGACGCACAATGATCGGTCAGATTTTCGAGCACCAACCGGACCGCTCGCTGAGGATGCGGCGGCGGATCGATCTGGCCGAGGATCTCTATGCCCGCGACCACACGCTTGGCGGGCGCGACGCCAGCGCGGTCGACGCGGAGCATTACGGCCTGGCGGTGATGCCGATGGCCTTGAACCTGGAGATGATGGCCGAAGCCGCCTCGCTGCTGGTGCCGGGCAAGCGGGTCGTGGGGCTGAGGTGCGTCCGGCTGCAGCGTTGGATTCCGCTCTACGAAGACCCGATCACGCTCGAACTCACGGCCGAGGTGACCGCCGAAGGAGAAGTCCGCCTGGAGATTCTCGACCTGGGCAACGCAGCCTTTCCCGGCAACGCGGAAAGTTCGGCCGTCGAAGGCACGGTCGTATTGGCCGACGAATACCCCACCGCCCCGGAAGCCGGCGATTTCCCGCTCACCGCCGAAGAGCCCTGCCGCATGGGCCCGGACGAACTCTACCGGACCGACTGCCGAATGTTTCACGGCCCGGCGTTTCAGGCCGTTGTGGCCATCGACCGGATGGGCGAAGAGGGCATCGAAGGGCAGCTCACCACGCTCTCACACGCCGGATTGTTCGCTTCGACCGAAGCGCCGGGGCTGCTGCTCGATCCGCTGTTGATCGACGCCTCGACCCACATCCTGGGCACGTGGCACCTGTCGCAGCCGGATCGGACGGGGCGGGTCGTCTTCCCGTACGAGTTGGGCCACGTGCAGTTCTTTGCCCCGCCGCCGCCGGAAGGCACGCGGGTGACGTGCCGCGTGAAGATCCTGCGGTCGTCTTCGCGCCAGGTGTCGCATTGCATCGACCTGATCGGCCCCGACGGCCGGCTCTTCTGCCGCGTCGATCCGGCCGAGTATTGGCGGTTCTATTGGCCCAACGCGTGCGTCGACTTCTTCCGCCGCCACGACCGCTACCTGATCGCCGGCGAGTGGCCGGAGGCGTTTTCGGACGAAGAAACGTCGGCCTGCTGCATGCGGATCGAGCCGTCCGGCGATATCGTTCAGCCGGTGATCCGCGCGGCGTTGGCCCGGGTGGCGCTGAGCCCGGCCGAATGGCAGCAGTTCTACCACATGAAAGGGCTCGACCGCCGGCGCACCGAGTGGCTCTTCGGCCGGATCGCGGCCAAGGACGCGGTTCGGTCGCTGTGGCAGCGCACGCACGGCGAACGACCGTTCCCGGCGGATATCGAAATTGAAACGGACGAGCACGGCCGGCCGTTTGCGCGGGCCCGATTCGATACGCCGCACGAGATGCCGGCGATCTCGATCACGCACAGCGACGGCGTCATCGTGGCGTTGGCCTCGTTCACACCGGAAGTTGGCGTCGACGTCGAGCGGATTCGGCCACGAGGCAGGCGATTCGAGCGATTGGCCTTCGACCCGCAAGAACGCGAACTGCTCGAGGTGTGTGACCTCGGCCGCGATGAAGCGATCGCCCGGTTCTGGTGTGCCAAGGAAGCCGCGGCCAAGGCCCTTGGGCGGGGATTGATCGAGGGGCCAAAGAGCCTGGCCGTACGGAGATTTGACGGCGAGGACGGCACGGCGTATGTGCAATTGGGGGCCCGATTGGCGGAACTGTTTCCGCACTTGCGGTCAAGCCTGTTGATCGCTCGAACCCGACGTGAAGACGATCTGGCCACAGCCACCACGTACGTCCGGCTGGAGCCGCCGGGGCAACCGAGTACGAGATAACCCGATAAGGAACCCGCAGATGAGTGAATACACGCACGAGCGGATCATGCTCGACCTGGCCGAGATCTTGCGCAATTTTGGCGGCCGGCAATACGGCGGTGCGATTACGCCCGAGACGATGTTCTCGCGCGATCTGGGATTCGCCTCGATCGACGCCGTGGTGCTCGGCGAGGAGATCGAGCTGCACTACGGCCGCACGCTCCCCTTTGGCCAGTTCATCGCCGAACTAGGGCGGCAGAACGCCCGGGATATCGAAATCGGCGCGCTGGCCACGTTCCTCGAAGAGCACTTCAACCAACCGCAGGAGGTCTAGGGCGATGCCGCGGATAGCCGTCGACGATTTGAACTTCTACTACCAGCAGCGCGGCGAAGGGCCCGACGTGGTGTTGATCCACGGCGTGACGGGCAACATGGCGATCTGGCCGCTGATCGACCTGATCGACAACCTGGCCGCCGATTTCCGCGTTACCTATTACGACCTTCGAGGCCACGGCTACAGCGACACGCCGCCAACCGGCTACACCTCGGCCGATATGGCCGGTGACCTGCGGCGGCTGCAAGAGACGCTCGGGCTGGGGCCGTCGTATCTGGTCGGCCACAGTTTCGGTGCGGTGATCGCCGCCCATGCCGCGGTGCTTTACCCGGAGGCCGTGCGCGGCGCCGTGCTCTCCGACTGCTACTTTCCGGCCTTGCACCACCTGGAGTCCGACATTACCCGTTGGGCCGGTTGGCCGGACTACGCGGCCGAATCGGCCGCCACGGGATTGGACGTCTCGCCGCACGACTGGTTCAACGTGGGCCACGTCTTGCAGCAGGCGGCCAACCTCAGTCCAAAGCGGCGGAAGATGTTCGTCGACGAACTCGGCGAGCCTGCGCTCGAGCGACTGGTTCGCCTGGCCAATACGACCTGCGGCGACGACACCGGGGCAGTGGCCGGGCTCGATGCCGAGCGAATTGCTTCGATCACACAGCCGGTGTTGGCACTCTACGGCGAAACGTCGCCTTTCCTGAACACGTGCCGCCACCTCGAAACAAACCTCCCAAACTGTCAAGTGGAGTTTGTGCCCGGGGCCAGGCATCTGGCCCATGAAGAGAATCCCGAACAGTTCGTCGAAATCGTCCAGCGGAACCTCCGCCGGATGGCCGGCATTGCGGGGACGTGGGACGCCGAAACCGAAGAAGTCGAAGCCGCGGGGAGGGTCTCGTGAAGCTCGACGGTCAAGTTGCCGTGGTCACCGGTGCCGCCAGCGGGATCGCCCGGGCGCTCTGCGGAGTGCTCGGCGCCGAGGGCGCGCGGCTGGTGCTCGTCGACCGCAATGAGGACGGGTTGCGCTCGTTGTCCGAGGAGTTGTCCGAGGCGGGCGTGCAAGCCGTTGCGGCGACGGCCGACGTCAGCGATCGCGACGGCCTGCAAGCGGCCATCCGTGGCGGCGCGGCCGAACTCGGACCGGTCGATCTGCTGGTGGCCTGTGCGGGTATCACGGGCGTTACGCTCGTCGACGACATGGACGTCGAGCTGGTCGAGAGGATCGTCCGCACGAATTACCTCGGGGTGGTCTATGCCGTGAGTGCCGTGCTGCCGGAGATGGTCGCCAGGGGCCGCGGGCAGATCGTGGGCGTCTCCAGCCTGGCCGGTTGTCGGGGGATGCCCTTCTCGGCGGCCTATAGTGCCAGCAAGGCGGCCGTGTCGACGTATCTCGAAAGCCTGCGGCCATCGCTACGGCGCAGCGGCGTGGCGGTGACCACGGTTCTACCCGGCTTTGTGCGGACGCCGCTGATGGAAAACGCACCGCTGAAGCCGCCGATGCGGATGCTCGAGCCGGAAGAGGCCGCCCGATACGTGTTGCGTGCGATCCTCCGCCGCAAGCGGTCGTATTGTTTCCCGTGGGGCGTCTCGTTAGGCGTCCGTGCGCTGAAGTGGCTGCCGGCTGGCGTTTACGATCGAACCATGAGCCGTGCAGCGCAGAAGATCCCGAGTTTGACGTATTAGCAGAGGGCCGAATCACCACACACGCGCAAACCAACGGGCCGTTTAGCCGCCACCGGTACGGCGGTGTGAGAAATAACCCACAATACGGCTTCCACACTACGCCGTCGTGCCGACGGCGGCTAAACGAAAACGGTCTCCCCGCCCCAGACCCCCAACTCCGAAGTCCCAACCCGGAACTCCCCGCCCCAGACCCCCAACCCCGAACTCCCAACCCCGAACTCCCAGCCCCGAACTCCCAGCCCCGAAGAAGAACTCCCGTGCCAAA
>CAYYNP010000155.1:0-23148 GCA_964472545.1 uncultured Planctomycetaceae bacterium | reverse complement strand
CGTCGACGGAGCCAGTCCCCTTTTTCGGGCTCCCACACACTTTGCAGTTCTCCTGCGGCGATGAACCTGCATGTTGCCGCTGCGTCGGGCGCGGTGTACACTCAGGCGGCGGGGCGATGACGAAGGGAGTACGCCATGATGCGACGACGGGTAGGGTGGATGCAGGTTGCGTGGGCAACGGTCATCGTCGGTCGTGTGGCTTCTGCGGCCGCCGCCGCGGCGGAGGATCCACCGGCGTTGGGCGGGCAAGCCGCGCCCGCCGAAGTCCGCTTCGAACTGACCAATCCGCAGCACTTTCAACGCCGGGCGGAGCCGCTCACTTGCGGCCTGCCGCTGGCCAACGGGTTTGTGGATCGCCCGGAAGCGCTCAAGTTGTTGGGACCCGACGGCCGCGAGGTTGCCGCCCAGATTCTCACCACGAGCACGTACCAGGACGGCTCACCGCGCTGGGTGCTCGTGGATTTCCAGGCGACCGTACCGGCCGAAGGCAAGACCGTTTATCGGCTGACGCGCGGCCGGCGGGCAGCGATCAACCAGCGACTCGTCTACCGGCTCGAAAACGGCGTAACACGGATCGACACCGGCGCGGCGACGTTTCGCATCGATACCAACCGCTTTCGGCTGTTCGACTCGGTCACCGTCGGCGGCCGGGAATTGCTTGGCGACGTGCAGCGTGGCGGGTCCGTGTTGGAGGTAGAGGACGGCTCTCGACACACCGGCGACGGGCAGACGACGCAAGCCACCTTCGAGGACGCCGGCCCGCTGGCCGCGGTGCTCTGCGTGCGCGGTGAGATTCGTCCCGGCACGAACCTGCCGTTGGCGCGTTACGTCTGCCGCATGCACTTCTACGCGGGCAAGAGTGAGGTCCGCGTCTTCTACACGCTGCACAACCCGGCCGCCCATCGCCACCCGGGCAACGTTTGGGACCTCGGCTCGGGCGGGTCCGTTTTCATGGAAGATCTTTCCCTCCGCCTGCCGCTTGGAGAGGGGCCGTGGACTTCGCGCATCGGCGCGTCCGACGCCGCGCCGGCCCTGTCCGCCGCGAAGCTCTACCAGGACTCTTCCGGCGGCCCCAACTGGAATTCGGCCAATCACGTCGACAAGGACTTCAAAGTCCCCACCAGTTTCCGCGGCTATCGGGTCCACGATGGGCAGCGGCAGGTGGCCGAGGGCCATCGGGCCGACGGCTCGATCCACGCCCGCAGCCGGACCGGTGGCGTGGCCGTCGCCGTGCGCGATTTCTGGCAGAACTTTCCCAAAGCGCTCGAGTTTGAAGGCGGCTCGCTACGTGTGGGCCTTTGGCCGGGTGAGTTTGCCGGAGTACACGAGCTACTCGGCGGCGAACAGAAGACGCACGAGATGCTCTTCGTATTCCACGATCCGCAAGCGAGCAACGAATCGATCGCGCGTCGCATGCAGGCCTTCCACCGCCCGCTCTACGCGATGCCCGACCCGGGCGCGATCTACGCCACACGCGCCTTCTGGCCCACCGGGCCGCTCGACCGCGGCAAGTTCGCGGCGCTGGAACAGACGTGCGACGCATTCGTCTATCCCGTGGGTGGACGTAAGGCGTCGGTGATTACGATGTGGGATACGATCGACGAATACGGCTGGCGCCACTTCGGCGACACGTTCGCCGACAACGAGTTCTCGCCGGCAGCCATGGTCCGCGACTTCCCCGAGCATTACGTGGGCCGCCAGCCAATCAGCCATTTCGGCAACGAGTACGACGTCTGCTACGGCGTGATGTTGCAGGGGCTGCGGCGGGCCGACCCAAAGTGGATGTGGACGGCCGACGTGATGTGCCGCCACTATGCCGACGTCTGCATCTACCACACCGATGCCGAACCGTCGGAGGCCTATCGCCACGGGCCGTTCACCCACACCACGCACGACACGGCCGCCCTGCGCAGCACGCATCGGATGTATCCCAGCGAGACGGGCAAGTACGGCCTGCAATACGCCTCCGGCGGGCCGAACGCGGGACATTGCTACGTGGCCAGCCTGGCCCAACACTACTACCTGACCGGCGACCGCACCAGCCGCGAGGCGTTCTTGGAGGTGGCCGACTGGACGGTCGAGAGTCCCTGGTTCACGCGGATGATGATGGGCGACAAGCGCGGCATCGGCAACTTCCTGATGACGCACGTCTACGCCTATCAAATGACCAAGGACCCCAGGTACTACCGTGCTGCGGTGAAGATGATCGACCACGTACAAGAGCCGTTCGAGGGGCTCGGAGCCACGCTGTTCGTCAAGGCGGCCGGCCGATTCCTCGATATGAAGATCGAAAACGGCCAACGCGACGCCGACTACCGCAAGGCGCTGGAGAAGATGCTGCTCCTGGGCGACTTCTACCTGACGTTGCCCGAGGAGAAACCCAGCCGCTTCATCGAACAATCGTGCTTCTATGCCGAGGTGCTGTTTACGTGCTATCTGCACGCTCCGGCGAACCACCCCAACCGCGAGCGATACTTTGCCAAGGGCCGGCAGATCATGGACCAGGCCGCGCAACGCTGGCCCGGGACCTACCGGCCGACCAAGACGCTGATCATGTGCTTTGCCAACACGGGCGCGTATTTCCGTGCGCTGCAAAGCCGATAGCGTGTGACTATCGTGAACCGGTTGGGTGGCACGTTGCGGCGGGCGCGGCCGAGCGTCTAGAATGGCCAAATCGGAAGCAACACAATCCGAACCAAGGTGAGCCATGATGTCGTGGGACCTAGCAAGGTGGCGGTTGTTCGGCGGGCTTCTCTTGGCGGCGGCTGCCTGGGGGTACGGCGGCGATTGCCGGGCGGACGTCTTCTACGTTGCCGCAGACGGAAACGACCAGTGGTCGGGCCGCCTGGCAGAACCGGACGCCCAACGCACCGACGGCCCGCTGGCGACGCTGGCCGGGGCCCGCGATGCGGTTCGACGTGCCCGTGCGGCGGGGAAGCTCTCGGCAGCCGTGACCGTTTTCGTGCGCGGGGGACGCTACTTCCTCGACGAGCCGCTGCTGCTCGAACCGATCGACTCCGGCACAGCCGCGGCGAAAGTCGTCATTGAGGCGGCGCCCGGGGAGCGTCCGGTCGTCAGCGGCGGCCGAGTCATCCGCGGCTTTCGCCAAAACGGCGATCTGTGGGAAGTCGAGATACCCGAGGTCAAGGCGGGCAACTGGTACTTCCGGCAGTTGTTTGTCGACGGGTGGCGGCGGCAGCGTGCGCGGGGGCCGAATTCGGGTTACTATCGCATCGCCCGATTGCTGCCCGGGCCGAAAGACGCGCACGGCAAGGCGATCGCGCGCGACAAGTTCGTCTTCGCCCCCGGTGATTTGCGGCCATGGGCACGGCTGGCCGACGTCAACCTGACCCTGATGCACTCCTGGGAGACGTCGATCCACCCGCTACGGTCGGTCGACGAGCAATCGCACGTCGTCGAGTTTGCCGCTCCGCTCAAAGAATGGTGGTGTCTGGGGTATTGGGAGAAGAAGCAGCGATACTACGTCGAAAACGCCTACGAACTGCTCGACCAGCCGGGCGAATGGTATCTCAACCGCGAAACGGGCGTGCTGAGCTACTGGCCGATGCCCGGCGAGAAACTCGGCCAGACGGAGGTGATCGCCCCGCGGCTGACGGAACTGGTCCGCTTCGCCGGCGACACCGACGCGGGCCACCACGTCGACCATGTGACGATTCGCGGCCTGGCGTTTCACCATGCCGATTGGGTGCTCGACCCGAAAGGCAACAGCAGCACGCAGGCCGCCGTCGAGGTGCCGGCGGTGATCACGGCCGACGGGGCCCGGCATTGCGCCGTCGAAGGCTGCGAGGTGGCCCACGTGGGCACCTACGCGATCTGGTTCCGCCGCGGCTGCAAAGACTGCCGCATTCAGGGCAACCTGCTGCACAATCTGGGCGCCGGCGGTGTCCGCGTCGGCGAAACGACGATGGCCAAGACCGACGACGCCGAAACCAGCCGGACGCTGGTCGACAACAACCACATCATGGAGGGTGGCCACGTCTATCCGGCCGGCATCGGCATCTGGGTCGCCCAGAGCAGCCACAATAGGATTTCGCACAACGATATCCACCACCTGCGCTACTCGGGGATCAGCGTCGGCTGGAACTGGAACGACGCCAAGAACCGCACGCATCACAACGTGATCGAACAGAATCACGTTCATCATCTGGTCGACGGCGTGCTCAGCGACACGGGGTTGATCTATTGCCTGGGCGTGTCGCCCGGCAGCGTGATCCGCAACAACGTGTTTCACGACATCTGGCCGTACGACACGCCGCCGTTCGGCTGGGGCATCTATCTCGACGCCACCTGCGGCGGCTACCTGGTCGAAAACAACCTGGTCTACAACACGCAGAGCGGCGGGCTGATGTTCAACAACGGCGGCCACGAGCATACGATCCGCAACAACGTCTTCGCGCTGTCGGCCACGCACGCCCTCTGGCCCTACAACGAGAAGCGGCCCAGCACGCTGCGCCGCAACATCGTCTATCTCACGCAGGGCGAGTTGCTGATCCCCCACGGCGAACGATCGCTCAACGACCGGCTGGCGGCCGAGGAGCCGCTGGGCACGTGGGACGAGAACGTCTATTGGCATACGGGCGGCGCCGACAAGCTGAAGTTCTATCGCCGCAGCTTCGCCGAGTGGCAGGCGCTGGGCCTCGACCGCAACTCGCAGATCGTCGACCCGCTCTTCGTCAATGCGGGCGGCCACGACTTTCGCCTGCAAGAGGATTCGCCCGCGCTGAAGCTCGGCTTCCGGCCGATCGACATCAGCCGCGTGGGGCTCTACGGCAAGGTGGGAGGGGCACGCGAATGCAGCCACGGCAACTGCCGGATGGCGATGCGCCCGCTGCCGCTGCCGCCAGCGCCGCCGGAGCCATTGGAGATCGACGACGGTTTTGAAGAAACGCCGGCCGGATCGCACCCGGGCCATGCGGTGGTCAGCGGCGAGGAAGCCGGGGCCTCGATTGCGGTGAGCCTCGACCGGGCCGCCGCCGGCAAGCGGAGCCTGAAGATCACCGACTCGAAGACGCTCGAGCCTTCTTGGCAGCCCCACTTCTATTACGAACCACACATCACCGAGGGAACGGTACGCCAGAGCTTCGGCGTTTGGCTCGAGCCGGACGCACAGTTCTTTACCGAGTGGCGCGATACGGCGGCCTATCCGAAAAACGTCGGCCCCAGCGTGCGATTCGACGGCGGCGGCGCGGTCCAAGTCGCCGGGCAGACGCTGGCCACGATCCCCAACCGGCACTGGGTCCACGTCGAGATCGAAGCCCGCCTGGGCAAGACGGCGCCGCGCACGTTCCGGCTCACGTTGACGCCGGCCGGCGAACCGGCACAGGCCTTCGAGCGATTGCCGATGGCCGGCGCGCAGTTCGCCGAACTCCATTGGCTCGGTTTCAGCAGCACCGCGGCGGCAGATACCGCGTTCTTCCTCGACGGCCTGAAGATCGAACGCCCGGCGAAGTGATTACTTCCTCGGCGGCAACGCCGGCTTCGGCTGGGGGTCGAGCTTCGCGCTGGGCGTGGCGTCGGCCTTCACGTCGCCCAGGGCGTATTGGATGCCGTCGAGGTAGAACTTCAGTAGCGCGGCGTCCCAGAAGATGTGCCTATTGTGTCCCAGCGAGCAGTAGAAGACCCGCCCCTTGCCGACCTGCTGGATCCAGGCGATGGCGTTGTCGCCGTCTTCGCGCGTTGGGGCGCCGGGCTTCAGCTTGCTCATGTCGAAGCTCATCAGCACGCGGAGCTTCTCCCGCGAGTACGGGTCGCGCATCTTGTACATCTCGTCGCGGACCCAAAACGCCTTGCCGTCGAAGGCCTTCAGCAGCGGATGGCCCGGGTCGTCCAGCTTGACCGGTGCCTCGCCCCAGGGGTGCCCGGCAAACAGCGCGCCCATCATGGCGGCGCCTTCGGGCCACTTGTAGAAGTTGTCGACCGACGAATGGGTGCCGACGATGCCCTTGCCTTTGTTGACGAAATCGAGCAGGGCCTTTCGATGTTCCGGCTTCTCGAAGGCCAGGCCCGTGGTGTTGTTGAAGATCACCGCGTCGAATTCGCTGAGCTTCTCCGGGTCGAACATCGCCATGTCGTCGCTGGTGACCGTGGTGAAAGCGCCGGTCTTCTCGCCCATCAACTCGAAGGCCTTGTTGCCGGCGGCAATCCCGTCGCCGTGGAAGAAACCCTCGCAGCGCCAGAAGATGAGGATCTTGCGCGGCTTGGCGGGCTTGGCCGTCGGCGCTTCGGGCAGCGCGTCGGTGATCTTCCGGATCTCGTCGTCCGACAACCTCGGCGGCGTCCGTTGGGCACGGACTTCGGCCGCGGCCAACACGATCGAAAGGCCCACGGCGACCAACAAGACTCGCTTCAAACAGTTCATGGCGTGCTCCTTGAGTTGGGGAGGGTTGCGGCACGGTTTCGAGTGCCGGTATGATCGCTTCGGCCGGCGCGCCGAGTGTGCCCACCCCTACAATTTGCACCGCAGCGTGCTGAAGGTAGAATACACGGACGCGATCTCGCGTGCAACCTTTTTGGCGGCAACCCGTTTGGCATTCGCTTCTGCCATTTGCATCGACGACGGGCGGAAGATCCAAAGAGTGCTTGGCACACCAAGAACCTGTCCCTTATCTACTCTACAGAAGTCCACTTGAGGAGTGAGAAATGAACGCCAACGCTTTCGTGAGTCGAGAGGGCGGTCTGGGGGCGGGGTGGATCAACGGATACCGCTTGGCGGTGGCCGCGCTGTTGCCAGCCTGTCTCTGGGCTTGCCTCGGCAGCGCACACGCCGCTGTAGCCGCGCCCCCGACCGACACGAAGAAGACGCCCTGTGCCGTGTTGGCCGACGGGCGAACGCAAGAGCCCGTCACCGCGATCGTCGAGGAGTACAATCGCCGCACCGGCTCGAAGCTATCGGCGCGCTTCCTGCCGGCCGCCGAGTTGAACGAGCTACTCAAGCAACGCAAGGCCGCGTGCGACGTCGTCGTCTGTATGGCGGCGAAGGACGAAACAACACCGGTGGCCGAGTTGCCGGGCGCGAAGAAGGTGGCCTGGAAACACCCCGGCGGACATCCGGTCTGGGCGGCTGTGGTAACGAAGCACTCGGAAGCCGCCGACGTGCAACAATTCCTGGGCGGACCGACCGGCCATCGCCTCTGGTCGGAGTCGAAGGCCGGTTTCACGATCACCACGGGCAAGACCCACGCCGAAGCCTTCGAGTGGGTCGTCGAGAATCGCGTCAAACACACCTACCCCATGACTGCCATGCGGATGCTCCGTGAGATCGGCGGAATCCGCGAGGGGGTCTGTATCGACGTCGGCTGCGGCACCGGCAACCTCGACGTCGAGCTCGCCAAGCGGTCGAAGTTTAAGATCATTGGCCTCGATATCGATCCCGATATGCAGCCGCTGTTCGAGAAGCGAGTCCGCGAGGCCGGGTTGCAAGATCGCCTGAGTTTCGTTACCGGTGATGCACAGCAGTTGCCCTTCGAGGACGACTATGCCGACGTGATCGTCAGCCGCGGCACGCTGACCTTCATCCCCGACATCGGAAAATGCCTGCGCGAGGTCGATCGGGTGCTCAAGCCCACCGGCGTGGCCTTCCTGGGCGGGCGATACATCTACACGCCGCAGGCCTACAAGATCTCGAACGAGAAGCTCGAGAAGATCGTCCGGCAGTGCGGCGTTCCCGGCGCCAAGCTGGTCGACCAACGCGGCCAGTGGGTCAAGATCGTCGGCCCGAAAGCACCGAAGGAAGCCCAAGGGTTCCAAGGCGGCCCCCACATGCTCGTCAACCGCTTCATTGCCGACTACTCGATCACCAAAGGCAAGGCGCTGTTGATTTGCGGAGCCGACGGGGGTTCGCAGCAAGGCATGCAACAGGGGTTCGTCGAAGGGACGGACCTCGCGATCACGGCCCTGTATCCTACGGAAGAAGTGGCTACCGCGGCGGCAAAGAGGATCGAGGAAGCACAGCTCGGCGGCCGGATCACCTGCAAGGTGGGCACGCTGGTCGACCTGCCGTTCGACGAGGGATCGTTCGACTTAATCGCCGGAGTGGGGCCGATCTTGATCTGGGACCACCGCGAGAAGAAGATGCAGGAGATCTACCGCGTATTGCGGCCCGGTGGAGCCGCCCTGGTCGGAGGAAGATACCTCTACATGCCCGACTTCCGCAAGGTCTCCAGCGAGACGTTGCGTGCCGCCGCCACCAAGACGGGTATTTCATCGATCCGCATCTTGGACGACATGGGCCAGTGGGTCGAAGTTCGCAAAGGGGTCAAGGATCGCGGGCTGCGCGACTAGCGCCGCCTTGCAGCTTATCTTGTGGGTGGCTGGGGCAAAGCGCAGCGGTGCCCCAGTTCGGCGCACTCTGGGGGCTCGCTGCGCTCGACCCCAGCCACCCTTCAATCTTGCCGCTCACAAGTGCCGGGACGACGAGCCATTTGACCTCGGCCACGCGTTCGGCAACAACTCCAAGGGCCACATCTGCCGCCGGCATCCAAAGTGTGTTCCGTCTCACAGACTCTCCGCTTCCTGCGGGCAACAATTCCTATGAATCCGATCAACGGATGCCCGGGGGCACGACGTGGCCCCGACGTGGGCCGGGCGCGAACACTCTTCTCTTACAGGAGCGGATACGATGAAAGTCACTCTGATCCCCCATATCCTCGTGTTGGCGATGGCAGCCAACACCGCGGCGCAAGCACAATACGGCGGGGCCACGGGAAGCGACGACGGCTTCCTGACACTGCGTGCCACCACACCGGCGGAAAGTTACAACCGCGGTGTTGCCGACCTAATGCGATCCGGAGGGCTCTACAATCTTAGCACCGCGGAAGCGGCTCTGACGGCAGCCTCCGCCCGGGAGCACCAGATGCAGAACGCCACCGCGGCGATCAACGGCTACTTCCAGATTCGCCAAATGAACCGCGAGTATCGGGCGGCCAGCCGCCGGCCGCGGACGAGCCCCGAAGCCATCGCCCGCAACGCCCGTGCGACGCATCCTAAGCCGCTCAACTCAAGCCAGTTCGATACGGCTACGGGCACGCTATACTGGCCCGTCTTGCTGCGGACGAAAGACAACGACCGGTACCGAATTGAAGTGGCCGACTTCTTCGCACGTCGAGCGCTCAGCGACGATGTCTCGACCGAGGACTACCTCGAGTTTCACGGGTTCGCCGCCGCCATGAAGACCGATTTGCTGCACCGCGTTCGGCAAGTCCCGTCGGCCGACTACACCGAGGCGAAGAAGTTCCTCGACAGCCTGGTATACGAAGCCCGCCGGCCGGCGGCCATGCGCCCCGATCTGGCTCTGCAGCGTTGACCGGCGCACTGTTGGCGGAGATCGGCAATGAGGACCGACCAAGCTCCCCGGCAATTCAACGGCCGGCCGGCCCACATGGCCGCGTTGGGCCTGCTTCCGCCTTACACGGTGGCCGACGTCAAACACGCCTATTTCGTCAGAGCCAAGGCGGCCCATCCTGATCGCGGCGGCGACAACGCCCGTTTTGTTTGTCTGCAAGATGCCTTCGAGCAAGCCGAGCGCTACGCGCGTGCCCGGGGCAGCCACGCGGCTCGGATCCGGCTCTACGTGGACCACTATCTGCAAGTCACTCGCCGCGATCGAAGAACAACTCGTCCGGCAGGCTGTGCCGGGCTGCGCGGCCGTAGTCGTCGCGGCGGCGGCGCTGGCCCACGTCGGGCCAGGAGTTGACCTCTCGCAATTCGGGCATGACGTCGAGCAACTGGCCGACCAATCGCTCGGCCAGAAGCCTCAGCGGTGGCGGCTCGGCCTGCTCGAGTATCGAGAGGGCCGTTTTCATCAGACGGACCAGTTGGCCGCGTTTGATCGCGGGCGTCGAATGGCGCTCGTCGGAATCCACCAGAAGTTCGACCAGCGGCACTCCCAGCGCGTCTTGCCACGCATAGAGGGCGCTGAGCGGTATGTCGGTGAACTCGCCTTCCTGTAGTTCGACCGTCGCGACGTCCACTCCCAGCCGACGCGCAATGGAACGCCGCGAGATTTCTTCTCTTTGGCGAGTTTCGCCCAAACGATGCAGTTTCCGAGCGTTCTCTACGCCGCTCGCGGGGCGATTGAGATGGCTATGTTTCGACGAATGTGAAGTGTGATCGATGCCCATCAATACTCACGTTCTCCTTCGTCGCCGGCCTCCGGCCAACCGCTGCGGCGATCTTCCGGTACGGTGACGGTGCGGGGCCGATCATCCCTCGGCCGCCGACCGCGAGAAAGCGACGGCCTTCGATCCGGCAACGCGGCACAACAGTTCGTCGGCGCGTTGCATCAACCCCGCGTTGAGGCCCCGTTTCGCCCGGGCGTGTTTGGTCGGTACGCCCGCCAAGAGACGGCCGCGGCAATGTCGGCACGTCAGTACGCGGCCCCGATATTCGCTACGGATCTTCAACGGCCGACCACATACGGGACACTCTTGCGTGAACACGGTGACTTCCTCCACGTCGATGCTCTCGAATTGAAAGACGCCGGCTACCGGCATTAACCCGGTCGATAAGCAGCCGCGGCACGGTTACGGGCCGCGGAACAACTCGGTCTGTGGGTGGAACGCGTACCACGCGAACCAGAAGCTGTACATCCACTGCAACCCTTCGTCGGCTCGAACGACCCGAACGGATCTTGCCCGAGGATTGTATTGCAGCGTGAACTTCAGCCCGTCGAGTTCCCCGTCAAGCGTATGATCCGACTTCGCCAGCGCCACCAGCGGATAGGCCCGCGCTTGGCGGCCCGACCAGACCCCCAGCACCTCGCTCTTGCTCGGCAGTGCCTTGCTGACCGGGGCGGCGGGGAACATTAAGCTCCGGCTGGCGAAATATCGACGATACAAATTGACCCGGTAGTCGCGGCGGTGTCCGGTCTGGGAGGAAAGCACCACGGTTTGCGGATACCGCTGCCGCCAGTCCCCCCAGGTGGTCAACTCGACCGGCAACGTCTTCAGCGTCCGGCGGGCGGCAGGCCCCGAAACGCCTCGGGCCGCCAGTTGCGACCAAAGGCTCTCGGGCCGTCCACCGCGGTCGTACATCAGCACGTTGCTGTTGTAGAGCAAACCCGAGACGCCGAATTCCAAGGCGCCGCGTTCCGTGCGGCGGTCGAAAACAACCACGGAATCGCAGAGCGGACAGTAAGTGACCGCCACCGGCAGCGCCCCGAGATGGTCGTTGACGATTTCGTGGTAGTTGAGGATCTTCAGCGGATACGCACGCGCTTGGTCGCCGGAAGCGACGCCGGCAACGACGCCAACCACGCGATCGGTGGGTCGGAGATACTTGGCCTCTTTGGCCGAGAGCATCGCGGGGCGGGTCAGCGCAGGAATGCCGTCCCTGGGCGGCCCGCCGCGATAGATCTCCGCAATGGGAATGATGCTCGCGCTGAGATCGAACGCCGGCAGCTTTTGGTACTGAACGAGCCGAAACACGCTCCGCTTCTCTTGAAACTCTGGCCCCAATAGCGCCGGCGAGACCTCCGCGCCGAACCCGGCCGACGTCGGGCCGCCTGCCGCGATTACGGCCAATACGATTCCCCACGCCGCGCATAGCGCAGTTCTTCCCATGCGCCGGCCGTCTTGTGACGGTTGGCGCCCGGAAACAAAACGGCTCGAAACGTCTTCTCCAACCGACACCGACATAGGGCGTTCTCCTTCGGCATGCGTAACCGACAGGCATATTCTAGGCGCGAGGAGGCATTCGTTCTGTGGGCCAGCTAACACTTGCCGAGAACGCGCCGTTTCGAGTCGAGATGATCGCGGCCTCGCGCAGCCGCATTGGCGAGCCGCGGCACATAGAGCGCTCGATTGAGCCTCGAGCGGAAAAGAACGGGAATGCCCGGCGGCCCAGAGGAACCTACGGCTGGGCGTCAGCCGATCGACGCCTGTTGATGCAACGACCGGCCGTGGTGCCCTCGGCAGCATTCAGCGTGGGCTGTTTCCGTCTTCCCGGCCACCATCTTCTCGTAGGCCGGGCCACACTCCGGGCACGCGTCCAAATGGACGGTGACCTTCTCGGCGAGCGTGGGCTCTAGCTCCTGCTCGCAGTAGGCCGGCAGCAGCGGCCCCACTTCGCTACAGGCGATGCCGCCGGGCGGGGACTTCTCCGGCCACAACCACCGATCGGCCGCCACGTAGGCCGCGCCGCCAACGACGAACAGGGATGCGGCCGCCGTGCCCAATTGCTTGAGCAGCTTCCGCCGCTGCCGGAGACGGATCTCGCGGACCATCCTCTGCAAGTCACCCGGCGGACAGGCTTGCCAAAGGTCTTCATCCCGTGCTTGATCGTTCATCCAGCCACCTCGCTTTCGGTCGACTTGCGTGCAACGGGTAGAAAACCCAATGGCGTCCGGTCCTTCATAATCATCGCCTGTTTGACCGCCCGATTCTGTGAGCGGCTTCACATTCGCCGAGCCTTCTCGCTCTGCCCGGCCGGCTGCGAACCGGCAAAGCGGGGCTTTCTCTGCTCTCCGTTCTCACCGGCGGCGGAATACGAGGCGTGGATGCTCTGCGCCAGCCGCTGCGGATCGGTCAGCGTAATCTTGCGACGGCCGATCCGCACGTGCCGTTCGGTTTGGAGTTCTCCGAGCACGATCGTCACCGTTTCGCGCGTACTTCCGATAATACTTGCCAAATCCTGGTGCGACAGTTTGATCCGCAACTCGGTCCCCCGATCCGTCGCAAATCCGTATTGCTCAGCCAAGTCGAGCAACGTGTGGACAAGCCGCTCGCGATTGGAATGAAACAAGACGTTCTTCAGACGCCGTTCGACCCGTTTCCGCCGCAGTCCGATCAGCTTCGTGATCCCGATCGCCATGTCCGGCTGCTGCTCGATCAACTGTCGTATCCCGTCGGCAGGGGCCGAAACGACGGTGGATCGTTCACAGGCCTCGGCGTACTCCTCGCGGCGGCTGGGCTCGAGTACTGCCAGCTCTCCAAACAACTCGCCGGGCTCGATGAACGCCAGAATGGCCTGCTTTCCCTCCCCCGTAATCGTGCAGATCTTCACCCGGCCCGCGGCCAGCAGTAGTACGGTTTCCCCCCGATCAGAAGGGGCGTAGATGACCGATCCGCGCGGGAATTCTCGAATACGACACGTCGACTCCAACTGGGCAAGTTGCTGCGGAGAAAGCCGTTGGAACAGCTCGCACCGCTTCAGATACCAGATTCTCTCAGACATTGAACAGCCCAACCGTCAGACCACAATCCAACCGGAGCATTATACGGCTCGGTCCGTCCGCGGGCAGCGAAGATATCCCACGCGACCACGTCGGCCAGGGGCGTTGCTCCGCAACCCCAAGCGCTCCGCCCTCGCGTTGAGGGGTCAGAACGGCCAGGTTTTCGGTTCATAGTGAACCCTGACGGGGCTGTTCCACGGCAACGTTCGCTGGCGTACAATCTCCCCAGTAGCCAACGCGATTCCCACACTCCGCGGCTGAGACGACTCTCCGCGTAACGCGCACAGGAAAGGACTGAAGCAATGCAGATCGGCGTCAATATGGAGTTCTTCCGCAGTGCGGAGAAACCGTTTCACGAAGGCATCAAGACCGCGGCCCGGTTGGGTTACAAGCTGGTCGAGCCGTGTGTGGCCATGGGCTACGACCTGCTGGCGCTGGGCGGCTACTACCACACGCTCTGCATGCAGGACGATCCGCTACAGGTGAAGCAGTGGATGGATGACCTCGGGCTGAAGCCGTCGGCCGTCAGTGCCCACAGTCCGTTGATGCGGCCGGAGGTCTCGATCCCGTATCTCACGCAGGCAATTCGCTACGCCGCCGACATCGGGGCACCGGTCGTTACCACCGACGAGGGGATCAAGCCCGACTGGATGTCGGACGATCAGGCGTTCGACATCATGGGCTACACGATCCGACAGGTGATGCAGACGGCCGAACGTTACAACATTGCCGTGGGGCTCGAGCCGCATCAGCAGTACACGGTTCGCAAAGGGACGTACGTGCGGATCCTCGAGCTGTCGGACAGCCCTTGCTGGGGGGCGAACTGGGACACGGGGAACTTCTATCTCGGGGGGCAAGACGACCCCTATGATTCGCTGGACGCGATCGCGGATCGTCTCTGCCACGTACACGCCAAGGACATCAGCATCCAACAGAGCGAATCGGACCGGGGAGAGGTTACCGGCACGCCGGTGGGGTGTGCCTGTGGCGACGGCGTCGTCGACTGGGCACGGGTGATGGAGATCCTCGAGAAGCACGGCTACGACGGCGTGCTCTGCGTCGAGTGCGGCACGATCGAACAGGCCGAGCGGAGCCTGGCGTTCTTGCAGGGGTTGCTCTGATCGGGGCAGGGAGACTCCCGTAGGGTGCGCGGGTGGCCCGGTCGCTCTTGCGCTGAGGACGTCGCCATTGAGAAAGACACTCTCGCAAGAGCGCCCGGGTGGCGCAGCCACGGGAGGTGGCGTTGGCGAAACCTCTTGTTGCTCCGCAACCCCGACGCTTTTCCGACCATGCGGCAGAAGTGACGCCGCTTCCTGCGCAAAAGCGGCGGGGCCACCCATCAATCTCTCTGTTGCTGACTACTTGGCCCCGTTGGGCTATTCTCCCCCGCCGCCTGACTGCGACTCCGGCAGGCGCGGCTCGGGCATCGTGTTCTCGTAGGCCCGGCCGATCGCGTCGACTTGCGAGGCAGGCCACCCGTACGAGGGGATGTCGGTAGTCAGCACCATCGGGACCTGCCCCGAGACGGCGAATTGCAGCGCAAATTGCTGGACACCGTAAACCCGAGCGGTAGTGGTTTCCGGGTGGAGCGCCTCGTGGACGTAGATGGCGCGATGTTGATGGGGGGCTTCGGTCAGGATCCAGCGGACTTTCAGCCGGCCGGCTTCGGTGAGCTGGTCTTTGCCGTCGACAAAGTGGTGTTCGCCCAAGAGGTTCTGACGCCGCCACCCGTTGTTGACCATCGTCACGAAGGGTGCCCGGGCGTCGTGGCGGTCGGGACATACGAACGGTTGTGGCCAGCAGTTGCGGCGTTTCGTCTCGCGGGCGGCGAACTGAAAAACGCTGCTGAACCAACCAGCGTCCGCCGGAATGGCGGCCAAGAGGCCGACGATTGCCAGAGCGATGACGATAACCAACCGGGTCTTCATATCGGGTCCCTCCTGTAGTCCGCAACCAGCTCTTGTGGGGGAGCCGGAAACCAGCCGCATGAGCGCAAGCGCCCCTACGACTCCACCTATCTCTATCGGCAGGTGGCTGGGTGCGTCTGTGAGAAGTTCGCGGCGAGTCGGCCCGATCTGCCCAAATTGATCAGTTGCCGCCCATCACGGGGAACATCTGACGCGCCATCGTGATGGCGGCCGGCCCCACCAGGACCACGAAGATGCCGGGGAAGATGAACAGCACCAGCGGGAAGATCAGCTTCACGGCCGTCTTGGCGGCCTTTTCCTCGGCGAGCTGCCGGCGCCGGGTGCGCATCGAGTCGCTCTGCACTCGCAGGGCATGTGCCACGCTGGAACCGAACTTATCGGCCTGGATCAACACCGCCACCAGGCTTCGCATGTCGGAAACGCCGGTCCGCGCGCCCAACTCGTGGAGCACTTCCGACCGCGGGCGCCCCATCTGCAACTGGAAGTTCGACAGCGCGAATTCTTCGGTCAGCACGCGATAGGTCTTCTTCATCTCGTCGCAGACCTTCCGCATCGCCTGATCCAGCGCCAAACCGGCCTCGACGCAGACGACCATCAGGTCCAGCGCGTCGGGCAGGGCCAGGAAGATCTGCTGTTTGCGGCTCTTGGCGATGAACCATACCAGCACGTCGGGCATGTAAAACATCAGCCCGGTGATGGCCACGGCCGAGATCAGGCTGTTTTGGCCGACGCCGTTGACCAGGATCACCGCACCGCCGCCAAGAAACAGCCCGACCATCATGCCCGCGAACTTCAGCCCCAGAAAGACGCTCCCGGCGGTTTCGTTGCGGAAACCGGCGTTGGCCAGACGGGTCCTGAGCTTGCCGAGTTCCATCTCGTTCTTTGGCTGCAAAGGTCTTGCCAGCGCGGGCGTGGCCTTCTCGAGGACCTTGGTCATCGTGTCGGGCTTCTTTGTCGCGCCCTCTTCCCGGCTGCGGCGTGCGTGGGGGTTCTTCAGCTCGTCGAGCCGTTCGGCGGCCCGCGATTTCCCGGCGGCTGCCAGATCCAGCGCCCACCAGGCCAGCCCGGCCACGCCCAAGAACAAGGCCAGGGGAACGATCGTCTGCATGTTCAGCAATTCGGCAGCAAGGATCACGTCGCACCTACACTTTGATGTTCACGATCTTGCGGATCACCAGCGCCCCGAGGGCCTGCATCACGATCGCCGCGGCCAGCATCTTCTTGCCCATCGGATCGGTAAACAGGGTCATGATGTATTCGCGGTTGAGTTGATAAACGGCCAGGAAGAGCACGAACGGCAGGGCCAGCAGCACGACGCCCGAGAGACGTCCCTCGCCGGTGAGCGCTTGGACTTGTCCCCAGATCTTGAACCGCTCGCGGATCAGGTTCCCGATCTTGTCGAGGATTTCGGCCAGATCGCCGCCGGTTTGGCGCTGCAGGATCACGGCCGTGGAGAAGAACTTCAGGTCGAGGTTGGGAATACGGTTGGTCAGCCCTTCGAGGCATTCCTCCAACGAAACGCCTAAGTTCTGTTCTTCGTAAACGCGGCCAAATTCCTTGCCGATCGGATCGGACATTTCGCCGGCCACCATGTTGAAGCCGAACCCCAGGCTTTGCCCTGCCCGAAGCGATCGGGCGAGCATCTCCAGGGCGTCGGGCAGTTGCGCGGCGAAGGCCTTCAGACGGCGGCGGCGGCGGAACAAGACCCAGATCAGCGGCACCGTGCCCATAAACAGCCCCACCACCGGCAACAGCCCGGGGTGCAGTCCCATGCTTAGCCCTAGGACGACCCCCGCGACGACCATGATCGCGGAGATGCCGGCCAGCTTGCCGACGGTCAGCGACGTGTCGGCCTGCTCGAAGAGCACGTTGAAGTTGCCGAAGCGTTTTAGGATCGTCTCGAAGAACCCGGGCACGGCGTCCAACGGCTGGGCCAGCACGCTCGATTCGGTCAGCAGGCCGTCCTTGGACGCCGAAGTGCCGGTGCCGGTGAGCATGTCGAGGCGGTCTTCGACCTTGCTGGCGGGCTTTTCGCGCATAAACACGGCCAGGCTACCCACCAACCCCGCCACGCCGAGAAATGCGGCAATACCGATCAGAGCCAGACTCATCGGCCTTTAGTCCTCCAGCATGATGCGTTCGCGGAATGCGCTGGACGGCAGCCGTACGCCGGCCGCCTCCAGACGATCCATGAAAGTGGGCCGTACGCCGGTGGCGATAAACCGCCCGTGAGCCCGGCCCGACTCGTCCATCCCCACCGTGTCGAACTTGTAGATATCCTGCATCACCACGGTGTCCTGCTCCATGCCCACGATCTCGGTGATTTGGGTGATCTTCCGCGGCCCACCCTGCAGCCGGCTGGCCTGCACGACCAGGTCGATGGCGCTGGCGATCTGGGTCCGCATCGCTTTCAACGGCAACTCGAAGCCGGCCATCATGATCATCGTCTCCAGCCGGGAGACGGCGTCGCGGGGCGTGTTGGCGTGGGTCGTCGTCAGCGAACCCTCGTGGCCGGTGTTCATCGCCTGCAACATATCGAGCGATTCCGGGCCGCGGCACTCGCCGATGATGATCCGTTCCGGCCGCATACGCAGGGCGTTGCGGACTAAGTCGGTGGCGGTGATCGCCCCGCGGCCTTCGATGTTCGGCGGCCGGGTTTCCAGCCGCACCACATGGTCTTGCTGCAACTGCAACTCGGCCGCGTCTTCGATGGTCACGATGCGGTCGGAGTTGGGAATGAAACTCGACAGCGTGTTCAACAGCGTCGTCTTACCGGAGCCGGTACCGCCGGAGATGATGATGTTCAGCCGGGCCTTGATGGCTCCCTCCAGCAGCATCACCATTTCGGGCGTGAAGGCCTTGTAGTTCAGCAGATCTTCCAGCTTCAGCGGGTTGGCTCCGAAACGGCGGATGGAAACCGCCGCTCCGTCCAACGCCAAGGGCGGGATGATGGCGTTGAAACGGGAACCGTCGAGCATCCGCGCGTCGACCATCGGGCAGGTTTCGTCGACCCGGCGTCCCACCTTGGAGATGATCCGGTCGATGATCTGCATCAGGTGATCGTTGTCGCGGAAGATCACGCTGCTCTTTTCCATTTTGCCGCGGCGTTCGCAGTAGATGTTCTTCGGCCCGTTGATCAGGATGTCGCTGATGCTGGGGTCCTTCAGCAGGATCTCCAGCGGCCCCAGCCCGAACGTCTCGTCGAGCACTTCGCCGATCAGCCGTTCGCGCTCGGCGCGGTTCAACAGCGTGTCTTCGGTGTCGCAGAGGTGCTCGACGACCAGCCGGATCTCGTGCCGCAGCGTGTCGCCTTCGAGTTCTCCCACGCGGGAGAGATCGAGCTTGTCGACCAGCTTGCTGTGGATCCGCTGCTTCAGTTCCTCGAAGTTGCTTTCCTTCGACTCGGAGGGACGCGCAGGGGGAGTGATTCTAGCCATGGTAGGATTCGTTGGTGTGCTCGATCGATCCGGTTTCCGCCCCGGGAAAACGTCACGACGGCGACCGCAACCCAGTCGGAAACGAAGTGTCTGAGGGAAGATGCAACCGCCTAGCAAAGCATAGCTTACGAACGGCCCCGGGCTGGCGGCCGGGCAGGGGCCGTCGGCCGCCGAAGGGGCAGGGGCGATCGGCGGGCCAATTTCCGCCCGGCGGTCGCCGCGGGTTTTCCTAACAGCCTGTCGGTACGCCGATTCGGCAGTGACCTGGGTGCTTGACACAAAGGCACACTACGCCTGCAATGCGTCTCAAATCACTCACGCAAGACGTTGTCAGAAAAAGACTTGTGAACTCCCAGCCGGCCTCCGGCCCTTGACGCCACCGACCCAAACGGGGCATACTTACCACGCTGGCCACTTTGCTACCCCTAACTTGGGAGATCCCCTACCCATGTCTACCGAACCGAAGCTTCCGAAGTGCTTCTTCGACGTCACCGCCGACGGAGCGCCGCTGGGCCGAATCGTGATGGAACTGCGTGCCGACGTGGTGCCGAAGACCGCGGAGAACTTTCGGGCGCTGTGTACCGGCGAGCAGGGGTTCGGCTTCAAAGACAGCACGTTCCACCGCGTGATCCCGGATTTCATGTGCCAAGGCGGCGATTTCACCAACCACAACGGCACCGGCGGCAAGTCGATCTACGGCGAGAAATTCGCCGACGAGAACTTCGAGCTCAAACACGCCGGCCCCGGCATCCTCAGCATGGCCAACGCCGGCCCGAATACCAACGGCTCGCAGTTCTTCCTCTGCACCGTGCCGACCGCCTGGCTCGACGGCAAGCACGTCGTCTTCGGCTCGGTCGTCGAAGGCATGGACGTGGTCAAGAAGATCGAAGGTTTCGGCTCCCCGTCCGGCCAGACCCGGGCGAAGATCGCCGTCGCCGATTGCGGCGAGTTGACGTAGGGAAGGCCGATCGTAGCGTGCGGCTGCCCGTTTCCCTGACGGTTACTTTCTCCCCAGAACCCCAGGTGATACGATGTCCGGCGATGGTTTTTCGGAGAAGGAGCAAGAGGCACGCCAGAAGATGGCCCAGGCGGTGAAGCAGCGTTTGGCGTCGGGCCGAACGCCGGAAGACGTGGTCCGAGAATTCGAAGCCAAGGGATGGTCCAGGGACGATGCCGTGGAGTTCGTCCGTCAAGTCGAACAAAAGCGGCCGCGAACTGCCCGCTCGTCGGAGGCGCAGGCGGCGGACTATATCGAGTCGCGGTTCCCGGAAATGCGGCCGATCGGCTCCGGGCCGGCGCTGACCACGCTCAACGGCTGCGGCCTGACACTTTGCGGCGCACGAGACCGCGATCCGGAAACCGGCACGTACGTCAAGACGTGGGCCATTTGCCTGGCCTTTGTTCCCCTGCTTCCGCTGAGGGCCTATCGCGTGGCCAAGGCCAGAGGGGGCGGGGGTTGGCACATCCTCGGCAGAGTGCCGCTATCGACGTTCGCCAAGGCGTGGAATCTGCTGATCGTCGGCGCCGTGGTGGCCCTGATCGGCAGCGGCATCTGGTCGTCGTATGCAAATTCCGACGCCGCGAAGGCAAAACGCAAGCTGGCCGAAGCGGACGAAGCGGTCGCTTCGGGCGACTTGGCCACCGCCGCCCAACTCTACAGCCAAGTGGCCACCGGCCGAACCGATCATGCCGCGACCGCCAAAGAAAGCCTGGAGGAGTTGCTCAGCAGCCCGGCGTTGGCCGAGATGTCCGCGGCGGAGACGGTTCGCGTGTTCCGCGGCGTCGCCATCGCCGCGCGATCGGTACCGGGAGTGTTTCAGCACGGGATCGAGTTCGTCCGCAAGCACGCTTCGGACTCGCCGGTTGAGGCCGCCGAGCTGTTTCAAACGATCGCCTTGCTCTCGCCGAAGGAGGCGCGTGCTGCGCTGACGGAGTTGCTGGATGGTCCATTCCGCGACCTATCGGCCCAGGACACCGAGGGCGTCGCGCGGATGATCGCCGAAGTGCGGCAACTGCCCGTCCTTCGCGAATCGCTGGCGGCGTGGGTGACCGACTGGCCGCAGCGGCACCCGGAGGCCGATCCGAGGGAGACCCTCTCGTTGCTGGACTTCTTGGAAGAGTCGTTCTCAGCCGATCCGGCCGACGCCGATCCCGCCGGCCTGGAAGCGACTCGCTGCCGGCTGTGGGAGCAGATCTTGGCCGACGATCCGAAGGATTTCGAAGCGGCCGTTGAACTGGCTTTGTTGCTGGAATCGCAGGGCAACGACGAGCGAATCGAGACACTGCTGCTGCCGCACGCCGACAAACTTGGCAGCAGCGAAGGGGCCCGGCTGTTGGGGCAGTTGCTGGCGGCCCGCGGCGAATTCGAGCAATCGTACGCTCTCTTGCAGCCCTACTTGCAGGAGCGGCTGGCGAAACTCCACGACGCCAGCGAGGCCTTCGATGAGGCCATCACCGACGCCCAAGACCGTGTGATCGAGATGCTTCGCGACGGATCTGCGCCCGGGTTCAACTTCCGGGCCTACGACAACGCGACCGAGGACCGCCAAGAGACGATGGTCGACGACTATCTGTCCAAGCAGATCCAAAAAGACCCCACGGTGACCGCCGCCCAGGCGGAGTTGATTCGCCACGCGAACGTCATGCACGCGGCACTCGACCTGGGCATGGTGATGCTCCGCCGGGCCGAGACCATGCCCGACGCCGACGCCCGGCAGGCCGAACTGAAGAAGGCCGAAGAGACCTTCCTGGCGATCCAGGGCATCGCCGGCGACACCGACGAGTATCGGCTGCATCTGGGGCAGGTTTACTACTGGCTGGGCAAGCATGAAGAAGGGCACGAGTTGTTTGAAGAGTTGCTCGCCAGCCACCAGCGGGCATACGAGATTCTCATCGCCGTGGCCCAGGTGGTGCGGGAACTTGGCGAGGTAGGCGAAGCTCGGCAACTGTTCGAGGAGGCCTACCACGCGGTGGTCGACGACCAACAGCGGCATAACGCGGCCTATATGCGTGCGCTGACCAGCACGGACCGTCAGGACAAGATCACCTGGTTGGAGCGTGCGAATCAAGACTCGCCGGAGGTCAGGGCCAGCCTCTGCTGCGCGCGAGGCGATCAGGCCACCGCAGAGGGTGACGACAGGCGAGCCGCCCAACGCTACCGTGAGGCGGTGGCGATCTACGATCGGATGGCGGAAACCGACGCGGCGCTAAACAACGGCGCTTTGGCGTACCTTTCCCTGTTCGGCGTGACCGGCGATCCGAAGGTGCTCGACAAGGGCATCCAGTGGCTTGAGAAGGCGATCGCCCTGGCGCCCGGCGAACCGATCGTGCTGGCGAATGCGGCCTTGGCGCTCTATCCGGTGACGATTCAAGACCTGGCCGGCGGGCGACTCGATCTGAACGCGCTGGAGGGTTTGGGATCGATCGAAGTGTTGCAGGCCCTGGCCGCCGACCAGCAACAACTCGATCAACTTCGCCGCGACGCACGCAACCACGCTAGCCTGGTCAAGGCAACTTCCTATTTCGACAAGGCAATGCTCCTGGCGCCGAAGAACCTCGGGCTGTACGGCCACGCGTTGAGGCTGCACGCCTTTGTCCGCGATGCAGAGGCCCTAGAGCGCCTCTCCCGGCGGATCGAAACGGCGGCACCCGACCCGGCCGAATTGGTTGCGTGGCGGCTGGAATTCTGCCGCTTCGAAGAAGATCAGGCCAACCTGGACGAGGCGGCGCTGCAACTCGACAAGTGGAACACCCTGGTGAAGAAATATCGCCGGGGGGCGAAAGGACCGGGATTCGCCGTGGCCGTGGGAAATCTGATGGAGTCGCAATTGGCCCAGTGGGATCTCTCGTCCGTCGACGCCGACGAACTGGTGCAGCTTGCCGAAGAGGCCCATCAGGCGGCACCGTCGCTGACCACTTACGAATTGCTGGGAGAGGCTCTCTTGTTCCGCGCCAGCCGTACGCTCGAAGCGTCGGTGTCGGAGTACGCCAAGGCCATTGAGGGAATCCACCGCTCGCTGCCGGCGTCCTATACGGTGGTCTTGGCGATGGCCCGCGACGACCGCCTGGGAAAATCGGCCGGCGAAAATCCCGACGTGCAGCGCGTGGCCGAGTTGGTGCTGAAGCAGCACGAGGTCTTCCCCGATTCGGTCGGGCCGCGGATCTGGGCCTTGCTGCGCGCAACGCATCCGGACCGGGCAAAGGAATGTGGGCAGACCATCGTAGACGACCAGGTCGAGAGGCTTTCGCGGAAGATCTCGCTGCAGATGTGTCCGGTGGCCACGACGGTGGCCTGCTCGGAATACTGGGCCCGGCTCGCCGCCGGAGACGACGAGCCAACGGCCCGAATCCCGCTGCAACGGGCCGCCGATCTCGGTGTGCCGATCCCGCTCAAACTGCTCGACCGCAACGGGGCCAATTAAGACAGCCGATCTGGGACTTGCGCGTGTGTGACAGAGCACTCGTGCTCCGTAGCAAGCCAACGGATGGGTGGGGTGGCTGGATGGGCGGGGTGGGAGGGGGGCGGGCCCCGCCGCCCCCCGGTGTTTGGAATAGGGGGGGGGGGGGCGCGGGGCCCCCGCCCCCCCAAAAACAA
>CAYYNP010000154.1:0-23169 GCA_964472545.1 uncultured Planctomycetaceae bacterium | reverse complement strand
TTGGGGGTTGTTGGGGGAGAGCGGGGTGTTGTGTGCCGGGTGTTGGGTTTGGGTTGTTGGGAATGGGGAGTTGGGAGCCGGGAGTTGGGAGTTCGATGGCGGTAGGTCACGGGTGTTGGGTTGTCGGCTGGTGCGGACCGGGACGTACGCCGGGATTACGCCGGTGCGAACAGACCGAGGCGTTCCCCGTTCTCGCGTAGCCTCCCAGTAGATGCGTCCCGAACCGGAGATGGACGCTTGGTCTCCTTAACTCTGTGAAGTCCTACACTCATCCGGAAGAACGCAGAAACACCGCCGTCCGACAACTCCCCCCATCGCACAAGCCCGGCCCCCGAAACCTCCAACTCCGAAGCATCCACTCCCAACTCCCCACTCCCCACTCCCGACTCCCAACCTCGACCATCAATCCCATGCAAAACCCCAACCTCCAACAACAGATCCTCGATTTCGTTGCCCGTCGCAATTACCGGCCGGTCAAGCCGCGGGTGATCGCCAAACGGCTGAGCGTACCGAAAGACCGGGCGGTCGAGGTGAAACGCGCGATCAAGCAACTCGTCCGCCGTGGGCAGCTCGCCTATGGGGCGAACCATCTCGTACAGCCGGCCGTTGCGGCCGAGCCGAAGGGCAACCGCATCGTGGGCGGTTTCCGGCGGCACGAAAAGGGCTTCGGCTTCGTCACGCCGTCCGGCGCACCGCCCTCGGGCGAGGAAGCGGCCGCTGCGGAGGTCAAAGACATCTACATTCCCGCCAAACGGGCCGGCGACGCCGCCACCGGCGACGTCGTGCAGGTGCAACTGCTGAAGCAGCGCCCCCGCGATCCTGGGCCGCGGGGCGAAATCGTCGAGGTGCTCGAACGGCAGACCTACCGTTTCGTGGGCACGTACATCGAGGCCGAAACGGCCGGCTACGTCCGCGTCGACGGCACGATGTTCGCCGAGCCGATTCGCGTCGGCGACGCCGGGGCCAAGGATGCCCGACCGGACGACAAGGTCGTCTTCGAGATGCTCCGTTTCCCCTCGCCGATTCGCGAGGGCGAGGGAGTAATCGTCGAGGTGCTCGGGCCGCGTGGCAAGCCGGGGGTCGATACGCTCTCGATCATCCGCGAGTTCGGCCTGCCGGAGGAGTATCCGGAAGACGCTCTGGACGAGGCCCGGAACCAGACCGAAACGTTCGACGAGACCATCGGCGACGGCCGGCTCGATCTGACCGCCGAAACGACGCTGACCATCGACCCGGCCGACGCGCGGGACTTCGACGACGCAATTTCGCTGACGCAGCTCGACAACGGCCACTGGCGGCTGGGTGTACACATCGCCGACGTGTCGCATTTCGTGCGGCCGAAGTCGACGCTCGACCGCGAAGCGCTCGCCCGATCGACCAGCGTCTATCTGCCCGACCGTGTGATCCCGATGTTGCCGGAGGTGATCTCCAACGGGCTGGCCAGTCTCCAGCCGCGGAAGGTCCGCTTCACCAAGACGGCGCTCATCGAATTCACCGCCGAAGGCCAACGCGTGGCGACCGATCTGCACTCGGCGGCGATCAAGAGCAACAAGCGGCTGACGTACGAGCAGGTCGACGAGTTCCTGGCCGAGCCGGGCCCCTGGCGGCGTAAACTCGGCGCGAAGGTCCACGATTTGCTCGGCCGGATGCACACGCTGGCGATGATCCTCCGCCGGCGGCGAGCGGAGCGGGGAGCGCTGGAGTTGACCATGCCGGAGGTCAAAGTGGAACTCGACCGCCAAGGCCGCGTGGCCGGGGCACGTGCCGTCGAGCACACCGAGAGCCATCAGATCATCGAGGAGTTCATGCTGGCGGCCAACGAAGCGGTGGCCGACGAGTTGCGGGAGAGGAGCGTGCCGTTTCTCCGCCGCATCCACGCACCGCCCGCCGAACGCAAGATGAAGGCCTTGACCGATTTCGTCAACGAGTTGGGCCTCAAGGCCGGCAGCCTGGAAGATCGCTTCGCGTTGCAGAAGCTGCTCGATCGGGTGGCCGGCCAACCGCAGCAACACGCGGTCAACTTCGCCGTGCTGCGTTCGATGCAACGGGCCGAATACAGCCCGGCCGAGGAGGGCCACTACGCCCTGGCCAGCGACTGTTACTGCCACTTCACCTCGCCCATCCGCCGCTACCCGGACCTGGTGATCCACCGGCTGATCGACGCGGTGATCGCCGGCCGCAAGCCGACGGAACATCTCGACAAACTCACCGTGCTGGGCCGCCATTGTTCCGATCTCGAACGCCGGGCCGAGAAGGCCGAACGCGAACTGACCCGGCTGAAACTGCTGGGGTACTTCAGCGAGCGGATTGGCGAAGAGATGGACGCGGTCGTCACCGGCGTGGAGAGTTTTGGGCTGTTCGTGCAGGGCACCGAACTGCCGGCCGAAGGGCTGGTACACATCGCCTCGCTGGTCGACGACTACTACACCTTCGACCGCACCAGCCACACGTTATCCGGCTACCGCTCGGGCAACAGTTTCCGCCTCGGCGACCCGCTGCGTGTGGCCATCGCCCAGGTCGACATGGAACGTCGCGAACTCGACTTCCGGCTGGTCGAGCGAAAAGCAGAGCGGCCGGCCAAGGGCCGTAAGAAGGCGAAGAAGCGAAGTACGCCGAAGGACGCAAAGAAGACGGCCGGCAGAAAGAAGCGGACGCGGCGGCGGTAGAAGGCCTGTGGTTATCGGCTTGCATTCGGCCAACGGCCCGTTCGGTTGACCTTCCTCCCGTACATCCGTATGATCTTCGTGGGGAACACGTTATCTCGTGTTACGGACAACACCGACACGACGCGAAGTCCATGGAATCGGCACCGCTCTTTGAAGGCCTGGCTTTGACGCGCCGCGATCGTTCTCCGCGGCGCGCGCATCTGGTCGGCGTCGCCGGTTCGGGGATGCGGGCGCTGGCCGACGTGCTGTTGGGATGGGGCTGGAGACTCAGCGGTTCGGACATGGTGCTTTCGCCCGGGCACGCGTTGGCAGCGGCGGGGGTTCGACTCTGCACGGGGCACTCGGCGGAGAACCTTGCGCCGGATACGGAACTGGTCGTAGCCAGCGACGCGGTACCGGCCGACAATCCCGAACGAAAGCGTGCAACGGAGTTGGGCATCCCCACGCTGAGCTACTTCCAGATGATCGGGCGGCTGATGGACCAGAAGCACGGAGTGGCGGTAGCCGGCACGCACGGAAAATCGACGACCACGGCGATGGCGGCCCACGTGCTGGCCAATGCCGGCCTTGACCCAACGGTTGCCTGCGGTGCAACGCCGCTGGGCCAGGCGTCGGGAGGACGTGCCGGCGCGAGCGAGTTGATGTTGGTCGAGGCGTGCGAGTATCGCGAGAATTTTCTGCACTTGCGCCCTCGGCACGCGGCGATCCTGGGCATCGAACCGGATCATTTCGACTATTACCGGTCGCCCCAGCAGCTTCATCGGGCGTTTGCGCGGTTCGCCCGCACCGTGCCGCCGGACGGCCTGCTGCTGGCCCGGGCCGATTGTGTCCCCACGGGGCAGATCGTGGCCGACCTGTCGTGCCGGGTGGAGGGTTTTGATGTGGAGGGTAACGTGGAGTGGTCTGCACGGAATCTCACCATACGCCAAGGACGCTACGCCTTTGCGATCCACCGTCACTGGCGGCGGCTGTGCGACGTGCGGTTGCAAGTGCCCGGCCGCCACAACGTGTTCAACGCCCTGGCCGCGGCGGCGTTGGTGTGGGAGAATGGCGTCGAGCCGGGCGAGATTGGCCGGCTGCTGAGCGGATTTGCCGGCCTGCGCCGCCGCCTGGAAACGCTTGGCTGTTTCGGCGGCGTGACGTTGTTGGACGATTTTGCCCACCACCCGACGGAGGTGTCTGCCGCGTTGGCCGCCGCGCGGCAGATGTTCCCGGATCGGCGGCTCTGGTGTGTGTTTCAGCCCCACCAGGTGTCGCGAACCGACCACTTGCTGGGGGAACTGGCGGCGAGTCTGCAAAATGCCGACAGGGTGTTCGTGGCGGAGATTTTTCGTGCGCGAGAGAAACCCCCGGTTTGCGGGGAGGTAACCTCGGCCGATTTGGCACGGCTGATCCGCCGGCCGGGCGTTGAGGTGCCCGACTGTCACGCGTGCGACCAGATTACCCAACGGCTACGAACCGACCTGGTACCGGGCGACGTATTGATGACCGTTGGGGCGGGCGACATTCGGAAGATCGCCGAGGGCCTCCAGCCATTGCTTCGCCGGCGGCCGGCGGCCTGACGACATCCGCACTTGGAGGAAACGACATTGCCATGGGTGTAACGACCGATTTCGAGGCGATCGTGCGGCCGGATGAGCCGCTGGCAATGCACACGTGGTTCCAGCTTGGCGGGCCGGCGGAGTATCTTGCCGAGCCGACCGACGTGGAGCAACTGATTGCGCTGATCCAACGCTGCCACCAGGAGGCAGTGCCCGTACGGCTATTGGGCCGCGGTTCGAACATCCTGGTCCGCGATGAAGGCGTCAGCGGGATGGTTGTGAGGTTGCTGCATCCGGCGTTCGAGAAGATCGAACTCGACGGTGGCTCGGTCACGGCCGGCGGCGGGGCCGCGTTGGGGCGCGTGATCACGACCGCCGTGCATCAGGGCCTGGCCGGGCTGGAAACGTTGATCGGCATTCCCGGCACGCTCGGCGGCGCCCTGCGCGGCAACACCGGCGCCCACGGCAGCGACATCGGCCAGTGGGTCACCGAGGCCACCGTGATCACCGACTCCGGCGAACTGCGGACGCGGCGACGCGACGAGTTGGTCTTCGGCTACCGTCAGAGCAGCCTCGACGAGCCGGTGATCCTCGAAGCCAAGCTCTCGCTCCAGCCGGAGGAACCCCGCGAGTTGGCCCGGCGGATGCAGAAGCACTGGATCATCAAGAAGGCCTCCCAGCCGATGGGCCACCAATGTGCCGGTTGCGTGTTCCGCAATCCTCGCGGCGCCTCGGCCGGCGAACTGATCGACCAGGCCGGGCTGAAGGGCACGCGGATCGGCGGCGCCGTAGTCAGCGACCGCCACGCCAACTTCATCGTCGCCGAGCCCGAGTGTACCAGCCAGGACGTGATTCGTTTGATCGACCTGGTTCGCAATCAGGTCCGCGATCGGTTGGGAGTGGAGTTGGAGAGGGAGTTGGAGATTTGGTGAAGCAGTGGGCAGTAGGCGGTAGACTGTGGGCGGTAGGCGGTGGGCAGTAGGCGGTTAGAACCAGGCGATAGGCAGTCCACTGAGTATGAGCGCGAAGAAGAGAAGTCGGGAATCGGCGTCTCGATGGGCCGAGGCGGCGGCGTATCTGCAAGGGCCGGGCCGGGCGGTGACGCTGACCGTGATCTTGGTGGTGGCGTTCTTGGGTGTTTGGGGGTTTGTCTGGGATCGCGTGGGCGGATACGTTCTCTCGTCGGACGATTACGTCGTTACCGCCGATCGCGTCGAGGTCGTCACGCCGCGGCCGGACTGGATCCGCACGGACGTTCCGGCGGAGGTCATTCGCAACGCCAGTCTCGACGGTCCGTTGTCGATCATGGACGACGAACTGGCCAAGCGGATCGCCGACGCCTTCGCTTCGCATCCCTGGGTGGCCAAAGTGCTCTACGTGCGGAAGTGCCATCCGGCGCGGGTAGAGGTCGCGCTTCAGTACCGTCGGCCGATCTGCATGGTCGAACTGCGTGGCGAGTTGCTGCCGATCGACGCGCAGGGCGTGTTGTTGCCGCGAGGCGACTTCTCCCCGGTCGAAATCGCTCGCTATCCGACGCTGGCCAACGTACGCACCACGCCGATTGGCACGGTCGGCGAGAGTTGGGGCGACGCGCGCGTGAGTGGCGGAGCGGAGGTTTTGGCGACGTTGGCCGAAGCGTGGGACGAGTTCGACTTCGTGCGGATCGTGCCCTCGGACCCGTTGTCGCCGAACTACGAGGGCGAGTGTAGCTACACGTTGGTCACGCGCGGCGGAACGAGCGTCTTCTGGGGCCGAGCGCCGAGCACCAACGCTCCCGGTGAGTTGTTGGCGGAAGAGAAGATCGTCCGGCTAAAGCAGTACGTGGCACTCCACGGAACACTCGAAGGCCGCGACGGGCCCCAGCGGCTCGACGTCTACCGGCTTCGAGCGTCCGCCGCAGCACCAGAAGAGACACCAGACGCGCCGACAGGCTAGCTGCCGGCCGCACGAACGCGGCGACCAATGATTGGGCAACTTATGATTGAGCGGCCGAAGCCTTCTCCGAGGGGGGCTCTTCCCGGCGGCCCTTGATTTCTTCCCGGACAATCGCGAGGTCTTGCGGGGCGTCGACGCCAATGCGCACCACGCCCTGGGCCACGCGGACGACCGTCACGGCGATATCGTCCCCGATGAGGATCCGTTCACCCACCTTTCGCGACAGAACAAGCATCGTACCGTCCTGTTGAGAGCAACGCTCGGCGAAGTACCAAAGGGCGCCCAATGCGCACACCCCGCCTACCGCCCCACCATTTCAATTGCCACGATAGCAGTGCTAGCACCGGCTTTCAAGGGCAAGAACCGGCCTCGGGCCAAGATAGTTGGCCGATTGTGTCAAGATAGTCTGGTTACGGCGTCCTGGAAAGCAGTTTCTCCCGCGCGGCGACGTGGTTTCGGTCGTTCCATCCCGCGATTACCGCAGAATGACCCTCGCAGGCATGCACTCGCATGCGACGTTCCCCCCCAAAGGGGCTGGATTGCGTGGACTCGTATGTGGGCTTCAGCTACGATAGACTGGGCAGCTTACCAATCCTCACCAGGGAACACGACGATGCAACTTTGGTCGCCGGTCTCAATAATCTCGCCTTCCTTCTTCCTACCGCTTGTCCTCGCCTCGGTCCTGTGCTGCACGGGTTCGGCCTCGGCTTCCATTCCCGAATCGCCCGCGGAAGAGTCCTCTGCCGCGGCAACGATCTCCGGCGACGTGCTCTCGATCGTTCGCCGGCAAGAGGAGATCCTCGTCAAGCAGGGCGACCGCGTGCTGGTTGGTTATCGATACCTTGGCGTGCCCGGCAAACCGTACGTCGCCGAGATGGCTTCGCCCGGCGGCACGAACGTTCTCCGCGACGCCCCGGCCGACCACCCACACCACCACGGTCTGATGTTCGCCCTGAACATCGACGGTGCGGACTTCTGGTCGGAGAACGACGATTGCGGGCGGCAGATCCACGAGCAGTGGATCGACCTGCGGATCGACTCGTTCGGCGGCCGAGAGCGGGCCGTGCTGCGCGAGCAACTCATCTGGGAGACCGCCGAGGGTGACTACATCCTTGAAGAGGTGCGTACGCTGACGATTCCGGCCGCCGTGGGCAACGGCCCACAAATGCTCGTCTGGCAGGCCGATTTCACGCCGGGCGAAGACGCCTTCGAGGCATTGACGATCAGCGGGGCAACGTACGAAGGCCTCGGCATGCGGCTGATCGAGCCGATGGATACTGCCGGCATGCACTTCAACGCCGTCGGCGGCACGGGCGTCGAGCGAACCAACGGCAAGCGTGCCGCTTGGAGCGCCTACACGGCCCCGACCGGCCCGCAGTCCAAGGCGACCGTGGCCATGTTCGACGCTCCAAGCAATCCACGGCATCCGACCGAGTGGTTTACCATGGGGGAGACGCCCCCGTTTGCGTATCTCTCGGCAACCCTTGGCGTGGGCAGCGAGCCGCTGAAGCTCGAACCGGGCAAGACGCTTTCGGTCCGGTTCGGAGTGGCCGTGTTCGACGGTGCAGCCGACGCCGACGTGGTGGGTGCCGCCTATCGCCAGTGGTATCGTTTGCAGGCAGCGTCGCGCACGGGGCTTCAGCGTGGCCTGGTTGCGCGATACGCTGCCGACGCGTCGGCCGAGAAGCCGGCCTGCGTGCGGGTCGATCCGTCCGTGGCCTTCGATTTCTCCGGCGGCGCGCCCGATGACCGCCTGGCGGCGGGCGCGTTCTCGGCCCAGTGGAGCGGCCAGGTGCGGGTGGAACGTGATGGAACCTATCGATTCGGACTGCGAGGCCGGGAAGAGGGCAGCGTTTGGATCGGCGAACAGAAGGTCTGCGATCCGGGAAGTCCACTCGATCGAGAGCCGATCGTCTTGCGGCGCGGATATCACCCGATTCGCGTGGAGCACGCGGCCGCCGAGGGCTCCGCCGCCGAACGTTTGCAGTTGGTATGGGAGAGCGACCATTTCGCCCCGGAGGGCGTCAATCCGCGATACCTGGTCCACGACGCAGCCGCCCTGTCGGCCGACGCCATGCGGTTGATGCACGATCGGGGGCGCGTGGTCGTCGAGCGATACGGTTGCCGGCGGTGTCACGCAATCTCGGGCGTTGCGGCGGAACGTCGTCCGGCGGCGCCTTTGGGATTCGCTTCCCGGGCCGACCGTGAGTATCTTGACCGTTGGCTGCGCGATCCGCAGGCCGTACGTCCGCAGACCACCATGCCGGCCCTCGGCGGCACGGCCGAGCAGATCGACGCGGCGGTGCCGGCCGTGGTGGCCTATCTGGCGAGCCTGACACCGCCGAAGGAAATCGCGCCGGGGCCAGAATTAGCGGGTGTTTCCGACGCCGAGCGGGACGAGCAGATTCAGCACGGCCGGCGGCGGTTCAGCGAACTCGGTTGCGCGGCGTGCCATGCGCCGGAGGAGCCCGACGGCGTGGATCCCACACTGGCTCCGACTCTGGCCGACGTGGGGGCCAAATGGCCGCAGGACGTTTTGCGTCAATTCCTGCTCGACCCGCTTGGCTGGCACCCCGAAGGCGGAATGCCCGATTTCGCCCTGAAGCCGATCGACGCGGAGCGCTTGGCTGCCTATCTGGCGACGTTCGGCCGAAGTGAATCGGCGTCGGCCGAGCCGGCCACCGCTGCGGCACACCCGGCAGAACTCGTCGCCCGGGGTAAAGAGATCGTCGAACAACGTAACTGTGCCGCGTGTCATCTCATCACGGAAGCCGACGCCCAGACGCCGCCGATCTCGCGATTGGGAGTCGATACCGACGCGTCGGCCGGATGCCTGCGATCGGGCCGCATCGCCTCGACTTCACCGCAATTCACGTTGCCGGTGGCCGATCGCGTGGCCGTGGCGGAGTTCCTGGCCGTCCGTCCCGAGCAGGCCTCGTGCGTCGGGCCGCAAGAGTTGGCCCAACGAACGATCGACCATCGATTCGGTTGCCGACAGTGCCACGTACGCGACGGCAGTGGCGGCGAAGCCCTCAGCCGGGCCGTGTTGCGGTATGCGGCCGAGGAGAAAACGGCCGACCAGGTGGCGCTGACGCCGCCGGACCTTAGCGGCGTCGGTGCGCGGCTGCGTCGCGAATGGATGCTGTTGGCATTGGCCGGCAATGCTCCCAGCGCTCGGCCGTGGCTGAAGGTGCGGATGCCCGGTTTTGCGCTGAGTGACGCCGAGCGCGAGGCGATTGCCGACCGCTTGGCCACCGCCGACGTCATTCCCGACGCCAAGGCCCCACGCCCGCACCGCCTGCCGACGGCGCTGCCTGCCACCGCCGGGCAACTCCTCAGCGGCCGAGGGTTTAGCTGCGTGAATTGCCACTACGTGGGCAAGACGCCGTCGAGCAGCGAGACGTCGGCACCGGACCTAACGATGATGCATCGCCGCGTGGACCGTGACTGGTATCATCGCTGGCTGGCCGACCCGGCCCGCATCCTTCCCACCACGCCCATGCCTGCTTTCAACGTGCCGGCCACCAAGATCGCCGGCGAGGACCTGCTTGTGCAGACTGAGACCGTCTGGCAGTTCCTCAAGCACACGCCGGCCGCGTCGATCAAGAAGATGCTGGCCGAGGGGACCACGGCAGTGCAGGTGGCCGGGTTGCGCCCGATGGTCGTGCAGGGCCAGGTCCGCGGCTATCCCGGCCTGACCCGCGCGGTAGCGATCGGCTTCTCCAATCGCAATTCGTTGGCCTTCGACTTCGAGCGGGTCGCCTGGCGGGCCGTGTGGAAGGGCGGATTCCTCAACGAGGCCGGACGCCACGGAGCCCAGCACTGGTGGGAGCCGGTCGCCGCGGCCACATGGCTCAGCCACGACAACGGCCCGCCGATCGTCTTTCGTGAGAAGGCTACCGGCAACTGGATCGGCCCCGCACTCTGGCGTGAACGTTTTGGGTTCGTCGGCCGCGTGACGCTCATCGGCCGGGCCGTGCAGATCGACTATCGGCTTCGTGCCCCCGGCGAGCGAACCGGTACGTACGAACCCGAGGCTTGGGTCCATGTGAGCGAACTGATCGAGCCGAACCCGGTCGGCCCGGGGCGCGACGGCACCACGCGGACGATCCGTATTCGCGGCGTGCCGGCGGCGTACGACGCGATCGTGCAACAGTCGCTCGGCGGTATCGAAGGCAAGACTTCGCTAGGCGACCGCCTCGCCGAGAAGACGCTGCCGGTTGCCGACTTCCCGTCGGTGACGATTCAGACCGACGCCGGCCGCCGTTGGGTTACGCGTGTGGCGGGCGAGTCGGCCCGTTGGATCGCGCCGCCGGAGTCGATCACCTATCCGGTCGAACAGCCGCCGACCGACGATCTGCCAATGGACGCGACGAAGCGTTACGATCCGATCGTGCAGCCGGGCGAGGGGCGGATGGCCGTGTTGTTACCCAATTCCGGCAGCGACCGGCCGCTTGAACTCATCTGGCAGACGGCCGAGATCGCCGGCGACGGCCCAATCGCCGCCGGTCCGCCGCGCCGCTGGCCGAAGCCGCCGGAAAACGTCGTGTTGCAGGATCCCAAGAAGCCGAGCTACGTCGGCTATCCGGTTGAAGTGGCCGAGTTGGGCCAGTCGCGGACGTTGGCCGTTCCGCCGGGTTTTCGCGTCGAGCGGCTGCCGTTGGAAGAGGAGTTCCTGGTTTGCGGACTGAACTTCTATCGCGGCAAGTTGCTGGTGGGCGGCTACGACGGCGAGTTGCGGATCGCCGACGACACCGACGGCGACGGCCTGCCGGACAGCTACCGCTACTTCGGCGGCACGTTACAGCAGATCACCAACCTGCGCGTTTACGACGGCGAGATCTACGTCACCGCCCCGGGCGCCGTCTATCGCATCCGCGACACCAACGGCGACGACGTGGCCGATTCGTACGAACTGCTGAGTTCTCTGTGGGATTGCTCCACGCACCAGAACGACTGGTTCTTCGGGCTCACGCGCGACAAGGACGGCAACCTCTACGGCGGCAACAGCACGCCGTACGTCTATCGTCCCGGCGGCAAGCCGCCCGGCTACCACCTTCGCGGCGACATGCTCAAGATCACGCCCGACGGACGCACCATGAAGGTGGGCACGGGGCTGCGGTTCCAGTTCGGCTTCGCCGAAGATCGCCACGGACGGATGTACTTCAACATCAACCAGGGCCACTACAACTACACCTGCGGCATCCACGAGATCGTCGAAGGGGCCCATTACGGATTCCTAGAACCGGACGTGAGCAAGGTCCGTTGGCCGGTGGTGCGAACGCCCTATCCGTGGTGCAAGGCGCTCAACGGCATGGACTTCGCCGAGTCGCCGGTGCCCTTCGGGCCGTTTCAGGACCAGGGCTTTTCGGCCGACTACAACACCAATCAGGTCGTCCGCTGGACCGATTACCCCGTGGGCGAAAAGCGGCAGGGTTCCTGCTATCCGTTCTTCACCGGCACCGACGCGGGCCCGACCGAGATCGTCTTCGGGCCGGACGGGGCAATGTACGTCGGCTTCATGTGCGACCAGGGCTGGTACGGCGGCCCGGGCCGCGGCGGGATCTACAAGATCACTTACACCGGCCCGGTGACGTTCGCCGTGGCCGAAGCCCGGGCTACGGCCGACGGATTCGACGTCACACTGACCGACGCCGCCGATCCGGCTTCGGTCACGCCGGAAGTCTGTCGGCAGGTGCATCGTTGGTGGCACGAGAACAAGGGCGACTACGCCTCGCCGGAAATCGCCCACGAGGACGTCCCGGTCCGTCAGATCACGCTCTCCGACGACGGCCGAACGCTGCACCTGAAGACCGATCGCCACGTCACGCCACGGTTGGTTCGCGTTGAACTGAGGGGCCTGCGGACGGCCGACGGGCGGGAACTCGCCGACGGCCTGGTCTTCCTGACGGTCCACTGGCTGCCGGAGTGAAACGGCCGTTGCGGCGCCCCTTCTTCGGGCAGCATGCGGGACTTGCCACGCGTTTGTCGCCGGCTTGCGAGTTGGGGTACACGGAATGGTGGTCCTAACGTGTGGACGTGTTGGGCTCGGAGTTCATGCCTCTAGGTCTTGGCGAAGGAGGTGGCCCATGAGAATCGACCGTATTCTGAGCGCGATCGTAGCAGCGAGTGTCGTCGGCAGCGGATTTGCCGAGCGATCCGCCAACGCCGCGTGCCAGGACAAACAGCCGCCGGAGCTACGGCAATCTACGACGGCCGGCCAACTGGCACCGGACGACAAGCAGCGCCCGCCGGTCCCGGAATCGAGCATTGACGATCGCCTCCGGCAGGCCCTGGAGCATCTCGCCAGCGACAGGGAACGCGAGGAGGAATTGACGGACCCGGAGGAGATTTCCGCCAGAGTCCGAGAACTCGTCGGGCAGCTCGACGACCCTTGGAAGCGCGGCGACGCCTTCTGGGCACTCGAGCGCATGGGACCCACGGCTTCGGCCGCGACTCCGGCGCTGCGGAAGCTGCTCAAAGCAGAATCACGCTCCTTGGTTCAGCGAGCGATGCAGACGCTGGTGAAGATCGCTCCTGCTGACAAGGCCCGTTCCGCCGAATTCCTGGCCGATCTGAAGCACGCCGATGCGGATCGGCGATTGGCGGCCGCCGGTCAACTCTGGTGGATCGTCTGGGAGAACCGCTTTTGCGAGGAGTTCGAGACCGATATTCCCCCGATCATGGCAGCACTGACGGCCGCCTTGCGGGACGACAATCGGCACGTGCGGTTGGTGGCGGTGATCGGTTTGGACAAGTGTGGCGTGACCCTCAGCGGCGAGGGGCCGGAATTGATGAGGCTCTTGGAGAATGACCCGAGTCCGGGCATTCGCGCGGCCGTCGCCGACGCCCTGCGCGAGTCGGGCTTGAAGCAGCCTGCCATTGTCGCTGCCTTGGTAAAGGCAACGCGCGATCGCGATGCCCAAGTTCGGGAAGCTGCTGTCCAGGTGATCGCCGATGGGCGCTGCAGGGCATCGGACCTCGTCGTGCCCGCGCTGATCGAGGCACTGGACGACGAGTGGGTGATACGCTTTCGGGCCGTTTGCGGATTGAGTGACATCGGCGATCGGGCAGCTCCGGCCGTGCCGGCGATTTGCAGGCTGCTCAACGACCACTGTACGGACTCGCCGGCCAGCGACGCCGGGGACCTTATCCCCGCGGGGGAACTCATCAGAGCGCTGGGGAGTATTGTCGGCGGCACGTCGAGCCACCGACGCGAAGAAATGCGATCACCACTGGACGGCACAGGCCGACACGACGACCCGGCCGCCGCGAAGAACCGCGTCAGCGACGAGCACGTGGATTTGGCCGTTTCTGCGTTGGTGGCGGCGTTGACGTACAAGTATGATGCCAACGCGGGTGAAGCCGCAGGCGCACTAGCACGGATCGGCCCTCGAGCCAAGAAGGCGGTCGGCACGTTGCGATCGGCACTGGGACACAAGTCGCCGCGCGTACGTGTCGGCGCGGCAAGAGTGCTGGAGCATGTTGGCCCGCCAGCGAAGCCTGCCGTTGCCGAGTTGCTGGCGGCACTTGAAGACGAAGAGGCCGAAGTACGGGGAAGTGTCGTGCAGGCCCTGGGCAGCGTGGCTGCCGACTCCAAAGACGTGCCCGCTCACTTGGCACGGATGCTTGCGGACGAATCGGAAGACGTCCGGGAGAATGCCGGCCTGAGTTTGCTCGGCTGTGGCGACGAAGGTATCCGGCTCTTGTGTGAAGCCCTCGACGCGAAAGACGCGCCGGTAGCAGTCGCGGCTGCCAAGGCGCTCGGACGCTCTGAGAACCAGACGGGGCCGATCGCCACGGCACTGGGCCAGGCGCTCCGACACGAAGCAACGGAGGTCCGCTCGGAGGCCGCCCGCGCCTTGGCGCGATTCGGCACGGCCGCTTTGCCGGCAAAGCACGCTCTGCTGGACGTGGTGCGCAACGACCAGCCTAGGGCCGCGGTCGCTTCGACCGTCGGTGCATTGTCGCGGCTCGGTATCGATCACAACGAGGCGCCGCGACTTGCCGAGTTGCGTGTGGGTGACGATCGGTGGCTGGCGGCCAAAGTACTCAGCATGCTGGTGCCCTTTCCCGTTCTCGCTCTGAAGTTCCTGCAAGCCAATCCCGCCGCGGTTTCCGATATCAACGCCCGGACGCTGCGTCACGTCGTCTCTCTGACCGACAAGGAATCCGCCGCGCTGCGGCAGGCCATCTTGGACCACCCGGACCTGCCCTCCACGGTCATGGCGTGGTCGGGCGACAAGCGGCATCTGCCCGTTCTCGACGTGCGAATCGCCGCCGCCGAGTCGCGAGACCGGCTATTCCTGGAAGGATGCGCCAGGGCCTGTGGGCGGATCACCGGAGAGATAATCCAAGTCGCCGAAGGCAAGCCCGTCGAATTCCGCCCGCCTTCGTGCATGAGCGGTGGCGATCGTCGGAGAATGCCCCCCAACTTCTACGGCGGGCACGGCGATGGATACGTGGAAGTGATCGTTACGGGCAAGATCGTCATGCCGAATGGACGGCCGGCCCGCGGCGTACGGGCATGCGACCCGGCGAACCGCATGCTGGCGCCGCAGCATCGGCGGGATCCGCTTCCGTTCATGTATTGCGAGACGACCGGCCGATTTGTGTTTCTCGCCGAAATCTCTGCCGTGTACGCCCGGCCGCGGGGCGAGCAACCCGGGCCGTTTTCGACGGGAGGGGGAGGGGTGACCATTGAGGCCGAAGGGGCCAAGCCGTTTCGGCTGTTGTTCTTCGACGAGATGCCCGACGTGGAAATCACGTTGACTCCTGCCAAGCCGGATGCCGCGAAGACGTGCGGCGAGCAATGACTTCAATTCCGTGTCGCCTGAACCACCCGAGGCAGCCGCGAAAGGTCTTTGATCGTCGGGCCGGGATTGAAGCGGGCCTCGGCCTCCAGCAGGGCGACGGCGGCGGTGTAGATCTCGGTGCTCAAATAAAAAAAAAAAAAACCGCCGGGGTCCAAGTGGTTGGCCGATTCGTCAATCAGCCGTTCGATCACTTCCGTGCCGCGCTGGCCGGCCGCCAATGCCAGGTGTGGCTCGAAATCCCGCACGCCCGGGTCGAGTGCCGCCATCTCGGCCGTGCTCACGTAGGGTGGGTTGCTGACGATGTAATCGAATCGCCGGGCCGGATCGACGCCGGCAAACAGGTCGCTCTGGATGAACTCGATCCGTTCGGTTACACCGTGGCCCGCAGCGTTGGTCCGAGCGACTTCCAACGCGTCGGCGCTGACGTCGACGGCCGTGAGTCGTGCGTTTGCCAGGTTTTTCGCCGCACAGACCGCGATGATCCCGCTGCCCGTGCCGACGTCGGCGACCTCCAATCGATCTTGCGCCGCCCGAGTGCCCGCCAGATCCAACAGGGCCACCACCAGCAACTCGGTTTCCGGCCGCGGGATCAACACGGCCGGGCCGACGCGGAAGTCCATCGAGTAGAACTCGCGGCGGCCGACGAGGTAGGCCACCGGCGTGCCCGCGGCGCGGCGTTTGACGAAATCACGAAACGCCGTGCGGGCTTCCTCCGGCGGCTCTTCTTCGTATCGCGTGTAGAGTTCGATTCGCCGACAGTCGAGCGCCTCGGCCAACAGGACCTCCGCGTCGAGCCGAGGGCTGTCCGCCCCACGATTCTTCAAGTAGTCGGCCGTCCACTCAAGCAACCGGCCGACGGTCCAGGATTCCGAGGGAGGCATGAGGAGTGGGGAGTGGTGGGTGGAGAGTGCGGAGTGGTGGGTGGTGAATACGTCCGGCTGCACTTCATCTCGTTCCCAAGCTCCAGCTTGGGAACGTCGGATTGGGAAGTTCCGCTTCCTTGGCAGGAGAGCAAAACCCTGGCCTCGCTAGTTGAGATCGTCGAACGAGCCGCGCTGTTCCTGGCGGACGGCCTCCATTAGGGCCTCGGTGACCGGGGTGAGGTTGCCGGCGATGACGTTCTCCAGATTGAAGTTCTGGTGCACGCGATGATCGGTGATGCGGTTCTGGGGGAAGTTGTAGGTGCGGATCCGCTGACTGCGGTCGCCGGAGCCGATCTTGCTCTTACGCTCGTCGGATCGCTTCTTCTCCTCCTCATCCCGCTTGGCCTCGTAGAGGCGCGTCTTCAACACCCGTAGGGCCTTGGCACGGTTCTTGTGCTGGCTCTTTTCGTCTTGGATGGCGACCACGATGCCGGTTTCGTGATGCGTCAGGCGGATCGCCGAGGCGGTCTTGTTGACGTGTTGTCCGCCGGGTCCGCTGGCGTGGTAGACGTCCTCTCGGTAGTCGGCCTGCTTGATTTCGATCTCCACGTCCTCCGGCTCGGCCATCACGGCCACGGTGGCGGCGGAGGTATGGATGCGGCCCTTGGCTTCGGTTTCCGGCACGCGCTGCACGCGATGTCCACCGCTCTCGTACTGCAGGCGCCGGAAAACGCCATCGCCTTGCAATCCCAACACGATTTCCTTGAACCCGCCAAGTTCGGTGGGGTTCATGTTGAGGATCTCGACCTTCCAGCGGTTGTCTTCGGCGAAATGCTTGTACATTTCGTAGAGATCGCGGGCGAACAGAGCCGCCTCGTCGCCGCCGGTGCCGGCGCGGATCTCCAACACGCAGCGGTTGCGGTTGGCGTCGTCGCCGCCGACGGTCATGTCCAGCAAGTCGTTCCAGTAGGTCTCCCGCTCTTCCTTCAACTCGGGCAACTCGGCCTCGGCCAGTTCGCGCAGCTCGGGGTCGGAGCCGTCGATCATCTCCATGGCGTCGGTGATCTGCGCGTTGAGTTCCTTCAAGCGGCGGTACTTGGTGACCAGCTTGGCCAGCGATCCATGTTCGCGCGCAACGGCCGACATGCGTGCCGGGTTGGCCGCCACTTCCGGGTCGAGGAGCATCTTCTCCAGTTCCTCGAAGCGGGCGAGCTTTTCATCCAGTAGCTTGCGCATGATCGATCCACAACGGCAGGGAACTTGCGAACAGTATACCGGCGTCCGGCGACGCATCACCGGCCGCGATCTCGGGCGGTGTTGCGAGTTGCCACGGCAGCGAGCCCCGGGGCCGGCATGGAAAGAAGCTACTGCTCTTCCGTTTCGGCAGCCGGGGCGGCCTTCTTCTTGCCCGCATTGAGGCTGGCGTAGCCGGTCGCGGCGAACTTCTTCTGGAACTTCTCGATTCGTCCGGCCGTGTCGACGTACTTCAACTTGCCGGTATAGAAAGGATGGCAGACGTTGCAGATGTCGACCTTCAATTCCGGCTGCGTGCTGCGGGTGGTGAAGCTGTTGCCACAGCCGCAGGTCACTTGGGTCGTGATGTACCGAGGGTGGATTTTCTCTTGCATGATTGGGTTCCTCCGCCCGTGGGCAACCCCCGCAGAGGGTGACGGAGTCTCGTAAAGGCGGTGCTTGCGATACCGGGCAAACACATAAGTCTAACATCGGCACGCCGGTACGGCAAGGCCCTGTTGGGAGCCGAGATTCCGCGCTGGTAGGTCCACGCGCGGCGGATCCCAACCAAGTAACGCAGTCAATATGGGTGGCGTGCTCTAGCCGCTTAGGTCTAGCATATTGCCACTCTGCCCACTGGCGTCCTTGCTTCTGCGTTCTTCGGGCTGTGTTGATCCACCAGAAATGGTTGATTCTTCGTCAGCCTGCGCTTCCCAGAGACGGCGGCCATCGGCGTCGCGTTCGGCCGTTTCGTGATCGTCGCCGTCGGTTTCGCCGATTCCGGCAGCCGCTTCGGCCTTGCGATCGCTGTCGACGCTCCGCTGTTGTGCTACGGAGTCCTGTTGGGCCCGCTCCGATTCCGAGCCCTTGGTTTGCGCCAGCGGTGAACCGGCGACGCTGCCTGCAATACCCCCCAGTGGGCCTACGCTCATGAGACAACTCCTCCTTGGCTAGGACCGGCCGGGCATCGGCGGCGGTCGGTTCACCTTGGATCATCCTCTCTCGCGTCGCAAAACTCTCCGGTGCATCGATCGTTGGTACCTGAGGTGACGGCCTCACGATACCCTTTGTAAGTATAGGTCGTCGTTAGCGTCTTTCGGTGTGGTTGAGGTGTATTGCCGTATCTTGCCGCGTGTCTCCGTGTTGCCGTGTCTGCATCATTTGGTTACCAGCGGAATAGGCCACCGCCGGTCGAGTTGGATCGGCGGGCGGGCAGCGGCAAGAGGCCGGTTGACGCTTCGCCGTCGGGCCGCTCTCCCTGGAGTTGGCGTTGGGCCTGGTTCACGGCGGGGAATAGCTCTTTTCTGGTTTGCGGATCCTGCAAGGTGCCGTCGACGCTGATCCGCATGATTTGCCCGCTGGCCCCGCGGAAAAGCTCCGAGAAGCCGGGCACACGCCACTGGTTGCGTCCTAAGACGGGCTGGAAGGTGAGGGCGATGTTGGAGTCGAAGTCCATTTCCCCGCGTCCGAGCAGGCTCACGGCGTCGCCGTTGAAATCGATCTTGCTGAGTGTAACGTGCCGGCCGCGGATGTCGAAGACGATATCGCTGGTGTTGAAGGCCGTGGTGTCGGGGTCTTGCACGCGGAGCCGCTTCAGCAAGGCGAACATTACCGGTAATTCGTAGATCACCGCGTCGCGGAGATAGATGTGGCCGTGGCCGCCCATGGCGTGGATGCTGCTGCCGGTGCCACCGAGGTCGACGGTGGCCATGATCGTGCCCTGCAGGTTCTGCCGCCCGGCGAGCACCTCTTGGGCAAATCGGCTGAGGTCGGCCCGGGCCAGCGTGGCGTGGATGCCGTAGCGCGGCGCCGAATCGAGCGAGACCCAGGCGTCGGCACCGACGTAGCCCCCGAAGAGCCGCGCCGTCAGCGCCCGCGGTTGGACCGGCGCCCGCGAGCCGTCGCTTCCGGCGATTTGGTTTTCGCGCGTGGCGACGTGCGACCCCAGCAGCACTTGCCGATCGTCGACCAAGAGCGGCCCCATTAGCTGGGTGAATTGGAAGTCGTTCCAGGTGAGCGAGTCGACGGCGAACTCACCGCGGGAGAGGAAGTGCTCGCCGTCGAATCCGCCCGCCAACGTCAGGCCGCCGCAGATGTTCTCGAGCTTGGCGCCGCATTCGAGGCCTCCTTGGTGCATGTCGATTTGCAGGCTCCACTGCGAGCGGACCGGATCCTCCTCGGCGGCCCCGCCTTGCAGCGCCAGCGAGCCACGCAGGTGCAGCGGCCCGGTCGGCTGCAACGCCGCGATCGCCTTGTTCAGATGGCCGGGCAGCGCCCGGACCAATTCGCGGTCGTCGAGCCGGAGCCGATCGATCGACAAACCGGTCAGTTGCAGATTCCAGCGGCCGTCGGGCAGGAAGCGGCAATCGCCGCGGGTGGCGGTCATCTTCACGCGGCCGTGTTCAGCGTTGAGCCGTTCGATCGTCACCAGCCCGTCGCGATAGGTCAAGTCGCAATCGAGCTTCTCGAAGCGGAAGGGGAAACTGGCCGGTTCGATCGACACGCTGTCGCCGGACGGCTTGGCCCACACGGTGACCGTAGGCTCGTCTTGGCCCGGCAGGCGGCGCACCACGACCTCTTTCAAGTCGACTTTGCCCTGCGGCTTCAGATCGTCCCAAACGCGTTGTGCGCTGGGCACGAACGCGCCGCGCAGCTCCTCGTCCAATCGCACGTCGGTCCCGGTGAGCCGAAGAAACAGCTCGCCGCCTTCGGCCGGTGAGCGGATGAAACCCTCGCAGGCTACATGGGCCGAATCGTTGCTGGCCTCGAGGTGGCGAATCGTCCAGTGGCCGTTGAGCATTTGCAGCGAACCGCGGACGTTGCCCAGCGGGCAGGGAAAGCCCTCGTAGCGAAGCGAGCAGCGATTCTGCTCGTTGAGCTCAACGGCGAGTTCCGTTTGCCACGGTTGCTCGGGCGCGTCGCGGTTGGTGCGGTAATAGACGTCGAACGAGCCGCGGAGGCCAAGCGACGCAACCACCTCGCGTGCCTCCTCGTCCAGGGCGTCCATCAGCCGTTGGTCGAACGGCACCTCCCGCGACCAGACCTCCAGCCAGGTCGCCGTACTGGCCATGGGGCGCTGCACAACCCAGCGGACATTCACCGGCCGGTTGCCGTTGCGGGCGATCAGGCTTTCGGTCCAGAAGACGTCGTCCTTGAAATACAAGTCGCCGACGGCGTGCGTCAGCCGGTAGGGGAATTTCCGATAGCAGAACGAGACGTCGAGGCAGCGCATCAGCAGTTCGGGACGCCACGTACGTCCGTCGAAGGCCAGCTTCAGATGCAGATTGACGCGGCCCGAAGGATCGTATTTGTCCCAGCCGGCCCGCAGTTCTTCGAGCCGCGATTCGGGAAAGACGTTCAACAGGCAGGGATCGAGGTCGAGTTGCCAGGCGTTGGCCTCCAAGACCACGGGGCTGCCCGACGCGTAGCCAAATTGATGGACCGACGCCGAGAACGTGGCTTCGCCGCTGCGGGCGAGAAACTCGTCGACGTGGATGCCTTGGTTATCCATGCGAACCGTGGCCTGCACGTCGGTCAACGGACTAGGCAGGCAGGCCGCATCAAGGCGTCCGTGCTCGAGTTTTCCGGAGACGTCGAACTCGCACGGCGATGCCAGCGCGGGGTCGTAATCCACGCGAAACCGCAACTGGCCGTCCGCCCGCAACTCGCCCAAGACGGCCAACTTCTCGGACCAGGGGTGTGGCAGCGAATGCCGCAACTCGGGAGAGACGTCGAGCCCTTGGACCGATCCTTCGACGGACCACGTCTGATGCTTTGAATCGATCAGTGCGGTTTCGATTTCGACCCGCCGTACGTGGTCGGCCTCGAACGAGCCTTGCACGCGCAGCGGCCGCGCGTCCTGCGGCGACGCGCCGGGCACGTCTTCCGGCGTCAACGTGAGATGGACGTCGCGGAGCGTGAATCGCCCGGGCGGACTGCGCGTCGCGTCGACCAGTTCGAGCGTGCCGTTTTCGATCACTATCGGTACGGGGCGTCCGCCGCAGCCTTCCGGCAGTGGGAGCAGGCGCTCGATGGTCCACGTCCCGTCGGCCTGGCAGACGGTCTGCAGCCGCGGCCGGCGAATCGTGATGCGGGTGATTTCCGGTTCGTCGGTGACTAACTCCTGCAAGTCGGTGTGGCAATGGAGGAAGAGTTCCCCGATGTGGACCAACTCGACCTCGGCGCCGCTGCCGCGGGGATCGGCGATCGAGAGATCGCGAATCTTGATGCCTTCCCCTTCGACCAGTTCGGCGGCGCGCACCGTGACCTGCAAGTCGGCGTAGTGCTCGGCAAACCGCCTGACTACCTGCCGACGGATTCGCTCGTCGACCTGGTGATAGAAGCACGGCACGGCGACCGCCAAGGCCACCAGCCCGAGCAACAGGCCCCACTTGAAGCAGAACCAACAGCAGTTAATCAACCGCGCGAAAATGGAAACCAATCCTCCGCAAACACTCGAACATAAACATCGTCACATACGCCCGCTCGCCCCTCATCCTTCATCCTTCCGCCTTCCTCCCTCCTCCTTCCTTCTCCCCCACTGGGCCGCCACTCCGGCAGCCAGCACCATCAATCCCAGCATGGCCGGCTGGCGATAGCGAATCGAACTGACGAAGACCACGTGCAGGGCCGTGAAATAGACGGCCGGAAGCCAACAGAGCCGATACGGCCAGCCGCGGCGGCTGGTCTTGACGGCCCCGACGATCCCCAGCGTCAACACCGGCACGTACGTCAAGAGCACGGCCAGTCGGATCTTCCAACTCGAAAAGGCCGCTTCGTTGGGCCATACGTTCCACATCCGCACCAGCTTGACGACCGCCAATCGGGCGGCTTGCGCAGGGTGTTCGGCGGCCCAAGTCAACGCCTCGCGGCGGAAGTGGCGATCGAGGCGGTACTCGAACGTGTCGCCGGCCTCGGCGTCGGGAATCGCCGCTGTGTGCAACCTCTCGGTATGCGGCCCGACAAATTCCATGTCGCTGGCGCCGGTCGCCGAGGGGCTCAAGCCGTCGTACAGGCTGGCTCCGACCTGCAGTGTGGTGGGCACAAAATGGCCGGTGATCCGCGCATTACGGATCCACCAGGGCGCCATCGTTACAGCCAAGGCTGCGAGCATGGCCACGGTGATCCATGCCTGCCGCAATCGAGCAGGCCTTTTAGGGGCACCGCTGCGTTTTGCCCCGGTGACTCCCTTGCCCGGAGCTAGGATGGAAATACCGATGGCCAGCGGCACGAACAGCAGCCAACTCGGCCGCATCAGCGTTGCCAACCCGGCCGCGAAACCTGCCGCCATCGCAAACAGGCTGGCTTGGCGGGGGCTGCCGGCATTCCAGGCGGAAGTCCAAAGGGACAACTGTACAAGCATCAGCACGCAGAAGGGCGCCTCGGCCAACACCAGGGCCCCGATGGCAACCGTGCCCGGATAACACGCCGCCATGGCCGCGGCGATGATTCCCGCCCGGGCGTCGAAGAGTTGGCACGCCAGCCACCATACGGCCGCCACGGTGAGCGTACCGAGCACGGCGCTTTGCACGCGCGCCCACATTGTCGGGGGTTGCTGCCCGACGACGCAAAACAGCGTGGCCAATACGGCCGGATAGCCGGGCGTGCGGAAGACGTCGGCTTCGTGTGCGTCGAATCGATACGGCCGGCCTGCGGCGATCTTGTGGCCCAAGGCCCAGTAGCTTTCGCTATCGCCGAAGCCGAAACGCTCGTCTTCCGGCAATCGCGACTGCCAATAGAAACCGGCGGCCAGTCGCAGAAAAAATGCGACGGCCAGCAGCCCCGCCAGTAGCGTCCAAGCGGCCCGGTTCATCCCTGAACAACCTTCGTGTTTTCCGTCCTCCGACGGAGCATCCCCGCCCCATCGCCAGCCGAGCCGGCGCGGGCGAGAAGATAGACGAGGTATGGTACTCTGGCGAGAGTTGAGCAGTCAAGGCAAATCAGGACATTTCTCGGCGTTGTGCGGTGACGCTGCGGGAAAGTGGGGGACGCAAGTAGACTAGGGATTCTCTCGGCCGCGTATTGCACGATCGGCTGCTAGCCGTGGGGGGCGGGCCCCCCCCCCGGAAAGCAAACAAAAACCCCCCCAGAAAAAAGCGCGCCCCCCCCCCGGGGC
>CAYYNP010000153.1:0-23365 GCA_964472545.1 uncultured Planctomycetaceae bacterium | reverse complement strand
ACGCCGATTATCATCCCTGCATTTCGGGTGCCATGCCCACGCAAGCGTGGGCATGGCACCGGACGTGAACAGGATTCCGGCGCGACCACCGGTCGCGGCTTTATCGGCTACCGCCGCATTGCTTGACCAACCGCTGCACGGCGTCGACCACTCGCTTTTCCACGCCGGGCGCCCAACGGGTCGTGGGCAGGCCGTAAACCTCGAACGCGCCGGCCTCGTAGCCGCCTTCCTGCCAAACGCGATCCGAGGGGATGTAGGCCATCACGTCGTTGCTGTATCCGGCCGTCCAGGTCGTCGGGCCGTACGTGGCCTTGAAACGCAGCGGATAGTCGACGACCACCTCGCCGCCCAGCGCGATCCAAAGCTGCTTGCCGCCCAGCCGCCAGACCTGCACCGGATACGGATAGCTCTTGTCGAACGGCACGCCGGAGTCCAACTGCTTTAGCAGCCGCTTACCCCAGCGAGCCCGATATCCGCCGCCGGCTGCCGCCGCGTTGAGTTCGTCGCGAGTGGGCGGTCCTTGGAAGTCGAGTTCGATCGTCTCGAACGCCATGCGCAACTCCGATTCGACCGGCCGCATCGGCTTCTCCAACACTTCGTCGACCGCCACCGCCAACCGCTGGCCGTATTGCCGACACGACTCGACGGAGCGGCGAGGAATGGGGTTCTGATCGGCCCCACACCCGGCGTAGAACATGGCCACTGCTTCCGGATGCCGCCGCTGAAGCTCGATCTGGGCGAAGCCCGGGTAGTCGCCGGAGAATTGATAGAAACTCAGCGTCGTGGCGTGACACGCGTAGCCGAAGACCACCGCCCGCAACGCCCCTTTCGGCGAGCGGACCGCCAGCACGGGCACGTCGTGATCGACCGGCCCCTTCAACTCTTTGCCTTGCTCCCTTAGCGAGGGCACTTCGCTCTCGCGGTTGTTGCGGCGGTTGACGGCGAAGTCCGTTTGCCCTTCGGCGGCCGAGAGCGTCGCCGGTCTCGAATACACCAGGGCTTCGGTGACCGCGGCGACGACCGTCTTCTCCAGCGCCTCCGAGTACATGTCGATCAACGTCCGCTGCCGGTCGTCCAACGGATAGATATCGTACAGGGCATCGCGAAGCACGGGGCCGGTGTGCGTGTGGGAACAGGTGAGCATGATCTGCGAGCGGTCCAGGTCGTGACGTTTCTTCAGGTCCGCACAGATCGTCTGCGACATGCCGCGTGGAAACCCCAGCAGATCGCTGGTCACCAGCACGGCGCGATCTCCCCCCTCCGATTCCAACGCGAGGACCTTGATCCACAAGTCGTGCAGCGTCCCCTCGGCCGGACGATCGCGATGGCCATAGCCGGCCAGCCAAATCGGCAGTTTCGTCGTGATCTTCTTCTGCGCCGTGCCGGCCTTCCACGACGGCTGCTCGGCCGCCGGGGAGTACGCCGCCGTCGAGCCCACGGCGATCAGAACGAAAGCCACTGCGAGCCATTGCCGTCGTTGCATGATTCATCTCCTTATCTGGAAGAGTTAGGGGCCGGTGCTGGTGGCAGTCATCGTAAAGGCCGCGACTACGGACGTCCTAGCTGAGGGCGGAAGCCCCCGGAAGGTTGGCGTTCTCGATAGCTCTCAACTCTCCGGGGGCTTCCGCCCCCGGCTAGCATCAATGGCAATCGCAAAGCCCCCCATTCCCCATCCTTCATCCCTCGTCCTTCATCCCTCGTCCTTCCCCTCCCCCACCCTCACGTGCAACCGCCCCGTCGCCGTCTGTCCGCGATGGTTCGTCCGCTGCACCCGAACCAGATAATGGCCGGGCTTCTCGTAGCGATGTGTGGTCACCGCGTAGCCGTCTGCGGCGTGGACCTGGGCGTTGCCGTCGGAACGGACCTTCACCGTCGGGCTGCCGTCGCCGAAGTCCCACTCTTCGTGGCCGTCGTCGGCGGCAATACGGAACGAGCGGACCTTGAACGTCACTTCGTCGCCGGCGGAGATGCCCAGCGTGGGATAGTAGACCGCGTGGATCGACGGCGGCCGCCACTCGGGATGTTCGCGGTCGACGATCTGCACCACGGCGAAGTCGTAATCGGTCCGGCCGTCGGCGTCGGTCACTTTGAGGATCTCGCTGTAGCATCCGGCCTTGGCGTAGCGGCGGGTGAGTTTCTGCGTGGCTGCCTTCTTGCCGCCGTGCAGCAGCCACTCGTAGCGGGCGATATGGCCGGGACCCTGTTGGCTCCACGAGCGGCTGGCGTCGAGCGTGACCGGCTCGCCGGTCCAGGCCACGTGATGCGGCCGGGCGACGGCTTGCAGCTCCGTCTTGTATTGTGCGTGATAGACCTGCCAGAAGAAGGCGTAGCCCTCGACGATCCCGTAACGTCCGCTGGGCTGCACGGCCGAGACGTCAAAGTGCAGGTGCGACCATCCGCCGCTGCCCCCCTCCTTGCCCAGCAGGCCGAGCGGCTGCCCCATCTTCACCTTCGCGCCCGGTTTGATCGCCGGGTCGATCGTGTGCAGGTGGCTATAGCGGTAGTACCAGCCGCGCCCGTCGCGGATGTAGACCACGTCGTAGCGGGGTTTGACCGGCGGCGGCTGGCGGTCCGGCTCGAAGGTCTCCCCCGCCGCCGAAACGACCTGCCCGTCGGTCGCTGCGATCACCTCGACCTGTTCTTCGGCCCCGCCGATGTCGAGCCCGTAGTGATAGTAGATCGAGGTCTTGCCGGGGATCTCGCCGCCGTCGACGTAGACCGGATCGTTGGCCATCTGCGTATCGCTGCTGAACCAGCGGCACTTGGCCGGATAGACGAACGTGCCCGGTCGGATCCACGGCGAGCCGGCCGGCCAGAGCCTCAGCCGGGCGTCGGTATCCAGTGCCCAAACGTTGGCCTTGCTGCCGCGGGTGCAGCCCTTGGTAACCGCGCAGTCGATCTGCACGTCGCCGACGGTCACCGGCAGGTTGTAATAAGCCGAAGTGAGCGTGACCTTGCGGCCGTCGACCTCGACCTCGACCCGGGCTTGCCGCACGGCGTCGCAGACGGTATCGCGGGTTTCGTCAAGCGAAAGGAGCTTCACCGTAACGGTCTTGCCGTTGCACAGCTCGACCTCGGCCCGTTGGCCGACGTTGAGGTCGACGGTCCGCAGCAGCGGCTGCAAGTCGGCCGCCGGCGCGGCGACGGGCAGAAGCATGGTGGTAAGCACGACAAGCAGCGATCTGGTCATGGTCTTCTCCCAAAAAGCCGCGACCGGTGGTCGCGCCCGAAGTATAGAAACTCATTCCGGTCGAACGCTCAACTGGTTTGCAGCACGCAACTCAACATCATCGGATCATCGTACACCACGGCGCCGGGCGCGACCACCGGTCGCGGCTTTATGCTCGATTGTGATCGGTGGTTTCGATGATCCGCCGGATCAATCGTGTGGTCGAGTATTCCCCCCGCATCGGCACGCAAACGACGCGGCCGCCGTGCCGCTCGACGATCTCGTGGCCCACGACTTGCTCGGTCGTATATTGGGCCGACTTGACCAGCACGTCGGGCAATACCTGCTCGACCAGGCCGGCCACGCTGGCTTCGTCGAACAGCACCACGTAGTCGACGCAGCTTAGCGCACAGAGCATGTCCGCCCGGCCCTGTTGGTCGACGATCGGATGGCCGGGCCCCTTGAGTTGCTCGACGCTGCGGTCGCTATTGAGCCCCACGACCAGCAGGTCGCCCTGTCGCCGGGCGTCTTGCAGCGAAGCGACGTGCCCGGGATGCAGCAAGTCGAAACAGCCGTTGGTCATCACGATCTGCTGGCCTTGTTGGCGACGGTGGTCGAGTTCTTCCTGTAAGCGTTCGATCGAGAGCAGCTTCTTTTCGTCGGCGATCGACTCGGCGGCCGTCGGGCCGGATCGCAATTCGTCGAGCAATTCCGCCCGAGTGATCGGCACCACGCCGAGCCGCTCGATCTGCAAGCCGCCGGCGGCGTTGGCCGCTTCGATGGCGGTGGGCCAATCGGCCCCGCAGGCCAGGCAGAATCCCAGCGTGCTGAGGACCATGTCGCCGGCGCCGGTTATGTCGTAGACCTCGCGCGGCCGAATGGCAAACAGCCGGGAGTCGCCCGCCGCGTCGGCCCAGGCGATGCCGTCTCGGTCGAGGGTGACAATCGCCGCGTCGACGCCGAACTGGAGCATTCGCCGGGCAGCCTCCAGACCGTCGTCGGTCGTGGCGATGGGCATACCCAGCGCCTCCGAGGCCTCGCCGCGATTCGGCGTCACGCCGAAGCAGCCCGCATAACGGCCGAAATCGACGCCACGGACCGGATCGGCCAGCACGGGCGCGCCCGCCGCCTGGCACGCGGCAACCAGCCGCCGCACGAGCCGGTCGGAGCAAACGCCCTTGGCGTAGTCGCTCAGCAAGAGCAGGTCGACGGCGTCGAGTTGCCCTTCGATCGACGCCAACAGCCGGTCGGCCAGTTCGTCGGCCAACGGCGCGGCGTCCTCCCGATCGACGCGGATCATCTGCTGGGCGTGTTTGCTGTGGGTGCGGCCGAGCATCCGCTGCTTGACGGTGGTGGCCCGGCCCCCGGCGGTCAACACGGCCGCCGCGTCGACGCCCGTCTCATCCAACAGCCCGCGCAGCAACGCGGCCTCGGCGTCGTCGCCGGTAACGGCCGCCAGCAGGACCTCGCAGTCCAACGCCGCCAGCATGGCCGCCACGCTGCCGGCCCCGCCGAGCCGATGCTCCTGCCTTGCCACGCGGAGCACCGGGATGGGGGCCTCAGGGCTGATCCGCGAGACGTCGCCGAAGAGATAGCGGTCGAGCATCACGTCGCCGACGACGAGAATCCGCGGCGCGTTGGTCCGCGTGAGCAGCGTAGTCCAATGGTCCGACATGGCCGTGCCGATGCGCTGGTGGCGAATCTGGGATCGGACACGGATTGTAGCACGCCGCCGCGTGTCTTGTCGATGACCGGAAGGTCTGGAGCCAACGGAGGAGTGGGGTGGCTGGGGGCGAGCTGGGGTGGCCCCGACGCTTTTCCGCAGCAGGCGTCGCCACTTGTCTCGCACGGCCGGAGAAGCGTCGGGGTTGCGCAGCAACAAGAGGTCCCAGCCCGGATGATCCGCCCTCTTGTGGCTTCGCCACCCGGGCACTCTTGCGAGTCAGGTTTGTCTCATTGGCAGAGTACGCTCCGCAAGAGTGACCGGGCCACCCTGCGGACCGCTTCGTCGGGCTGCACCGCCGGGCTACTTCGCCGACGTGCCGAGATCGAGCCGCCGTTTCTGGGTCGTTTCGCGCACCGGCAAGTGAACGGCACGGCGCTTGCGCCGCACGGCCCGCACCGCGTTGAGGTTGATCGCCAGCGAGAGGATCTCTTCGGCGGCCTCTCGGGCGTCGGCCCGGTCGAGGCCGTTGATCGTGGCGTCGAGCGTGCCTTTGGCGGTGAGCTTCTCGCAGACTCCGGCGGCCTTGCTCGCCAGCCGTTTCGGCCAGCGTCGGCGTCGGCGTACGGCGGTGGTCAGTTCGTTGGCGGCCTCCAACAGCCGCTGGTGGAGCGTGACGTTACGCCCGACCAGAATTCGTGCTGCCCGGTTGACGTGTTTGAGTCCTTGCATCGGCCTACCTCCTGCATCTTTCTGGAACTCGTCGCCGCATCTTCGGCGAAACGAGGGGGTGTTCGTTACGCAACGCTACGTCGCGGTCCGCGTTCACACATCGCACCGGTTGCGAAAAGGCCACGCACCGGCGGCTACGCGTAGGGATGGGAGGGGTTGTGACGACCGTGACGATGTTGGTTGCGGCGGTGCGTGGGGTGGCTGGGGCAAAGCGCAGCGGTGCCCCAGTGCGTCAACGGAATGCCCCAATACCTGGGGCACCGCTGCGCTTTGCCCCAGCCACCCATCGATCCTCGCGTACCGGCTAACCGAACCTAGCACAACACCCGCACGTCGCCCTGCCGCTTGGTGAACCGGATGCGGTCGAGGTACTCGCACAGCGGCACGGCGTACTTGCGGCTGGTGGCGAGGATCTCGCGGATCTGGCTGATCGTCAGGCCGTTGCCGTCGGTCAGGCGCTCGGCGAGCATCTCGCGCATTTTGCGCTCGGCGTCGGCGTCGAGGTAGAAGTCGGGCGAGATTTGCACCAACAGCCCCTCCGCGGCGGCCAAGGCGATCAGTTCGGCGGCAACGGCCGGGTTGCGCGAAACCTCTGAGGTGACCTGCGAGGTGGGCGGCGGCTGGTAAGCGGCCCGGCGATAAGTTTCGAGGATCCGCTTGAGCGTCTCCCGCTGCTGCGACGAAAGCTGGGCTTCATGCCCGGCCAAAGCCACGCCGCGGTCGCCGAGTTTGATCCGGCCGGCGGCGGCCATCCGCTGGAGTATCGCGCCGACCAGCGCATCGCTCTTCAGATACGTGAATCGGCTGGACAACGACGCCCGGTCGACCGCCGCCCGCAACGGGTGCTCGGCGTGCATCTTCGCCAATGCCGTTTCGATCCGCCCGGTGATCTGCCGGACGACCTCGCGGTGGATGTGGATTGCCCGGGTAGGCGAGACGTCGATCTGTACCAGGTCGCCCCGTTCGGCCAGCGTTTGCACGGCGGCTTCGATATCCTCCACGCCGGCGGTTCTCGCCAAGTCTGCCGGTTGCCACGGCCGCCAACCGGCAAAGAACAGCGCCGCCGACGCCCGCGTGGCCGGCTCCGGCGACCAGAGATCGGCCATCCGCTCGAGCAGCGGCGGCTGGTTCCGCCGCAGCCGCGGGGCATCCGGGTCGAGCACCTGCCCGCCGCCGACGGTCATCACGGGCGATTCGCTGCGGACGACCAACGGCTGGCCCCAAGCGGTCACCGCCGGCTCGCTGAGGAAGACCTGCGCCGGGGCCCAATCGCCCGGATCGAGCCGGTCGCGGTCGAGCAACACCACCCGAGCCATCAACTCGGCCGTGCCCACGTGCAGCCGCACCCGGGCGCGGTTCTTCAGCGGCCGCGGGGCCGATGCCAGCAGGTTCAGCCGCGCCGACAATCGCCGGCTGGGCAGCAGATGGCCGGGCGTGGCCAACTCGTGCCCTCGGCGAAGCTGGTCGTGATGCACGCCGGCCAGATTGATCGCGGCCCGTTGTCCACGCTGCACCCGGTCGATGTCGCGGCCGTGGTTTTGCAGGCTGCGCACACGGACGCGGATTCCGCCCGGCTCGATCGTCAACTCGTCGCCCGTCACCGCGGCGCCGGCCAACACGCTGCCGGTGACCACGGTGCCGTGTCCGGCGATCGTAAACGCCCGATCGACGGCCATCCGAAACGGCCCGGCGGTGGTGCGGCGCTTGGAATCGGCGGCCTTTTCGGCGGCGGCCTGCAGGGCGGCCTTCAGTTCGTCGAGGCCCTCGCCGGTGGTAGCGCTGGTTCGCACCAGCGGCGCCTCGGCCAGGAAGGTCCCTTCGGTCAGCTCGCGAACTTCCTCTTCGACCAGGTCGATCCAATCGGGGTCCGGCAGATCGCATTTGGTCAGCGCGATCACGCCGGCCTCGAGATCCAACAGGCGGAGGATTTCCAGATGCTCGCGGGTTTGCGGCTTGACCGAGTCGTCGGCGGCCACCACCAGCAGCGCCAGGTCGGTGCCCGTGGCCCCGGCCAGCATGTTCCGCACGAACCGTTCGTGCCCCGGCACGTCGACGATCCCCAGGCGGAAGTCGCCGAGCGTCAATTCGGCGAACCCCAGCTCGATCGTAATCCCTCGGCGTTTCTCCTCCGGCAGCCGATCCGTATCCACGCCGGTCAACGCCTTGACCAGCGCCGTCTTGCCGTGGTCGATATGCCCGGCCGTGCCAAGTATCAAGTCGACGGTCATGCGGGCATTGTAGGGGAAGGGGCAGGGGTTTGCTAGGGGCGGGCGCACTAAGCGGTACGTGGATTGGGTAGCACCGGTTCTTGAACCGGTGTGGCGCAGCCACGAGAGGTCGAGACGCCTCGGTCTCTCCACCACTTCGACCTCCAGCGGATCGTCTCCTCACGCGCCGTTGCGCTCGACTCCGCCGCCCAGTCCATGCCGCCCAGTCCATTCTCGAAACCGGAGAGCGAGATTGCTCGCGGGCGCCTCTTGGGACTTCGTCCCACCGGTTCAAGAACCGGTGCTACCCGGTTGGGTGGGGGCTTCGAGCGGGTAGCACCGGTTCTTGAACCGGTGTGGCGCAGCCACGAGAGGCTTGCATGGGTTAGTCGACCCATTGAATCGGCACCCCGACGGATCGACGCCGTTCATACCATAGCGCAGAACTCCACGGCCAGTCCGCCGCCCGTTCGACGAGCCCCGCCCGCACCGGATTGTCGTGCACGTACCGGAGCTTCTCCTGCAACTTGGACGTCGAGTAGATCTCGAACGAATAGTATTTCGGCTGCCAGAAACGATTGCCCTCGCCGAATCCATCGAAGTATCGCGGCGTCGTCCGCCGATACCAGGCCCGAATGTGAAAACTCGACTTCCGCTTCCATGCATGCATGAACCGGCTCAGCCGTCCTGTGGCCGAGAACCAGATGATTGCGTGAACATGGTCGGGCATCACCACGAAGCCGATGCAACGAGCCACGTGCGACGTCAGTTCTTCATTGAGCACGCCGAGCAGGATTCGCTTCGGGTGGTCGTGGTCCAGGAGCCGACGGCGTTGGGCAACAGAGAAGGTGATGAAGTGGGCGTATAGCCGCTGATCGATGATCTGCCGCCGTTGGTTCATGACGCCATTTTGCCTTGTTGCATTGTTCGAAGCAACCTCTGGGGACTTCGTCCCACCGGTTCAAGAACCGGTGCTACCCGCTCACGGCTCCCGGTTGCTCGTCCATACCGCGGCGAGAAAGCCGCACTTGCGGCAGGCGTAGCGTCGGATGCGGACGCGGAAGATGAACTGCGTGAACCGGTGGCGGAGCGTGCGGGGAATCCGTCGCAAGTCGTTCTTGCACGCGGGGCAGAGTTCGTCGTGGTCCAATCCGAGGTGTCGTCGGATCGCTCGGGATCGTGCCCGAAAGCCCAGCAGCCAGCCGGCCGCCAGGATCAGCACGATGCCGACGATGTCTGATCCTTCGATGTGGAACATGGAGCTGAACAGGAACGAGACGGCACGTTCTACGAGGGCGAACCCTTGCGTGATCGTCCTGGCGATCACACTCTTGATTTCGAGTCGCTCCACCATGAGGAAGACTCCCAGGATCAACAGCGAGGCGGAGAGCAGTTCCAGCCAGTACCGCTTGAAGAACGACGGATCGCTGTGCTTCTCGCTGTGATTCTCGCGATGCTTCGTCGCGTGACGTTTCTTGCCGGATTTGTCGCTCATCCGCCGCCGTCCTCATCGTGCCCGTGGAAGTTGCCGCCCGCGATCCACCTCCCCTCCCTTCCATTATGGCTACTCTGGGGGGTGAATTCAAGTCGTTACGGGCGTTTCTCGGCCGCTGCGTCTGCCGCGCGGTGGGGCGACTCGCCGTGGGTAGCACCCAGCAACCGCTCGCCGATCAGGCCGATGGCAAACGTGGCCGCCGACCCGACCACCGCGTACCAGGGCCAGGCGAGCGGTGTGGCGAAGGCGACAATAGTCATCACCGCCAGCCCACCGACCAATCCGGCCAGGGCACCGCGCTGTGAGACGTGCTTGGTCAACGTGCCCAGGAAGAACACGCCCAAGATCACGCCCGCCGTGAAGCCGGCGATCGAGAGCACGCTGTCGACGACGCTTTGGGCCACGTAAAGGCCGATGATCGCCACGCCGATTTGGACCAAGCCGAACAGTACGGTGAACCGCCGGCCGATCCGCAGTAGGCTTTCGTCCGGAGGTTTCTCTCGGCATCGTGGCAGATAGAGGTCGTTCAGCGCGGCGGCGGCCGAGGAGTTCAACGAGCTGGAAAGCGTCGACATCGCCGCGGAGAAGACGGCCGCCAAGATCAGCCCCACGGCACCGACGGGCAGCCCGCCGTGGATGATGAAGGTGGCGAAGGCCTCGTCGTTCTTCTCGAACGTCTGCTCGGCCGGAAAGTGATGATAGTAGCAGGCCAGGCCGACGCCGATCGCCAGAAACAGCGCGAACTGGACGCAGACGATCAGCCCGCTGAGGCCCAACGCGGCGGAGGCCTTTTTGCGGCTGCCGGCGGCCAGGTAGCGTTGCACCATCAGTTGATCGGTGCCGTGGGTGGCCAGCGAGAGAAACGCGCCGCCGATCAAGCCGGCGGCAAACGTGAGCGGTTGCGTCGGGTCGAGACGGAAATCGAACACGCGCAGCTTGTCGCGCTCGGTAGCGAACTCCATCAAACCGGCCCATCCGCCGGGCAGCTTGTCCAGCAGGATGACGGCCGCCAGCACCGCTCCTGCCATGTAGACGACGAATTGAATGCAGTCGTTCACCGCCACCGATTTCATCCCGCCGACGAACGTGTAGAGGATCGTCAACACGCCGATCGCGGCGATCGACAACGTCAGATCGAGCCCCGCCGCGTGGTGCAGGACGATGGCCGTCAGGTAAAGGCGCAGCCCGTCGGCCAGGTTTCGCGTCACCAGAAACAGTGCCGAGGCGGTCTGTTTCGTGGCCCCGCCAAAGCGGTGATCGAGGACTTCGTAGGCCGTGAACAGCTTGCCGCGGAAGTAATGCGGCAGAAAGAGGAAGATCACAACCATCCGGCCGAGGATGAAGCCCAGCGCCAGTTGCAGGAAGCAGAGGTTGCCACTGTCGGCGTCGAACGCCTTGCCGGGCACGCTGAGGAACGTGACCGTGCTGGTTTCGGTGGCCACGATCGACAGCAGCACCATCCACCAGGCCAAGTTGCGGCCGCCTAGCAGATATCCGGCCAGATTACGCTGCCGCCGTCCCACCCAAAGCCCCAGCAGCACGACGGCTGCCAGGTAGGCGATCAGCACGGCGACGTCGATACTACCGATCGTTGCGTTCACGGGCGGGGTGCGTTGCTGGCAGGGCTAACGGTGGCGATGGCGGTGCGATACAATAGGGAAGGATGAAGGAGGAGGGATGAAGGATGAAAGCGGGGGGGACATGCGGCCGCCGTTCATCCTTCATCCTTCCGCCTTCATCCTTTCTCCCCCCCGCCATTCTGATCTCTGCTGGCCTCAACCACAAGCACCATGGTAGACGATCTGACCACCGAAGGGCGCAACCCGGCCTCCGAGGCGATCGATGGCCTGTCGGCGGCCGAGATAGTGCGGCTGATCAATACCGAAGACGCCCGGGTGGCCGAAGCGGTGGGGCGCGAGTCGGCGGCGATCGCCCGGGCGGTCGAGGTGATTGCCGGGCGGCTGCGCGGCGGCGGGCGGTTGGTCTACATTGGCGCCGGCACGTCCGGGCGGCTGGGCCTGCTCGATGCGGCCGAGTGCCCGCCCACGTTCGACACGCCGCCGGAGCAGGTCGTGGGGCTGATCGCCGGCGGCCCGCCGGCGATGACCCGGGCGGTCGAAGGGGCCGAAGACAATCCTGCGTTGGCCGTCGCCGATCTCGAGGCGATCGGCTTCTGCGAGCGCGACGTGCTGGTGGGCATCGCCACCAGCGGCCGTACGCCGTACGTGCTCGGCGGCTTGCAGTATGCCCGGCAACTGGGGGCGTTCACCGTCGGGCTGACCTGCAACCGCGACAGCGCGCTGGAAGACGCCGCCGAGTTGATGATCGTGCCGGTCGTCGGGCCGGAAGTGATCAGCGGTTCGACGCGGATGAAGGCCGGCACCGCGACCAAGATGGTGTTGAACACGTTGACCACCGGGGCCATGGTCTTGCTCGGCAAAACGTACGGCAACCTGATGGTCGATCTGAGGGCGACCAACACCAAACTGGTCGATCGGGCACGGCGGATCGTGATGGCGTTGACCGATCTTTCCTCCGATGAGGCCGAAAAACTCCTGGCCGACTGCGACGGCGAGTTGAAGACGGCGGTGGCGGCCCATCTGCGCGGCGTTACGCCGGCCGAGGCACGCCGCCTGTTGGGGCAAGCCGACGGCCGATTGCGGCAAGTGCTCGAGGATCATGCGAAGTAAACGCCTAATCCTGGGAATCGACGGCGGCGGCACGAAGACCGTGGCGTGGTTGGCGGCGTGCCGCGAGTCAGACGAGCCGGTCGTTCTCGGACGCGGCACGGCCGGACCGTCCAACCCACAGGCGGTCGAGCCGCCCGTGGCGTTTGAGAATCTCGGACGTGCTATCGACGAGGCTTTTGACGACGCCGAGCTAGAGCCTGGGACGGTCGACGCAGCCGTGCTGGCGGTGGCCGGGTCGGGGCGAGCCGAGCAGCAACGCGCGATCGAGCAATGGGCCGAGCACCGTGCGCTGGCCCGGCGCGTCCGCGTGGTCCACGACGCGCTGCCGGTCCTGGCCGCCGGTTCGCCGGAGGGTTGGGGCGTGGCATTGATCGCCGGCACTGGTTCGCTGGCCTATGGGTGCTTATGCGACGGACGCTCAAGTGAAGGGCACTCTGCCCGGGCCGGCGGATGGGGGTATCTCTTCGGCGACGAAGGCAGCGGCTACGCCACCGCGCTGGCCGCGCTTCGCGCCGCGGCCCAAGCGGCCGACGGACGGGGACCACAGACGGCGCTGTCGGCCGCGCTGCTGGAGCGGCTGAAACTCGAACGGGCGGAGGACCTGGTCTCGGCCGTGCATCGTTTGGCCGACGACCGATCGGCCGTCGCGGCGCTGGCTGAAGTGGTAACCTGCTGTGCAGAGCAAGGCGACGCCGTCGCCGGGGCGATCCTCGATCGGGCGGCCGACGAGTTGGCCACGATGGTCGCCGCGGTGGCCGGCAAGCTCGGTTTCGTCGAGAAGCCGTTCCCCCTGGCCCTCTCCGGTGGGCTGCTGCTGGCCAGTGAGGACCTCCGTCGGCGGCTGCAAGTGAACCTGGCCTCACGAGGGCTACTGCCCGAGCCGACCATCCTCGTCTCCGATCCGGTCTTGGGGGCCGTGCGGCTGGCCGGGCGGCTCTGAAAGGCCGGACGGGGAGGCCGTTTCCGTAGAAAGCTTGCACGCGCTGTTCGGATGTGCCATCCTAGTGTGGCGGGGCGGCGAATCGAGAACACGAATCCCTAGCGAGGAGGACTTCCCATGAAACGCGCGTTGTTGCTTGCGATCGCTTGGTTGTTCTGTTGCACGTGCCTCACGGCCGCCGAGCCGGAGGTGATCTTCGAGGACGGATTCAACGGCAAGCTGGGCCCCGGCTGGACCTGGCTCCGCGAGAATCCCGATGCCTGGCGTATTAAGGACGACGCCCTGGAGATCCGCGTCGAGCCGGGCGTGGCCCCCACGGTCAAGAACGCCCTGTTGCGCGAAGCCCCCAAGCGCGGCGAAGGCAAATACGCCATCGAAGTGACCGTCTCGAACCACACGTTCCCCACGCGGCAATACGAACAGGCCGGCATCACCTGGTACGTCGGCGACCGGCCGGTCTTCAAGCTGGTCAAGGAGCTGATCGACGGCAAGATCTACATCATCCCCGGCCGCAAGGCGATGCCCACCAACGCCGTGCGCCTGCGGCTGGTCGTCACCGCCAACAGCTTCAGCGCCCAATTCCGCCCCGACGGTGAAGACGAGTTCCAAGTTGCCGCCGAAGGCGGCCTGCCCGCCCCGGGCGAAGACCGCGTCAGCATCCAATGCTACAACGGCCCACCCGACGCGGAGCACTGGATTCGGTTTGATGATTTTCGGATCGTGAAGTTGGGTGAGTAATGTAGTCATCTCGCTCCGCGAGATGTCACATTCAACTATCACATTCCGAGCGTTCACCCACCGCGGGTTGGTCCGTCTCGCGGAGCGAGACGACTACTATAACGCCCGAATCCACATATTCCGAAATCGCACCGGACTGCCGTGCCCTTGCAGCGTCAACGGCAGTTTGGCCGCGTGAGGACGATAAGGCACGATCGTGGCGTGGGCCATCGGGCCTTCGATCGCCTGGCGGTTGTGGACGATCACGCCGTTGTGTACCAGAGTGACCGTGGCCTTGCGGACGACCTTATCGCCCTCGAAGACCGGGGCCGTAAAGACGATATCGAACGACTGCCACTCGCCGGGCGCGCGGCAGGCGTTGACCAGCGGCGGGGTCTGGCCATAGATCGAGGCGGCCTGGCCGTCCGCGTAGATCTGCTCGGCGTGGCTGCCGTGGGAGTCGAAGATCTGGATCTCGTACTTGCCCATCAAAATCACGCCGCTGTTGCCGCGGCTCATCATGTGCGCCGGCCGCGTGGTGGGGGCCATCCACTCGACGTGAAGCTGGCAGTCGCCGAAGGCCTCTTTGGTGATCAGCGAGCCGCCGCCCGCCTCGATCGCGCCGTCGGCCAGTTTCCACGTGTTGGGTTGCCACTGCGAGGTGTCTTTGCCGTCGAAGAGCACGGTCGCGTCGGACGGCGCCGCGGCAAATCCGGCGTCCTTGCCCGGGGTAACGGCTGGCGGAATCGGGCGGTCCGGGTCGTGTACGTGGTACTTTCCACCAGTGGCCGGCAGCTTCGGCGTATGTTTGTAGCCCACGACCACGCCGGTGGGCGTCTCGCGTTCGATCAGATCGGCGGCGGAAGCCGGATGTGGCACGGCGGCCAACAACACGGCAACGGCGAGCAACACGACGGGAAGGGTGACGCGGATGCGGTTCATCGTTTCGGTTCCTTTCGTTGGGGGCGAGAGCGGTCTCGACTTTCCCCGAGTATAGTGGCGCCCGCCGGCGATCGCAAACAACCGTTGGCTTCGGCCAAAGTCTGGCGACTATCCACTTAGGGCTTGTCCGGAAACAACTTCGTCCGCTTCATGGTAGCCATCACACTCCGTGTGATGATTCGTCCGAAAAACTGCGAAGTTGTTTCCGGACAGGCCCTTCGCCACTGGTTCCCAAACTGGAGTTTGGGAACGAGGTGAGATTCCACTACAATCGAAGTGCCGTCTCCCGGCGCCCTCTGCCGTCGACGCCAACTCCCCCACGCGAAAGGCCCCAAACCATGAAACCGATGAATCCCGTTCGCTCGACGCGGCGGTCCTGGATACTGCGACTGTGCGGATCGATCTTGTTGTTCTCGTCTACGTGCGTCGCGGCCGAAGCCGATCGGCCCAATTTCATCGTCGTCTTCGTCGACGACCTCGGCTACGGCGATCTCGGCTGCTACGGCTCAGAGAAAATCCGTACGCCAAACATCGACCGCATGGTCCGCCAGGGCATGCGGTTTACCGACTTCTACGCCCAAACCGTCTGCGGCCCCTCGCGAGCCGCGCTGATGACCGGCTGCTATCCGCTGCGCGTGGCCAAGCGAAACAACGAGGTGACCGTTCATCCGTTCCTGCACACCGACGAGATCACGATCGCCGAGATCCTCCATCAGGCCGGCTACGCCACCGGCTGCTTTGGCAAGTGGGATCTGGCCGGCCACACGCAAACCGCTTACGACCCTACGCTGCTGCCGACCCAACAAGGCTTCGACACCTTCTTCGGCACGCCCACCAGCAACGACGGCTTCGTCAATCTGCTAAGGAACACGGAGGTGATCGAACGCCGGGCCGACATGGCCCTGTTGACCAAACGCTACACCGACGAAGCGATCGACTTCATCGCACGGCACCGCGACCGCCCGTTCTTCGTCTACGTCCCCCACACCATGCCACACACCCGGCTGGCCGTCTCCGAGCCGTTTCGCGGCAAGTCGCCGCGCGGGCTCTACGGCGACGTGGTCGAAGAGATCGACGCCAACGTAGGCCGCATCCTCGCTCAGGTCGACAAGCTCGGGCTGGACCGGCAGACCTACGTCCTGTTTCTCAGCGACAACGGCCCGTGGTGGAAGCAGCGGGAGCACGGCGGCTCGGCGTTGCCGCTGCGCGGCGACAAAACGTCGACCTGGGAAGGCGGGTTGCGCGTGCCGTGCATCGTGCGCGCCCCGGGCAAAGTGCCCGCCGGCGCCACCTGCCGGGAACTCTCCTGCACGATGGACTTCCTGCCCACGCTGGCCAAGTTGGCCGGCGCCGCGGTGCCCAACGATCGCGTGATCGACGGCCGCGACGTCACCGCCCTCTGGCACGGCGAACCGAAAGCGGCCGACGCCGATCGCACGTTCTACTACTACCAACACACCCACCTGCAAGCCGTCCGCTCCGGCAAGTGGAAGCTCCACCTCCCCCGCCCCGCCGAGCCGCCCTGGGCTCCCCGTTGGGCCAGCCACGTTGCGCCGGCCGACGTGATCGAGATCAAGCGGCCGTTGCTCTTCGACCTACGAAACGACATCGCCGAACGCACCAACGTCGCCCCCGCCCATCCCGAGGTCGTCGCCAAACTTCTCACCCTAGCCACCCACGCCCGCAACGACATCGGCGACTACGACCGCGCGGGCAAGCACGCCCGCTTCTTCGACCCGCAACCGCCCCGGCCGGACGCGGAGAAGTGGAAGGGTCGGTAGTCGTTGCGAATCTCGTTCCCAAACTCCAGTTTGGGAACGCCCCTCCCGAAGCTCCGCTTCGGATGCCCACGAAACGGCCCGCACTTCACCTCGTATACGCTCGTTCCGAGACTGGACTCTGGAAACGAGGAGTATACCCGCCCGATGACACGGGTTACGGGCGTCCGATAACTCTCCAGAGGTATTTTCGGGAGAACGGCCCTGAGACGGTTGACATTCCGGGGCGAGTTGGTAAACTAGGTGGCTGTTGTTGTTCCCCTTGCCCCATTGAGGCAGTTTCCGGCGTAACACACGACGAGGCAGCGGCTAGGACACCCTATCTGGCGTGATGGACTTGGTCCATTTGCGACCGTCTGTGGGTGAGAGTCAACCTGCGGTTGACGACAAACCGTTTGAATTCCAATGGCGGAGATGATCCGTCTGTGAATATTGGCGTTTTAGCACTAAAGAGAGGGACCATCATGTTCCGGCTAACCGTGTTCGCCGTTGTTGCCATTCTATCGGCTGGCATGGGGGAAGTCTGGGCGAATCCGATTACGGGAGTAATGCTCTTTGACGAACGGACCGACACTATAAGGGTTCCAGGACAAACTGTAATTGGCACGGCATCAACGTACGAGGCCCGAGTCAAACTCCTCGATAGCTCGTCAGCGGGTCCCGGCCTCTCGGTCTTTAACGAGTGGACACCTTCTGTAGAAGACAAATTCTTGATCGCTGAACCAACTCGCGTCGGGGGGTACAACTTTCCTTCCGGCGTTGTATTGAAACACGAAGCTCCTGTCAGTCTGGGCGTGTGGCACCACATCGCCTTCGTGTACGACGGGTCGGAGGAACGTTTGTACCTCGACGGCCAAGAGATGAACGCCCGATCCCGTTCAGGTGACGTGGGTGACGGGAGCGGCCAGGCGTCCCTCGGTGCGATTTTTCGGGACAATGCCATCCGGGGCAGTTTCCTCGGCTACCTTGACACATTGCGAATCTCGAACATCCCCCGCTACAGTGGAGCGAGCTTCACGCCGCCGACCGGTGATTTGACGAGCGATGCCAACACCCTCTTGCTCTACAACTTCAATGACGCTTCGGGTAGCACGACGGTCATAGACGAAAGTCCATTGGGAAGAACCGGCACTTCAGGCGTTGGCTTTGCGGGGGCGACCTCGCCCACGCTAGTGCCCGAATCGTCGACTTTCGCCCTCTTGGGCGTTGGTGCCGTAGGGCTACTAGCCCTCGGCTGGCGAAGACGAAAACAGGCATAGTTCAGTACAAGGCACTTTCCTCCCAGGCAATAAGCCAGAGGCAGCTTTCCCGACGCGCAATCTGACGTTGCGGCCGAAGTCCGTGATGATCGTCTAGCGTGTCGAAGTGATCCGTGCGGCTGCGGGTCAGATTTCCTATTGGTTGTGAAGGCGGAGAGTCCGTCTGTGAATAGTCTGCTGAACTGAGGTTTTAACACTAACGGAGGCGACACGATGTATCGGTTGGCAGTGCTCTTGGCGGCGGGAGTGTTGGTTGTCACACCTCTCGGCGATACGGCGTTTGGAACAATTCTGGATTTCCACGAACTACGCGACGCTGCGGACCGACCCTGGGATGCGTCCGTGATTCGCGACACGGGCCAGACTTTCACGAATCTACACGTCGTTCTTCCAGAGGTCTTCATTCCAGACGACCGTTTGACCGTAACCAGCACGGGATTCGGCCCTGGTCTTCGCGATCGTTTCGGCGAGACGTATGTGAGTTGGGGTGACGCATCCGCATCCGGCCGAGCGGTCACGTTCGAATTCAACCGGCCCGTGCTATTCGAATTGCAGGCCCACGATGACTTCGCCCGGTGGGAGACCGTCGATGTTTCCGGGTTAGGTGCCGAGTGGACGGTCACCGACAACGACCTGGACATCGGATCGAACGGAAACCCGATTCCAGCAGGGAACATCACAGGAAGCGGCTCTGAGAGCATATCCGTCAGGGGCGTTGGATCGTCTGGATCCAGCTACAATCATGGATTCCGCGTCTGGCCAACCGACGCCATTTCGTCCTTCACCTGGAACTATGGCGCCGACCCCGGTCACGCGACTTCTGATCACGGCTTTCTTGTTGACGTCGTCCCCGAACCCTCGTCCCTCATCCTCCTAACCTCCGGTCTCGGTGCCCTCGGGCTGATCGTCTGCCGCAGGCGGAGACGCTGTCGCGGATGGTATGCAGGCAAACGCCAAACCCAAGATAGATGAGGTACAACCATGTTCTGCAAGACGACACGAACGGCTGCTTTTCTGATTGCTGTGGTGATTGTGATGGTGGGGGTGAGGGAAGTCTGGGCGAATCCGGTTTCGGGAGTGTTGGCTCGTCACTCTGGAGCCAATGATCCAAGGACGGAAGGTTGGACGCTGAGCACGGGCGTTCCACAGGTGACTACTGGCCCGATCTTCGACGATGACGGCTACGATGCATGGATAGTCGATGATTACGGGTTTGGGAGTTTCGACTATGTTGCTCCAATCTCGGAGAGCGAGGTTGCCGACGCACTCGCCAATGGATGGCGGTGGCGGTGGCGGCTGAAAGTGGCCAATGTGCCCGACGCCGTGGACGGAGGAATATACATCAACTTCCTGACCGGCAGTGGCGGCCCCTATTTCCCAATCGCATTTGGCTCTGACTCAGCCGGAGACCCCATCGTCCAACTGGGCAATACGATACAGACACTCGACGGAGTTGGGAGCGGTTACCACCTATATGAAGCGAGGTTTGATCCCGCCACATCGGAAGTCGCTTTGTCCGTCGATGGAGTCCTGGCCCTGACCGAAGATGAATGGCCAACGCACGCTGTCCGGCAACTCGCCTTCGGTGCGGGGAATCAGCCAATCGGCGAGGGACGTTGGAATATGTTGGAGTTTGAAATCATCCCCGAGCCCGGCACCACCGCCCTCTTGCTCTGTGCAGCGATTACACTGCTGGGCGTCGCCTGGAGACGTAAGAGACAAGCGGCTGTTCTTGTCGCAGTGGGGATTGTGTTGGCGGGGGCGAATTCGACTTTCGCCGACATCATATCTTGGCATGCGTCTTCGGGCGTATTGCCGAATGACCCGTCGATTCCGGAGGAGAGTCGGTTCGCAATTACTCACTACCCCTCGTTTGTCTCCATGCAATCCGGCTTCTTGAAAGTCAACGACACGATTGGCAATCGGGCCGTTCGCATCACGCAAGACGTTGATTCCTTTGCCCCGGGGCCGTGGGCGTTTCAGACGGAACTGAGAATGAACTCGCATAACCGCCGTACATTGGACTTCGGTGCGACTACGGGATTGTTCGATGGTCAGAAGAATGCCAGTCTTGTGATCGCGTCGGATCGCGTGGGGTTCACTGGCGACGAATTCACGTTCACCTTCCTCGACGGGAAAGTCCACATGATGGACACAACCGACGACTTCCACACCTACCGAGTCGTCAACGATTCCGGACTGACCAATCTCTTTGTCGACGACTTCGACACGCCAGTAATGACGATCACATACAGCGATTTCGCCGCCCATACCTTCCTGAAACAGGTGCGAATGACGGGAAGTTCGAGCCTTGACGGAACGGCCAACTTCGATATTCGCAGCTTTGCCTACAATCTCAACGGAACAGTCATACCGGAACCCAGCACGATAGCGTTGCTGTGTGCAGCGATTACGCTGCTGGGCCTTGTCTGGAAAAGACGGCCTTCGGCCAAACGTGGCGGATAAGATCGACCGAAGGCCGAATCGGCGTTCAAATAGTCGATTCTTGTGCTGCGTCAAGCGGTTCCGAACGTGACTTACGTTCACGGGCAGGTGGCTACGATCGGCGCAACCTATTGCCGTTATTTCGCTTCCGCCACGCAAGCCGCACGCAGCGGCGACGTAAGTCGGACGCCGAGAAGTTGATCGGGCCTCAGAAAGACTCGGTTGACGCAACCTGTTGAAGCAAAAGAGGTTGCGTTGCAGATTCGGCCCTTGTTGATCGCCGGCACTTACGGGGGGTGCGGGAAGCGGAAGCTATGCCGCGACGTAAGTGCGTGATGGGAAACGACTTGTCGACATCGGTGCGAGCCCGGTCGAATTGGCGACCGGTTCGATCCGTGGCAAGTTCTGCGCGGGTGCGTTGTTTCGTTCCCAAACTGGAGTTTGGGAACGAGGGGCCGAGGGGCATGGTGCGTTGCACGCACCCTACGGGGATAGCCAATACACCAGCCCGCCAGCCAACGCTCCGGCGGCCACGAGATACGCCGGGGGGATCTTCCAACGTAGGCCGATGGCCGAGGCGGTGAGGAAGATCAGCCAGCCGGGCCAGCGGGGAGAGACTTCGAGCAGCGTGGCATGGCCGAGGGTCAGCGTGACCGAAGCCATCAGGCCGAGCGAGGCGGCAGTGACGGCGTCGAGGAAGCGGGAGGCCAACGGGGAACGCCGCAGTCGGGGGATCAGCGGGTTGACGGCCGCGACGAAGAGGAAGCACGGCAAGAGGATGCCCACGGTGGCCACGGCTGCCCCGGGCACGCCGGCCACCAGGTAGCCGACGAACGTGGCGGTGGAGAGCATCGGCCCGGGCGTAAACTGGCCCACGGCCACGGCGTCGAGCAGTTGCTTTTGCGTTAGGCATTCGTAGGTATCGACTAGCCCACCTTCAAGATAGGCCACCAGGACGTATCCGCCGCCGTAGAGCACCAAGCCGACCTTGAAGAAGAACAGGCCGAGTTTCCACAAGGGCAACGTGGCGGCGCCGGCTGCGGCCAGCGGCGCGGCGATTGATGCGGCGCTTGCCGTCTGGGCTTGGGCACAACGGGCCGTGCCTGCGAGAAGCGTGGCGCCTGCGGCCCCGGCCGTCTTGGCGGCGCCGGAGTCTCCGCTCGATTTCCGCGGGCGAAGCAACAGCGCGCCGATAAGGCTGCCGGTCAACAGCGCGAGGACTTCGTCGACCTCGAAGCGTAGTACAGCCACGGCAACGCCCGACCCGATCAGCCCCAGCGTGACCGACTTGAGCGCCTTGCGGCCCAATCGCCAGAGCGCCGCGAGGATGATCGCCAGCACGGCCGGTTTGACGCCCAGCAGCAACGGCGCGACATAGGGCGATTGGCCGTATTGTTTGTAGCTGACGGCCAACGCGGCCGAGATCAGCACGGCCGGCAGCGAGAAGCTCAGCCCGGCCACCAGCGAACCGATCAGCCCGGCGCGGCGATAGCCGATGTGGTTGGCCATCTCGACGGCGTTGGGGCCGGGGATCAGATTCGTGGCGGCGAACAGATCCAAAAAGTGCTCTCGCGAGAGCCACCGCCGCCGGGTGACGGCTTCGGTCTCCATCAGGTCGATATGCGCCGCCGGTCCGCCGAAGCTGATCGTGCCCAGTTTCAGGAACGTTTTGGCGATGTCGAGGAGTTTGCGCACCGCATCACTCGTCCTCTTCGGCCGGCCGCACGATCCGGTGCGTGCCGTGGCAATCCGTGCAAACGGCCGCCGGTTCTTCGGGCAGGCCCCGCTGGAGGAACCGCCCGATCACCTCGTCGGCCGGCACGTCGTGCTCGTCGTGGCACTCGTTGCACATTTTGTCGACCTGCGACCGCTTGAAGGTCACGTCCGGCTTGGTGGCTCCGATGTTTTCGTCGTTGGCGTGCGGCGCGCTGACGCCGTGGCATTCGATGCACGTGACCTTGGCCTTGAGGTGGACCTTGCTCATCTCGTCCTTCACAAACGGGATATGGCAGACGTAGCAGGCCGCGTTGGCGCCCAGGGGATTGGTCACCTGCGGCTCGTCGGGCGGATCGTCGTCGCCGTCGGCTCCGGCCACGCGGCCTTCCCAGACGAACCATCCGGCCGCCAGCACGGCCGCCGCCAACAACGCCACGCCGCTTAGACTCTTTCCCATTGGTGCAGCCATCGATAGTCCGGGGTGAGATTCGCGTAGTAGTTCTGCCGACACTCGCGCAGGGCCTGTTCGTCCTCGGGCGTTTTGGGCCGGTCCTTCTCGTATGAGCCGTTGACGTTTTCTATGAGTTGCTCCGGGATGTTCACGCCGGGGATCACGGCCGAGATGCGTTCTTCCTGCAACATCTCCTTGACCAACACCCGGGCCCGTTTGTCGACGCGGCCTTGGATCTCGCGCGGCTTCAGCCCGAAGGTGGTGCCGGCGCCGAACGGCTTCAGCCCGATCACGCCCACGTTCTTCTCGGCGGCCAGTTTCAAGAGGCTGTCGCCGCCGAACTCCTCGGTGAGGAACAGGTAGGGGAAGATGATCACCGAGAACTGCGGATACTCCTTCAACACACGTTGGAAGACCAGCGGGTTGTGGGCCGAGATGCCCAGATAGCGGACCTTGCCCGCCTTCTTGACCTGCTCGAAGACCTCGACCACCAGGTCGAGCGTTTTGTGCGTGACCATCAGCATGCTGGAGATTTTCGTCTGGCCCTCGCCCCATGTGGCGCCCACCGGCCGCCACATATCGAGCATATCGGTGTGGTAGCACTTCAGCCGATCGTCGATCGATTTGAGCATGCCCTGCTTGGAGAGTTTGTCTTCGTATTCCGAGGTGACCTTCTGCGGCCATGAGGCGAAGCCGATGAACCACTTGTCGCGGCCGGCCGTCTTGGACTTGGCCATCGACTCGCCGTAGAGGTTGCACTCGGCGTCGATGTTGTTGTCGACGTAGTTGATGCCTAGCTCGACCGCCTTTTCGAGCACGGGCACGCGGTCCTCGACCTTGCTCCCGCCGTGTCCGCCGAGGCTGACCTCGGAGATCGTGAAGCCGGTCTTGCCCAAGGTCCGGTAGCCCATTTTGGGGTTGTGGTTGAGGATCTTCGCCGGATCGGGTTTCTCCACGTCACCGGCCGCCAACGAGGTAAGCGACGCGCCCGCCACGGCCGCCGACGTCGTCTTGAGAAACTGCCGCCGCGAGTTCGTGCCGTCTGCCATCGCGAATCCTCCAGGATGGGATGTGGGGAGCCTAGAGTGGATGGTAGTCGGCCGGGGGCGGGGAGTCAAGGTTTGGGCGGATGAGGGGTGACAGGGTGAGGGGGTGACGGGG
>CAYYNP010000152.1:0-23545 GCA_964472545.1 uncultured Planctomycetaceae bacterium | reverse complement strand
CCGACTTCTTCTTCTTCTTCTTCGCGGCCTTCTTCTGCTTCTTGGCGTTCTTCTTCTTCTTCTTGGCAGCCTTCTTCTTCTTCGGCGCGGCCTTCTTCTTCTTGGCTACCTTCTTCTTCTTGGCAACCTTCTTCTTCTTGGCCGCCTTCTTCTTAGCGACCTTCTTCTTCGCGGTCTTCTTCTTGGCCACCGCACGTCCTCCTAACTAACGAATCGGGCAATCATCCGGTACGGTTCGGGCTGGGGCCGAAATCCAACCGGCCGATTGCCCCGAAACATAAGAACGAACGCGTCGACATCATGTCGTCGGCACAATCGCCGTAAGAAGTCGCCGTTCGTTTACGTCCTGGTTCATCGAATCCTTGCTTCACCCAGAAGGCTTTAGCTTGCCAGGGACATTCATCGTCCCTAAGTCTCCTTGATCCTACGAAATTCCAAGAAGATTGCAAGTACAATTCGACGTTCGGCGCTCTCTTTCTGTGTTGTTGGGCCTCATCGCGACGCGCGCAACGTACCTTTCAGCCGCGCGTCGGAGGACTTCGGCGGCGTGCGATTTGTCCCACCCAGACCATGCTGATCAACTACCGCCGCCAGCGCGCCCGGCACGCACGACTGCCGTTGCAAAGGGGCGATTTTCGTATCGTGCTGCGCGGCGACGGCGCTTCGTTCAGATCGCGCTGACGGACCGTTTCAATCGCAACACAGGCGGCCTCGCCAACCGCGGTGCGTTACACATCAACCAAGGCGCTTTGTAGTGCAACGCGTTCATGCGCCGATGGCCGACACCAACGTGGGCACTTTCGTAAACTACTTTTGCGCAAGGGGTTATGCCAGATGTTCATGCGCGCAAACAGATCGCCCGACGGCCGTTCGTGGACGGAGAAGTGGGGCGCGGAAGGGAAAATACATCGCGCATTGAAGAGACTCAGCACCTAGTGAGAGGCATGGCCGGTAAGCTTGCACGCCGTGCCGATTGTCGGCGAAATCGTGGCCGATGGAGCATCCGGTCGCAGCCGTATCGCCGACGCTTAGACGCTTCGAGAAACGTAAGTCCCAGCGCGTCTCGATCGCGAGTCGATAGGCCGTTGGTGCGCGTTGCCGTTGCCGATTCAACACCGTGAAACGCATTCGCTGCGCCTCGTTGCGCGGGCCGAAAAAAAATCTTCGCAATCGCGAGATTTCTTGGTAAGAACGGTGCTTCAAGACGCGTGTTCCTAGGAATGCGCCGCGGATCGGCATGCTGCGCATCGACTTCGAACGAGCGCTCGCAACCAAGTTGTGACTCTCAAATGCAACGAGCATGTCGACCGCACACGTAGCGGAATCGCGTGCTCACGGCTGGTGGCCCGCTGCCCAAAGACAGCCGCGGCGCGTCAACTCGACCACCCCCGGCATCTGAATCGACTTCACATCGTGGCCCAACGGCGTATGAAACACGCGCCCCTTGCCGAAGGAGAGCACAAAAGCCATCGGATGGTCCTTGCCGGTGACCTTCGACCGCGCCGTGGCCAGCACTTGCACGGGCTTCTCGCCGATCAGACAGATGTAGAGTTCGTCGTCGGCCTGGAAATCGTCCATTCCGCGCGTGATCGCGTGTTCGCGGTCGACGATCTTCACCGAAAACGGCCCTCGCGGGTCGTGTCCGGTCTTTCTGTCCCAGACTTTGCCGACCAGATCGCCGAACTCGGGCCAGTCTTCAAACGCCCCACAGGCAAAGTGAAACGCCACTAGTCCTTTGCCTTGTTTAACAAACTTCACCAAGTTCTCTTTCGCCTGCGCCTGATTGGCCAACGGCTTGTAGTTCTTGAAGTGCAGGAAGAGCAGATCGTAGTCGAACAGGGCGTCGGTCCCCAGCACCTCCGGCTTCTCGACGATCTCGACCTTGAGTCGTTTGTCCTGTTGCAGCAAGTCGCGCAACACGGGCCCCGTTTGTTGCCAACGATGGCCGGGATGATCGACGCCGGTGACCAGCAGAACGCGGATCGTTGCCGTGTCTTTCGCGTCGTCCGGTGCTGCAGCGCAGAGCGTCGTGGCGGCGACGAGAGTTGCCAGGATCGTGAGAGTCGCGATGAGGGGCTTCATGTCGAGTTTCCGGGTTAGGGGATCGTTAGTGTGCGACGGTGCGCGGGCTCTGCCCGCCCCTGGCGCGGCTACGCCAGCAGTCCACGCAGGTATTCGACGCTCTTGCCGATGTTCTCGTCGGAGCCGAAGCACTCGATCGAGATGGCCCCGCTCCAATCGGTTTCCTTGAGGAATTCGATGCAGCCTTTGATGTTCTCGGCGTTCACGCCGCCGCCGATGGGAACTTCGCTGGTGGCGATGCCCGTTTCTTCGCCGCGAACCGCCGCGGCCAGTCCCTCGCTGACGTCCTTGATGTGGGCGTGCGAAAGGTACTTGCGAAACTGCTTGATGTAGGCCACCGGATCGAGCCCTGAGATGAACGCGTTGCCGGTGTCCATGTTGAACCGCAGGTACTCCGAGTCGAAGTAGTCGAACAGCCGCTGCATGAACTCGCCGTCGGTGGTGTAGGGGCCGTGCGGCTCGACGTTGATGATCACGTCGTAGTCTTCGGCCCAGGGCAGACACTGGCGGTAGTTGTCGCAGGTGATCCGAAAGACCTCTTCCTTGCCGAGCCCCTCGATCTCGAAGGCCCCGTCGACCGTATCGACCATCGGACACCCGATCTCGGCGGCAAAGCGGATCGACTGCTGCACGTACTGCACGCCGAACGTCGAGCCGTCCGGCCCCATCAACGGATACGACCCGTCGATCTGCGAAACGGCCAGCCCCTTCTCGTCGAGATACCGCCGCAGCGCCCGCGGGTTCGACTGCAGCGAAATCGCCGGATCGTAGCCCATCGCCTGGATGAAGTTCTGTCCGTGGATCACGGCGAACTCGATATGCTGAAGTTGGTACTTCACCGCCGACTCGCACGCGGTCTCGAAGCTGCCGCTCAGCGGTCGCCAGTTGTCGGTGTGCATGCCCAATTCGATCATCGTCGCGGTCCTCCGGGAAACTCGGGGGGAGTTGTCCTGATGTCGCTAGGATACGTGGGCGTGGTGGAACGTGCAAGCCGGCTCTTTACCGGGCGGCGACCAGCTACCATACTTCCAAGCCGCGAACCACCGCGCAGACTTCGATCATCCCACCAAAACCCGCACGCCGTGTTGCGTTGCGGCGAATTCTAGTAGACCAAGGGGAAGCTGCTACGCCACCTTCGGGGTGGTGTTCTCATCGTTGCTGGAAACAGAGGCAGCGCCGCCACGACCGCACGCCGACACGAATCAGACGTCAGGCAAGCGCGCTGAGCGATTTGCAGAATGCCATGCCCTGGACTAGGCTGGGAGCGGTTGAACCCGATGAAGGCGGTTTTCACCGGGATATTCCAGGAGCATATCGAGAGAACCAAGAGAAGGGAAAGTCGAAAATGGCAAACAACGGGTCATATCTGACAATTCGAGCGATCGGACTGCTGGCAGCGGCAATGTTATTGTCGTCCGGATGGGCCGCCACGGCCGCCGAGGAGGGCCAGCCTTCGGCCGCAGCCGAGGACATCTTCGCCGCCTGGCACCAGCCGACCGGCGATTGGTACATCGCCGGCGATGCGATGCTCGATCCGGACAATCCCCGCGGTCTGGCCGGCAAACCGGGAGCCGGTGTGTTGATCAACGGCACGGCTGGCCGGGCCAAGAGCCTGGTCACCAAGCAGACGTTCGTCGACGTCGAAATCTACCTGGAGTTCATGGTCGCCAAGGGTTCCAACTCCGGTGTGATCTTCCACGGCAACTACGAGATCCAGATCCTCGACAGCCACGGCATCGAAAAGCCCACCGCCGGCCACTGCGGCGGGATCTATCCCCGGGCGGAAGCCCAGCCGACCTATCACCACATCGACGAGGGCTCCCCGCCGAGAGTCAACGCGGCCAAGCCGGCGGGCCAGTGGCAGTCGTTGAACATCATCTTCAAGTCGCCTCGATTCGACGAGGACGGAAAGAAGACGGCCCACGCCAACTTCGTCCGGGTGGTGCACAACGGCCAGGTCATCCAAGAGAACCACGACGTGCCGTACGCCTGCGGCACGAACTGGGATCGCAAGCAGCATCCCCGCGGGCCGATCATCATCCAGGGCGATTACGGGCCGATCGCCGTGCGCAACGTTCGCATCAAGCCGTTCACGGCAGGTGAAGAGACGAAGCTCAACGTACCGCCCGCCGGTTTCACGGCCCTGTTTAACGGCGAGGACCTCACCGGCTGGCGCGTCCATCCGAAGGTCCGGCAGATGTGGTCGATCGAGGACGGTGTGCTGAAGTCGCCCGGGCTGCTCGAAGAGTGGGGCGCGGATCTGGTCACCGAGAAAGAGTTCCGGGACTACGTGCTGATGGTCGATTTCCGTATGCCGGCCACGTCGGACAGCGGAATCCACTTCCGCAATCTGGCTCCGCGGATGCTCGGGAAGATCGGCGACGCCGAGCAGTTTAACATTCGATCCAAGGGCGGCATGGGGAACCTGGAGAGCCTCCACTTCCTGCCGGAGGACATGAAGCTGACCGACGACCAGCTTCCCAAGATCAAACACGTCGATCCGGAAATTGGCGCCTGGCATACCGTCAAGCTGACCGTGGTCGGCAAGACGCTGACGGCCGAACTCGACGGCGAGGTGATTCTCGACCGCTTCGAGTATCCGGAGGGGATTCTCAGCACGGAACCCAATGCGATCCGGCTTCAGAAGCATCGCTTTATCGACGGCGACAAACCGGGCGAGAAGAACCCGTGTCCGATCGAGTTCCGCAACGTCTTCATCAAGGAGATCGATGCGTCTGAGGCTGCCGTGCCGCCGGGGCCAAACGTGCCGCCGGAGGGTTTCACGGCGCTGTTCAACGGCAAGGACCTCACCGGCTGGCACACGCCGCCGATGGTCAAAGAGTATTGGTCGATCGAGGACGGCGTGCTCAAGTCGCCGGGACTGATCGAGCAATGGGGCGCGTGTCTGGCAACGAAGAAACACTACCGGGATTTCGTACTGATGCTCGATTTCCGCATGCCGACCATCTCCGACAGCGGCATCAACTTTCGCCGGCTGATCCCGGAGATCCCGGGCTTCGGCGACCAGGAACAGTTCAACCTGCGCTCCAAAGGCGGCATGGGACACCTGGAAAGCTACTATTTCCTGCCGAAGGAGACGGCCAAGAAAGTCGGGCTCACCGAAGAAGAGAAACCACACGTGCGGCACATCGACCCGAAAGTCGGAGTCTGGCATACCGTTAAGCTGACCGTACGGGGCCGGACGCTTTCGGCCGAGTTTGACGGCGAGGTGCTCTACGAGAACTTCGAGTATCACGACTGGATGCTGAACATGGAGCCGGCCCCGATTCGGCTGCAGAAGCATATCGTGGTACACGGCGACAACCTCGGCGCGGAGAACCCTTGCCCGATCGAATACCGCAATATCTACGTCAAGGAACTCGATCCGGATGCGGTTGACGGCCAGGCCACACCTCCGGAGAATGGGGCCACAAACCGCAAGCCGCCTGCCTCGCCCGACCGGGAACTGCTGGCCCGGATCGACAAGAGTGATTTGCCCGAGGGATACGCCCCGGCAACCCACCAACCGTACGTCGACCGGCAGATCGCCAAGTTCAGCACTTCGCAGCGCGTGCGGCTCGGACAACTCTGGACAGAGAAGGAGAGGATCGATCCCGACATGCCCAATCGGGGTGCGTCGTTCGTGAAGATCCTCCAGTACGTGGTCGAGAACGTGAAATGACCCGCCAGTTTACCATCGTCGTGCTGTTATGGAGGATTCCATGAGATCGGCCACGTTGCTTCTGCTCCTGATGCTGGGAACGTGCTCTCGCGCCGCAGAGACGGATACCGTCCACTGGAACCAGTTTCGCGGACCGAACGCCACCGGCACGGCCGCCGGGTGCCAACCGCCGCTGGCGATCGCCGCCGATCATCCGGCATGGAGAACGCCGCTGCCGCCGGGCAAGTCGTCGCCGGTCCTTTGGGAGGACCGCATCTTCGTGACCGGCGTGGCAGACGGACGGCTGGCTACCGTGGCTATCGAGGCAACGTCGGGGCGGGTCCTTTGGAAACGGCTTGCTCCGGAAGTGCCGCTGCAGCCAGTTCACGCCGCAAACAGCGTCGCCGCGTCGACGCCTTGCGTTGACCAGAGCCACGTCTGCGTCTACTTCGGCTCCTACGGATTGCTGTGCTACGACCACGAAGGCAATCAACAATGGAAGAAGCCGCTTCCCGCGCCCAAGAGCATGTACGGCGTGGCGACGTCGCCGATCTTGCACGACGGGAGGCTGATCCTGCTGTTGGACGACGACACCAACCTGCCCGAAAGCCGCTTGAGTCGATCGAAGGTCGTTGCCCTGGATACCGCGACGGGAGAGTCTGTTTGGGAAACGCCGCGCCCCTACAGTCGCGGCGCTTGGTCCAGTCCGATGATCTGGAAACACGAGGCCGGAACCGATCTGGTCGTGCTCGGCAATGGACGCGTTTACGGCTACGCGCCGCAAAGCGGCGAGGAACGATGGCACGTCGGCGGTTTTTCACGCGAACCGATCGCCGTTCCGGTGGCGGGCGACGGGCAGCTTTTCGTTTCCGTGTCGATGCAAGGCGGCCGCGGCGACGTGGAGTTGGACCCGGAACCGTTTTGGGCGGCCATGCTCCATTTCGACCGCAATCGCGACGGCCGCGTCGGGCGCGACGAAATCACGAAAGACTTCACCTTGCCGTTTCGCCCCGAGCTCCCGCCCGGCCATCCGGGATTCGGCATGCCGTTGTCGCACGACCCGGGCCACCGAAAGGGGCAACAAGAGCGTATCTTCGACTGGAAAGACAAGAACAAGGACGGCTTCTGGACGAAGGAAGAGTTCACGGCCGATATGCGAGTCGGCGCGGGTCAGCCCAACCTGGCCGCGATTCGCCCCGGGGGGAGCGGCGACGTCACCGATACTCACGTACGCTGGAATTTGCGACGCGGCATTCCGGAGATCCCCTCGCCCGTGTTTCACGCCGGCCGGCTCTATCTGGTCCGCTCGGGCGGAGTGCTCAGTTGCGTAGACACCGACACCGGCGAGATGATCTACCGCGAGCGGATGGGAGCCTCGGGGCAATACAGCGCCTCACCGATAATGGCCGACGGCCACTTGATCCTCGTTTCCAACCGGGGAATGCTCACGGTCGTCGAATGCGGCGACGAGTTCACGATCACCCATCAAGCCGACCTCAATGCCCCCGTGGCGGCCACGCCGGCGATGGATCGCAACAGCCTCTACGTCCGGGCCGACGAGGCGCTGATGGCCTTTCGTTGAGCCCCGCCAGCCCTGCCGTCACGGCGCCTACGTCTTCACGCGCCCAACTTCCAGGGACCGCGATACGGTCGGCTCAGCATCCGCGCCGCGATCGGGTTGTCGACGATCTGCTCCTTGTCGGGGTCCCACTTCAGGCCGTCGATACCCAGCCGCATGGCGATGTTGCCTAAGTGGCAGATGGTGATCGAACGGTGGGCGACCTCGGCCGGGGCGATCGGCTCTTTGCGGGAGAGCACACAGTCGATGAAGTTGCGGAAGTGGTTGCTGCTCTCGTAGAGGTGGATTTCGTCGGGCCCGATCGTGCTGGTGAGGATCGACTTTGGCTCGGCGTCGTGGCGGCCGCGATTGGCCCAAATCGTGCCCTCGGTGCCTTTCCAGGTCACGCCGCCGCGGACGCGGTTCGAGATGACCATCTTCACGCCGCTGCGGTAGATCGCCTCGAAGTAGTAATCGGTGGCCGTATCCCAGACCGGGTCGGGCGGAAAGTCGCCCTTGGCCGCGCGGATTTCGATCGGGCCGGTCCGTTCGGTGCCCATGCCCCATTGGGCACAGTCGGGATGGTGCCCGCCCCAGTCGGTCAGTTGGCCGCCGGAGTAGTCCAATATCCAGCGGAAGTTGACGCCGCACCGGGCCGGACAATAAGGCGCCAACGGCGCGGGGCCGAGCCAGAAGTCGTAGTCGAACCCGTCCGGCACCGGCTCAACCTCTTTGCGATCGCCCGTCTTGCCATAGTCGGGCCGCCCGCCGGGTAAGCCACACTCGACCGTTTCCAGCTTGCCGATCCGCCCGTTGCGGACCAGTTCGCACGCGCGGCGGAAGTTCGAGTCGGACCGTTGTTGGCTGCCGGTCTGAAAGACCACGCCGTAGCGCTGGACCGCGTCGGCCATGGCGCGGCCTTCGGCCACCGTCAACGAGAGCGGCTTCTGGCAGTAAACGTCCTTGCCGGCCTTGCAGGCGGTGATCGAGGGAATCGCGTGCCAGTGGTCGGGCGTGGCGATCTCCACGGCGTCGATATCCTCCCGGGCCAGCACTTCGCGGAAGTCGCCATACGCGGCACAGCCCCTGTATTTGCCCGACTCCCGCTGGGCCGCGTAGTGCTGATCGACCCGACGCCGGGCGGGCTCGCGGCCGCGGACGCTTCCGGCCCAATAGCCGGGCCCCTCGCGATTAACGTCGCAGACGGCCAGCACCTGCACGCGCCGATCGCCCAGAAAGGCACCCATGTCGCCGGAGCCCTGGTTGCCCGTGCCAATGAACGCCACGCCGATCCGCTCATTGGCGGCCACGGCGTCGTCGGCCCCCAAAGCGGCCCCGGGCACGATGTACGGCGCGGCCAGCGACGCGGCCCCGAGGCCGGCGGCACGTTCGAGAAACCGGCGGCGCGAGCAACCTGCGTGGGTTTGACGAGGGCTATCCTGGTTCATTTCGATTCTCCGCAAGGGCCGTGAAGGGGCGGTGGGTATTGACGGACGACGTGAGGTCTGGCCGCAAAGTGGATCATACCATGGGGTCGGCTGCCTTTCCATTGTTAGCCGACGGCGATGGGGAGTACTCGGCGACGCCCGCGGGCCGTATCACTCCGAGAGCACTCTGGGCGTCGGCCGCTCGACCCAACCGGCTCGGCGCTGCCCGGCACCTCTGCGACCGGCGTCGCCGAGGTCGGCTCGGGCTTGGTCGGCGTAGGCCGTCAGCCGACGAACGACGTCCGGATGCCGTGCAGACACGTCGCGTTTCTCCTGCAGGTCTTCGTGCAAGTCGATCAGACGCATCGGGCGCCGCCGGTCGCGAATCTCTCGGGCCGTGGCACCTTGGGCCAATTCGAGATGCAGTTTCCAGCGGCCGGATCGAACGGCCTGCAACTGGTCGGCCATGTAGTAGAAGAACGCGTCGTGTGACGTCTTTGCCTCCGGTTCTCCCGACCAAAAGGACCACGCGTTTTGGCCGTCGATGATCCGGTCCGCCGGCAAGGTCGCCCCGGCCAAATGAGCGAGCGTAGGCAGAACGTCCATCATCGTACACAACGCGTCGCAAGTTCTTCCCGCCGGGATCTTGCCCTGCCAGCGAACGATGCACGGCACGCGCATCCCGCCCTCGCTGGTCGTGTATCCGGTTCCGCCCAGCGGGGCGTTGCTGCCGCCGTGTGCCAGCGGTGCGCCGTTGTCGGAAACGAACACCACCAGCGTGCGGCGATCGAGGCCCAGCCGTCGAATCGCCTGTAGAATCTCTCCCACCGAGGCGTCAATCTCTTCGACGCTGTCGCCCCAGGGGCCGTTGGCCGATTTCCCGGCGAAAGGCGCACTAACCACCGGACGCCGCAGGCTGCCCGGGAGATGATGAGGGAAATAAAGAAAGAACGGCCGTGTGCGATTGTCCTTCATGAAGCGAACGGCTTCGGCGACGTAGCGTGCTGTGGTGGTCGTCAGGTCGACGGGCGCTTCCACGACTTCTTCACTGCGCAACAATGGCATTGGCGGCCAGTCTCGCCCCGGCCGCGGGAACATGTCTTCGCTGTAGGGGATGCCGAGGAATTCGTCGAAACCCTGACGCGTGGGCAGAAACTCCGGCTGGTCGCCGAGGTGCCACTTGCCGAAACAGGCCGTGGCGTAGCCTTGTTGTTTGAGGACTTCGGCGATCGTGACTTCGTCGGGACTGAGCCCCTTGGCGGCCACCGGGCGCAAGACCCAACCGTTCTTGTCCGAAAGGTGCATGCCCACGCGTTGGGCGTAGCAGCCGGTCATCAGGCTCGCCCGCGACGGTGTGCAGACTCCGGCAGAAGAATAGAAGCTGGTGAAACGCATGCCTTCGGCCGCCATGCGATCGATCGCCGGCGTGCGATTCGCTGGCGAACCGTAGCAACCCAAGTCGCCGTAGCCGAGGTTGTCGGCGAGGATGATGACGAAGTTGGGCCGCTCCTCCGCCGCGGGGGAGTTCGGGTCGTCTTGGCCGTATGCGCCGCCCGAGCTGAGGATCAGCCCGAAGAGCACGGCGGACGTCGTCTTGCGGAGTGTTCGATGTCGCATGGGATAGGGATCCTGCTTACGTCATGCTCGTACCGGGCGATTCGCTACAGGATCATGATAGCCGCTGCGCTTTGCCCCAGCCACCCGTCGCGGAACGCGTGCCCAGTTGAACGGGCAGCGCGATGCGGTACACTGGACTGCCAGGCAATCGGGACGCAGTCCGCGTACGGAATATCGCTTCAGGAGCCCGCACTATGCATCGACGATTTCTGTTCGTTCTCGCTCTTCTCTCGATCATCCCGGCGGCTTCTCGGGGCCAAGCGGCAGAACCATCTCCGGACGAATCGGACCCGGCCCGGCTGATCGTCCGTGCCGGCAACGCCGAGGACGAACAGGATCGCTATCGGTTGCTGCAACGTGTGTCGGAGTCGCCGACGTTGCCCGCGGCGACGAAGCAGGACCTGCAAGCCCTGCTGCCGATCCTGGACTATTGGGCCAACAACACCTACCGGCCGCCGGAGCCGCGCACCCGGGCGGCCGAGAACGGTTTCCTGTGCGGTTTTTTCACCGGCAAGGCCCGGCCCGACCGATACTACCTGCCACGGATTGCCGAGACGTCGCCGCTCTACCCGATCTGGTGTATGTATCGAGGGCGGATGTTGATCCACCAGGTGATCCAGTCGGGCAACTTGCGGCATTCGGCCGAGTTGCGCGAGGCGTGGTGCGGCGAGGGGCGGCGGTTGTTGCGCGTTACGCAGCAGGCCTTTCCGAAAAACCGCGTCATTGGCATGTACCTCGATCGGCCGATTGAAGGATGGCCGCAGAGAATCGCTCACGACGATCGGGCTCCGCAATGGGCCAACCTGCAACGCGAGTCGATCGAGAAACTTGCACAGATCATCCATTGGTGGATCGATCATCGGCAACTCGAAAACGGCGAGTTTGGCGGCGGATGGGGAGACGATTGCGAGATGTGGCGCTGGTGGGCGCCGGTGATGATCGCCTTCGACGACCCGAAGGTCACGCATGCACAACAGCAATTCTCCCGGGCGATGTTCGGCCAGGCCCACATGAAACACGGCTACACCGAGCACATGAGCGACGTGGAACACACGGCCGAGGACAGCAAGGACACGATCACGCCGATGCTGCATCTGCGTCCGGACGATCCGCTCTGGGGCCGCCGGGCGGCGCGGATCGCCGATCTTGCTCAGACGCTTTGGACGGGCGTCAACCAACGCGGCACGCTCCAGTTCAAGGGCACCTACTTCAACGTCCACGAAGTCCACTCGAGCCCCCAACGTGCCTGCGACACCGTCTGGCATCCCGGCGCGTTGCAGCCGACGATGCTCTATGCGCTGCGGACGCGCGACCCCCGGCTGACGCGGCTGTTTGCCGCCTGGATGGATACCTGGGTCGACGCGACCGCCCGAGCCGAGCGCGGCAAACCGGCCGGCGTGATCCCGTCGGCGATCCACTGGCCCGAGGGAGACGCCGGCGGCCTGGAGGAGCCGTGGTACTATCCGCAGATCGACAGTCAGGCCCATCTCTACGATTGGCCCGGCAACATGACGATGCTCACCGCCACGCTGCTGCTGTCGTATCACCTCACCGGCGAAGAGGAGTATCTGCGGCCGATCCGCTCGATGGCCGAGATCCGCCGTACTTACGTGCGAGGACCCCGGCCCGAGAAGCCCGAGCCCGGCAGTGTGGACTGGTGTGCGGTGCGCATGGGGTTCATGGCCGAAACGCTTGCCAAGCTCCGAGCGTTGACGCAGGATGCGCGATACGACGAGATCCTGCTGAGAGACGCCAACGGCTACGTCCGCTATCGGATCACCGGGGAGAAGGAACGGCTCACGCAAGATCTCCAGCGTCAGGCCGAGGCGTTGCGGATGAATTGGCCCGGCTACACCAGCGAGGTCCGCTGGACGGACCGCGTGCTGGCCTTCACGGGCAACTACCTGAACGACTATGCTCGGCCGGCGTTGCCGCGCGTGAATCCGGCGCTGCTCTACGCCAGCGCGACCGGCGACCTGGGGCGAATCGACTACTTGCCGCTAAACGCGGTCCGCTGGCTGACGCCACCCAAGGGAATCGCCGCGTTGGTCACATCGTCCGGTGACGATCATTTTCACGCCGAACTCTACCATTTCGGCGATCAGCCGCGCGAAATGGCCGCCGAGTTCTATATGCTCGGCCGCGGGACCTACACGGTGACTTTGCACGCGGCGGACCGGAGCGTGCAACGCAAAGAGATCTCTGTGACCGGCCCGAGAACGAAGCTCCCACTACGCCTGCCCGCACGAAAGTTGTGCCGGCTGGAAGTTCAAGCCAAGGAGCCATCACGATGAAGCCGAGTGTTTGTGTCCTGACTGTCCTAACGGGAGTTCTCGCGGCCGGCGCCACGCCGCCGTCGGCTGCCGACGAACCGGCCGGCTGGGAGTTGTTCGACAAGGACAACCTCGTCGCCTGGTGCATCGTCCCCTTCGACGCCAAGGCCCGCGGCCCCGAAGCAAGGGCCGAAATGCTCAATCGGCTGGGCATTGCGAAAGTGGCCTACGACTGGCGAGCGCAACACGTGCCGACGTTCGAGGAGGAGATTCTCCAGTACAAGCGGCACGGTCTGGAGTACTTCGCCTTCTGGGGCTGGCACGACGACATGGCGCGGCTGATCGAGAAACACGGCATCCGGCCGCAGATCTGGCAGACGCTTGGAAGTGGCAGCGGCAGCACGCACGCCGAGCGAGTCGAAGCAGCCGCCAAACGGCTCTTGCCGTTGGTCCAGAAGACCCGCGCGCTGGGGTGCCGTTTCGGACTCTACAACCACGGCGGTTGGGGCGGCGAACCGGAGAACATGGTGGCCGTCGTCCGCTGGCTCCGCGCCAACACGAAGGCCGACCACGTGGGCATCGTCTACAACCTCCACCACGGTCACGGGCATATCGACGACTTCGACGAAGCTTTGGCCCTGATGCAGCCGTATTTGCTCTGCCTGAACCTCAACGGCATGAACGACGGCGCACGGCCGAAGATCCTACCGATTGGCGCCGGCCGTCACGATCGGGCCCTGCTGCAGATCATCGCCCAGAGCGGTTACCGTGGCCCGATCGGCATCCTCGATCATCGCGGCGAGTTGGATGCCGAGGAGAGCCTGAAGCAGAACCTGGACGGGTTGGCGCGGTTGGTCGACGAAGTGCAGGGGCAGTAGGGCGAAAACGCCCGCTTACGTAGAACATGAATGCAGAAGCGGGAGAGGACGCCAACCGGCATGCTCCGTATCGTCCGCTTCGAATCCTCATCAATCCTGCCGGCGATAATCCTCGGCCATCTTGGCGTAGACGTCGATTTCCGGCCGGGTGTTTCCGCGCTGGTCGAACAGCGCCCCGCCCTGCCATCTCGTGGGCTCCCAAATGAAGGTCCCCAGGCCTTTACCGCCCGGCAGCTCCCGCACGATGTCGTTGATCTGCCGCACGTCGGGCACCGAATACTCAACGAGCATGATCTCCTGCTCGTATCGACCCGCCAAATCGGTCAGATTCGATTCCAGGTCGTCCAGCGTGCCGTGCCAACGCGGGTAATAGGATTGGCCGATGACGTCGAAGGGCACGCCGCGGGCCGACACCCGATCGAGGAACGCCCTGGACTTCGCGTTTTGCCCGCCCCAGGCAAGATGGAGCATGATCTTCACGTTCGGATCCACGTCTTTGACTCCGTCGCACCCGGCTTTGATCAGCCCACAGAAAACGTCCCAGTCGTCGGATGCCCACATCTTCCCGTCGGGCCACAACATCCCGTTGCTGATTTCGTTGCCGATCTGCACGACGTCGGGGAGCGTGCTCTGCTTCTTCAATGCCGCGACGACTTCCCGGGTGTGATCGTATACGGCCTCGTTCAGTTCCTCGCCGTGTAGATCGGTCCATGCGGCCGGTTTTGTCTGATGGGCCGGGTCGGCCCAAGTGTCGCTGTAGTGGAAGTCGAGCAGCAGTCGGATACCTGCCGCCTTGACCCGCTTGGCCATTGCCAGTGTGTGCGACAGGTCGCAGTAGCCTTCGGCCGAGTAGCCCTTCTCGGCTTTCGGATTGTGAAAGACCCTCAATCGAATCCAATTGAATCCGTGGTCGTTGAGGATCCGGAGGACGTCTATCCGGGTGCCGTTATCCGCAAAGCGAACACCGGCGTCTTCCTGCTGCTGCACCCAGGAGATGTCGGCCCCGATGGCGAACGACGTTGCCGGCGTGGTCTCCTCAGGAGCAAAGGCCGAGAACGTGCGAATGCGGGGTTCGGCGATGGACTTGGTGATCACCAGCCGGAGTTTGGACGTCGCGGTCGGTTCGATCGGCAGGATTGCTTTGTGCCCGATGCAGCTTCCCGTGGCGATCTCTTGCCACGCTGTGTCGATCATCGCGTCGACGCGAAACTCGCGGACGCGTTCTCCTTGGCGGATGTCCTCTTGCAGCATGATCCGGTCGAGCGTGGCCGGCGTGGCGAGTTGAAGCGTCAACTCGTTTCCTTCCCCGGTGGTCGTGCCGGCAGGCGTGTCATAGCGTCGGCGAACGGCGGCGGCAAATTCGGCCAGGCGATCGACGTCTGCTTGCGGCAGCAGCCCGCGCGTGTCGGGGGTGATGCCCAGAATGAGCGTCGAATTGCGGCCCACCGATCGTTCGTACATCGCCACGAGCCGCTCGAGGGGGTAGATCAGCCGGTCGTCGCCGGGTTCCCAAAACCACTGGTGGCCGCGGAAGCCGCGCAACGGGGCATCCGACATGGCCGGGCACCAAACCTTGCCCTCCGGGTCGCCGTACTTCAGCAGTCGAAACCCGTTGGCGTGCGACTCCTTCTTATGCCCTTCATATCCGTCGAACGGCATCGTGGCCCAGCAGGGGTACGGGACCGTGCCCGACTCGCTGCCGCCCCAGCGGGCGTCGGCACGCTGGTAGTTGTGATAGAAGAGCGCCTGCGGCTGGTGCTCTTCAACGACCGACAGCACGTCCGGCCCGCCGTCTTTGGGGCCGTACGCGCCGCCGTCGAACCAGATCTCGAACAACTCGCCGTAACGCGTGCAGATCTCTTCGACCTCGCGTTCGATCAGCCGGTTGTAAGCCTCCTGGGTGATCGTGGAGCGGGCGGTGACCTTGAAGTCGTAGACGCCCAACTGGGCGTTCCAACGCGTGCCGAGATAGATGCCCGGCTTGACGTCGTACTTGCGGCAGGAGGCGACGAACTCGGCCACGATGTCCCGCTTGCCGTCGCCCCAACGGACCGCCTTCAGGCAGTACGGATTTGCGTCCGACTGCCACAGCCGGAAGCCCGATTCGTGCGAGGCCGTCAAAATGGCAAAGCGGCCTCCGCCGTCGCGGACGGCGCGAATCCACTGATCGGTGTCCAAAGCCGTGGGGTTGAACTGGTTGACGTCTTCGATCGGCGTTACCCGGGCGTTGCCTTGGCGGTATCGGCCGGCGTTGAACGTGTGCAGTTCATAGCAGACGAGCATTCCCAACTCGGCCTGCTGCCAGGCGAGTTGCGCGGGACGCGGCGTGGGGATCGTCTCGGGCGGCGAGGTTCCCGGCGGTTCTGCAAACAAGAGGGCCGGCGGCAACCAGGCGCAAAGCGAAACCATAACGAGTGAACGAAGCAAGAGGCGATTCGCGTTCATTCGGGGTTCTCCTGACGGACTTCGCTGGTGACCGGCCAACTCGCGCGAGTGTCGTCCTCGTGGAGCCCGATCTTCTCCAGCGGCAGCTTCTTGAAGCCGATTGCCCAGGCGGGCGAGTCGGGCTTGAGTGTGAAGTCGGCCGCTGGGGGATGGTTGCCCTCGCCGATTCGATCCGCAAACGCAAAGCCCGGGGCGACGTCGACCAGGTTGTTTTCGACCGTCTGGTATTCCCGCGCGCCGCCGTGTACGCCGTCCCACTTGCCGCCGAACGACACGTTGCGCACGACGCGGTTGCCCTTTGGCGCGGCCGCATTGTCGTCGAGGATGCCCACCAACTCCGGATAGCGCTCACTATAAGGCGGTTCCTTGTAGCGGATTCCCGACAGCGTGCCCTTCTCGCGCCCCTCGGCGATCCAACCGTCGGCGTGGTCGTGGGCCCATCCCAGCGCCCGAGCGTCGATGTGCAGCGCCGGCTTGCAGTCGACAAACAGGTTATTCTTCACCAGGCAATCCCGTCCGCCGCCGATGAACGCCGCGCGGGTGACCCGATAAAAGAGATTGCCGGAGATTTCTGTGCCGCAGAACATGTCGTCGAGATAGACGCCCACGCAGCCGCGGTTGCGGAAGCCGTTGATGTGGTGCAAATAGTTGTGGCGGATGACCGTGCCGCGCATGGTCCAGTTGCGGCCGGTGTAGATCGCCCCGGCGTCGTTCGATTCGTAGCAGACGCTGTGGATCTCGTTCAGTTCGATCACGTGGTCGTTGCCGCCGAAGCCCATGCCCATGTGCGGGGCGTTGTGGATCAGGTTGTGTGCGGCCCGATTGCCGACGCCCTGCAGCGTGATGCCCGGCTGATAGACGCGTTTGACCCGGGCGTAGTGGTGGATATGGTTGTTCTCGGCAAAATGGCCCGCGGGAGAGAGCGTGGTGCGGTTGCCACCGCGCAGGGCGATCCCCCCGCCGCCCATCTGGTACACGTCGCAGCCGACGACGCCGTGCCGCAGTCCACCCGAGACGCTCACGGCCCAACTGCCCACGTTGCGGATCGTACAGCCAACCACGCGGTTCTCCTGGGCGCCGGACATGGTGATCGCTGTTCCCCGGGCGCCTTCGAGCGTGAGACCTTGCAGCGTGAGAAACGACGCGTTGTCGAATGAGACAAGCGTCGGCAACACCGAGACGATTGCCTCGCTCTTCTCGATCGGCGAGGGCGGCCAGAAATAGAGCACGCCGCGTTGCCGGTCGACGTACCATTCGCCGGGCGTGTCGATCTCCGAAAGCAGATTGAAGGCGTAGAACCACTGACCCTTGCGATAACCGTAGCCGTGATACGGCGGCTGGACTTCTATCGTGCGGCGCTGCGTGTCGATCGTCTTGATCGGATGACGCTGTTCGGCCCAATCCCAAAACCAATAGCCGTGGACCCAGGCGTCCGGTTCGTCGCCCCACCGGGAAGGGCGGTGGCCTTCGTACTCGAAGATCCCTTCGACGGTGCCTGTATGGCCGCGGACGTCGCGCTCGGTCGCACCGAGCACGTTGACCACCGGCACGAAGCCCTCGTTCGGCCAGCGCGAGACGGTCATCGGTTCGCCGCCGAAGAACAACTCGACGCCTCCGCCGGCCGGCGAGCCGAAGTCGCTGATCCCCAGGGCCTTCAAGTCGGCCTGCTTCAGTTGGCCGCGGGCCGTCTCATCTAACCTGGCGAGCACCTTGGCGTCGGTGACCGATTTCCAGTCCGTCACCAGCCGGCCACCGAGCAGCCGGACCGACTCACCTTTCGTGGCCGTATAGACGATCGGCGCCTCTTTGGTGCCGGAATCCTCGGCCGTGAACTCCAGCGTGCGATCGATCGTGTACGTCCCGTCGTGTAGAAGGATCGTCACTCCGCCCTGGGCGAGCCGGTCCTCCTGCGTCAGTTTCCGCACGGCGTCGCGTGCGCGGACGATCGTGGCGAACGGCCCGTCGCTCTTGGCAGCATTGGGAGCCGGCAGCGTTCCCGACCAGGCATCGTTGCCGTCGGTTGCCACGTGGAAGACGACTTGCCCCGGAGCCAAAGCGGCGGTCAGCAACAGCCCCACGGCCAGCGCGATCCGCGGCACGGCGCTCGACATCGAATCGTCCCTCCTACCGGGTCTTCGGTTCATGCACCCGCTTGTTCTCCAACTCCTTGATTTCGCGAACCCAGATGTTGCGGTAGCGGACCGGGTTGCCGTGGAATTGTAGCGTGATGGGGCCCTTGGGGGGATGGGCCTTGTACGCGGGAGCGCGGTTGTACGGCGTGTCGCCCTGCAGCTCGAAGTGGTTCTGGATCAACACGCCGTTGTGCAACACGGTGATGAACGCGGGGCTGATCAGCTTGCCATCTTCGTCGAAGCGGGGAGCCCTCCAGATGACATCGTAGGTTTGCCACTCGCCCGGCTTGCGCGACGCGTTGACCAGCGGCGGATGCTGCTTGTAGATCGCCCCGCACTGGCCGTCGAAGTAGGTCTTGTTCTCGTAGGAATCGAGCACTTGAAGCTCGTACTTACCCATCAGGAAGACGCCGCTGTTGCTGCGTCCCTGTCCGGAACCTTTGACTTCGGCGGCGGAGGCGAACTCGATGTGGAGTTGGCAGTCGCCAAACTGGGCCTTGCTGCGCGGGGTGCCCGGACCGGCCGTGACTGCGTCGTCCTCGACGACCCACTTGTCGGCGCCTTCCCATTGCGACATGTCGGTGCCGTCGAAGAGCACCACCGCGTCGGACGGGGCCTTCTGCGGACCGCCGGGGTCGACGATCGCCGGCTCGGCCCACTCGATTCCGCTGAGAAACTCTGCGGCCGATACGCCGGCGGCAGTGCAGCAAATTTCCAATACGGCGACGACGGAAACGATAGCTCTCTTCTTCATGGCAGGTTCACTCCTCGCATAGCAGTTGGAAACGCGAAAACACCGACGGCGTCCGTCCGCACGTCAAGCGTTCATCATAGTCGCCCGGCGTCGGTGATGCAAAGGCGAGGGGCCGGGCCGGCCGTCTGTCGTATCTGGTCTACGACGACGTCCGGCTGACCGACTTCGAGTTGCGGTTGTCATGCCGTTTGCCGGGCAAGGGCAACACGGGCGTCGAAATCCGTTGCCAGGTGGACGCGAGCGGCAAGCGGCCCTGAATTGGCTGTTTCGTGGCTCCAGCACACACTGAGCAGGACTGCTTCTCTTGTGAGACACAACACCGGGTGCAGATCACTACTAAGTCGCTGGTTTGGATGGTGCCGTCTGATACGCGCATACGGGTTGTGAAACGTGTCAACAACGGACCGCATTCTGACACGCGAGCGCAACTCCAGAGGTTGGCCAGACTTCTGGGCTACGCCGTTTTCGCCCAAAGCTCCTCAATGATCTTGACGGAAGCCCGGGCAGCCGCGGCGGGCCGCAACGCCGTATCGGCCCCGCCGGAAACTACGCGGGTGACGTTGTGGTCGGTGCGTCCCGGTTGGCTCCAGACGGCCGTCGGCAGCGCCGTGATGTAAGCCGAGAACGTGTGGTGCATACTGCCTGGCCGTTCGCCGATGACGTGGATGATGCCGCGGCGGGTCGAGGCGTCGGCCGCGTTCTTGAAGAGCAACTCGCCGATGCGGTATCCGGCGCGGACGCGGCCCCCGTGTACCACCGCCAGTTCCGGAACCACGGTGTAGCCTTTCCGCTGCAGCTCTTCCCGAAGGGCGGCCAGATAAGGGACCAGATGCCCACGGTCCATGATCGCGTAGGCGTTCAACCCGTCGGATACGACGATCTGGATCTCAGACGCTGCCGCGCGTTTAGCTCCCAGCGACCGGACGATCTTCTGGGAAGGGGCGTCCAGCGTTTCTCCGGTTTGGGGGTGAAGAAGATAATCGGTTCGGTCCTTCGAGGTACTGCGAAGGAGGACCGATGCGGGCAGGGATTGGACGAACGCGGGAGTCAGTTCGACGCGAACGCACCGCTTGGCGTCAACGTAGAGATCGCGGATTTCCCGGCCCAGCTTTGGCGTCAGATCCCAGGGATTCTCTCCGCAGCCTTCGGCCAGAAAGACACCCCTCCCGCGCACTTCCTGCATCTTCTGCCGACCCTCGGATTCGATTTGCTCTGCCGGGCGAGCGTCTCCCTTGGCCCGACAGTATTGCAGCCACACCCATAGGGGCCGGCCGAAGTGTTCCGTGGGGTCTCCGTCCTTGTCGACCACGCCGAGGCGTTGGAAAAACGCCCACATGCGGTCGCTGACCCGATAGCCGAATTGTCGGCGCAGCCGCACGTGGTCCTGGAAGCCCGTGGTCAGGTAGCCCAGCATGGGGTCGTGCTTGGTGGGCAGCGCCATCAGGTAGGCCGGATTGGCGGGCATGATCCGCTCTAAGCACCAGTCCAGATCGTCCAGGCTGACGTCCATGTGCAACGTCGTGCAGACGTCCAGGCCGATCGTCAGGCCGTGGAGCTTGCCCATCACCACGTCTTCCAAGCAGCACCGCACGAGTTGCTGCTTGGTGCGAAAGACCTCGGGCCCAATGAACCCCGCCACGTCGTTGACGTGTACCCACGGCGAAGGCTCCAGCCCGGCCCGCTGCCGGGCTTCGGCGACCTTTCGCTTCAGTAGGCGTGCGAAGCCGTACTTGCGGGCTTCGTGGACGACCATGTCGGTTCCCTCGCCGTGGCCGTTGGTGAAATCGGCGCCCTGGCCCGTCTCGAAATAGAGGCCGTATCTTCCAGTACGGCGGGAGGCATAGTCCAGCATCTTCTCCACGGTCAGATCGAAGGTGGCGTTGGCCGCCGTGCTGCCCGCCAGGCTTTGGAACCAGATCCCCGTTGTGCCGGGATTGCGCCGCTCCAAGTCCGCCTGAATGTCGACGTGGGCCAAAACCGAATGGGGGAGGACGTCCTCAACGTCAAAGGTACGGCGCAGCTCCAGCAACGCCGCCTCGACGGCCGTCACGGAATCGGGATCGCTGCTGACCGGGTTGGTGCCCAGCACCACGTCGCCCACCGCGTAAGACCAGCCGCAGAATACCTGCCAGACAATATCGTCCGGGTTGTCCGTCGGCGAGTTGGGTTGGATGCGAGCGCCCAGGTATCCCGCGGCGCCGATCTGACTGCCCGGCAGGGGATGGAAGAGCTTGCGGCTGACGGCAATCAAGTCCTCTTCGTCCATCAGCTTGACCAGGCAGCCGATCAGGTCGCTGCCGAGCCCGTCAAGGATGGATCGGATCTGCTGCTGGTCCCGCTTCAGGAGGAAATCTCGCAACTGCCCCAGGGTTTGATCGGCCAGTTTGCGCCCGGCCGCCGGATCGACGTCGGCTTGCAGCCGGTCGTAGAGCGCGTCCTCGAATAACGGCCGGGCAGACAGCCGGCCGGCGGGGGTGGCGGCCAGCAGACTTCGCGCCCGGCGGCGGGAATCGTCGTCCGCGGCCGCCACGCCCAGGATCTGGTCGCCCTCCTTCCGTTCGTTGGCGGCTCCGACGATTTGACGGTAGAGAGTCTGATCGAAACGTCCCCGGACGCGCCGGATGTAGGAGAAGATGTCTTCACCCTGGCGGACTCGGGAAACGCGCACTCCGGCCGCAGGGGCCTTCTTCACGGGCGGACCGCAGAGGGCCCGGCAGATCGGCCCCGTCCCCAAGACGCTGCCTGCCGCCAGGCCGCAGAACTTTCTCCGACTCGGACGGCCCATCCCGCCAATCGCTGACATCCCTTGGCTCCTGTCGCTTTCGGGTACGGAAATCGACGCCTTCATCCGGGCCAATCGCACATCCCGGCCGATAACACTTCCAATTATCCTCGCCCGAGATTGCCCCTGCAAGCCTACGTCGCGGCCGCGGTCGGTTCAGGGTATGATCGTGCATAATGTGAAGAAGTGGGATCGCTTTGTGAACGTGACTACGCGAAGGAATCTGCCGTGAGAATCCAGCTCACTTTGGTCTTAGTGTGTCTGCTCGGCGTCTTGCCGTCGGCTTGGGCTGGTGAGCCGACCACGGTGGACGGCTTCACGGCGGAAAAAGCCGAATCCCGCGAGTCCATCATCCCGGACGGCCGTCATCCGCTGGCGTCGAAGATCGATGCCTTCCTGAAGCGGCAGCAAACGACGGACGACTTCCGACCCACCGGCCTCAAACGCGACGACTACTTGCGCGTGATCGCGGGCCAGGTCAAGGTGATGCGCCAATACCAGGACGATGCCGGGCGGATCATTGACCCGGTCGAAAAGACCGAGAAGTTCTACGCTACGCCCTGCTACGCACACAGCGTCGCCGTGTTGGCCGCTTCCGGACACGCGACCGGCGCGGGCCTGTTCGAGAGCGGGATGATGGCGTTGGACGTCTCGCTGGCCGACATGGTCTCAGCCACCGCGGCCGGCGGCCACGGCGACTTCTACACCTGGCCGGTGATGCTGGCCTACGAGCTCTTTGGAAACGTTGCACCCGCCGATCGCCGCAGGGCATGGAAGGGCCAGTTGGCCGACGTGCGGCCTCGGAAACTCTACAGGGCCCAGGATGCATCGAACAACTGGAACGTCGTGAACCTCTCCGGCGAGTATCTCCGGGCCGAGGCCGGCTTCGGCGACATGCAGTACGTCGAGACTTTCCTCTCCAAGCAGTTGGGACATTTCACTCCGCTGGGCATGTACGCCGAGCACGGCAACCCGCTGCCCTACGACCTGTTTCCCCGTCACTATCTGGCCGGCATGCTAGAACGGGGCTATCGCGGCGAACTGTATGCCACGTATCGCGAGCTGCTCTGGCGGGGGGCATGGACCTCGTTGTTGATGCAATCGCCCACCGGACAACTTCCCACCGGCTACCGCAGCAGCCATCACATCTGGAACGAGGCCCAGCAGGCCGTGGTGTTCGAGGTTTACGCTGCCGCTTCGGCACGCGCCGGGCGTCCCCAAGAGGCCGGCGCTTTCAAGCGGGCTGCACGGCTCTCGCTGGCCTCGGTGATGCGTTGGATTCGCCCCGACGGTTCCGGCTACGTCGTGAAGAATCGCTACGGCGTCGACGCCAGACACGGATACGAGAGTTACTCGGCCCACACTTGCTACAACCTGCTGGCCTGTTCGATGCTGGCCCAGGCCTGGCAATACGCGGACCAGACCGTCCGGGAGTTGCCGGCCCCGGCCGACGTGGGCGGATACGTGCTGCCGATTCTCGAACCGTTTCACAAGATATTCGCCTCGGCCGGCGGAACCTACGTTGAATACGATACCCGCGGCGATCACGTCTACAATCCGACCGGCCTGATCCGCGTACACTTAAAGGGCGGACACCCCCAGCTTGGCCCGTCGGACGGTTGTGCCCCCAAGTTCAGCGGCCCCGGCGTGAATCTTGCCGTGGGCCCCGAGTGGCACGACGCGGCGGGCTGGCACCGTCTGGCGGCGCTCACACCGCCGACGCCGAAAGTGGAGATTCTCGAGGAGACGCCCCAACGGACCCGCTTCCGCGTGGTCTACGAGATCGGCCCGCTCGACGAGTCGCCCGAAGCCTCTCGGCACACGTTGACCGAGACGATCACCGTCGAGCCCGGCGGCGTAACGGTCGAAGACGAATTGCAGGGATCCACCGTCAACGCAATGCGCGTGACGTATCCGATGCTGGTGTTCGACGGGC
>CAYYNP010000151.1:0-23565 GCA_964472545.1 uncultured Planctomycetaceae bacterium | reverse complement strand
GAAGTTACGGGGGTTGTTCCGCGCCAGCAGCAGGTCAGTAGTGGTCACCTGGGTATTCGCCGCGGAATTGCCGGCCTCGGCCACGGCGTTGCCGAAGTAGAAGACGTCGTCGGCCAAAAGCTCCAAGTTGGCTGCAACGACCGTGACTTCGAGCCACTGCTTCTGCACGGCATAGTCGGCAAACACGATCGTCACGCGGTCGGAGCCATTCGCCCCGGCACCTCGACGAACGGTGACCGACGCCGGAACCGGCCCCAGGGCCCAGGAGGCCGGATCGCTGTTGTTCCCCACGCGAAAGGCAAAATCGTCGATCCCCGGCGTCACCTCCGGCGGCAGATCGGCCACGTCGACCATGATCCCGTTGATGCCCAGGCTGTAGTTGGTGTAGTTGGCCAGCGAGGCCGCGTCGCCGGGCAGAAGGGCCGTTTTGTCCGGGGCAATCGCCGCGTCGTCGGCCGCCGAGGCGCTCGCGTCGTTGCCGTCGAACGACGAGTGGTTGTAGAAGATCTCCCGGCCCACCACCATCGTCTGCCGCAACGCCACCTCGCCGGGCGTGGGCGCGGCGGCCTGCCAACTGTCGCGGTAGTTGCCGCCGCTGTCGACGGCCGTCCGGTGCAGCGAATCGCCCTGCCCGTCGGCCGTGGCCGGCCAGACGCCGTCGGGCTCGTAGTTGATCTCATCGACCAGCAGATACGGCACCAACGCCGGCTCGACGTTCGGCTCGTCGGGCTTCATCAGTTGCAGCCGCTCGCCCGCGTTGTCCAACCGGCCCGAGAACGGCCCGAAGACCTGCACGTCGCCGGGCACGCCGTACGTCGTGCGGAAGGCGGCCGGATCGCCGGAGACGACCAACGCCACGCCGCCGGCCGGGATCGTGGCGTCCTGGGGGAAATCGAACCCGGTGCCGTCTAGCCGCCAGGTGTTGGCCGCATGGGCCGGGTCGAACAACGGCACGCTCTGGCCGGTGGGGTTGTAAAGTTCGACAAACTCGTCGCCGGCCGGGTCGCCTTCGGCCGGATGGTACATCACTTCGCTGATGATCACCGGCCCGATGCGCGGATCGCCGTTGACGTCGCCGAGCGTCACCTCTTCCATGGGGAAGAGCTTCCCGGTGGCATTGGGCCAGCGCCCGATCGATTCGCCCCGGGCGGCGGCGCCGAACTCGACGTGGTCGGCAAAGCGGGTGAGGTTGCCCGCGGGGTCGGCCTCCATCAGCCAGACGTCGTCGCCGTCGGCCCCGTCGAGCGCGAAGCCGTCGAGGCCGCCGAACTCGTTCTCGGCGAATGCCAGCGTCTGGTCTTCGTAGTGGCCTTCGTAGAAGACCGTGTAGCCGCCGACGTCGATCTGGGTGCCGACGGGAATGCGGAACTTGTGATAGCCGGCCGTGTCGTCGTCCGGTCCGCCCCAAGCGTCGCTGAGGTACCAGCCGCCGACGTCGATCGGCCGATCGGTCAGGTTGTGCAGTTCGATCGCGTCGACCGCGGGCATGTCGGTGTGCGTGAGCACCTCGTTGACCACCACGCCGACTTCCGCCGCGGGCCCTTCGCCGGGCGTACCGCCGTAGCTGCTGCTGCTGTTCCAGCTCATGCCGTTGGCGTAATCGGCCGACGCGCTGCCGGCCGGATCGGCCAATTCGAGCGTGGCTCCTTTGCCGTCGGCCCGGCCCGGCCAGCTTCCGGCGTCGTTGTAGGCGAAGCGATGGATCGTCTCGCCGGTCCAGTCGCTCACCAACGTGATCTCTTCGCCGCGGTTGAGCAGGTTGTTCTCATAGACGCCGGCGACGTTGTCGAGGTCGCCGTATCGGGCCGCAAAGGCCGCCGCGTCGCGAACCACGACCACCCGATCGCCCGGTCCCAGTTCATCGACATTGCTGCCGGTGAAGTCGAAGATCAGGCCCGTTGTGAATTGCACGCCGGCCAGGTCGATCGTCTCGGTGTCGCTCGTATTGAGCAACTCGACCCACTCGAAGTCGTCGTTGCCGAAGTCGTCGTCGGCATCCGGCTGCGTGGCCAATTCGGCGGCGGTGGGGGCATGCGGGTTGTAGTTAATCTCGGCGATCGCCAGGTTCTCCGCCGTGGCCGGCACGCCGCGAAAATACTGCGCCTCGTTCAGCGCGCTGAACGTACTGCCCAAGCGAGCGCGGCTCTTGACGAGCGTCGATTCGCCAAGCGGAATCGCCGCCCCAGTCGAAACGGCGATCGCCGCGGGATTGGCCGCCCCGCCCGACAGCCGGGGGTCGGAACCGTCGAGCGTGTAGTAGATCGTGTTGCCCGCATCGGCAGTGACGCTCAGCACGTCGCCGTCGAGCAGTTCGCCGCCGTGGCCGTAGGAACCGTTGACCTCGAACACGGGCGCGTCGACGTTAGGGTACAGCCCTCTGCTGGAGAGTTGCCCCAGTACGGTGTTCGTTCGCGTGGGGAAGTAGGTGTTCAGCAGCCGGTCGCGTTCGGCGATCCAATGTTGGCCGCGGGTGAATGTGGTCCCCGACTCGGCCTCCTGATTGTCGCCCCAGCGGGCCGACTCGGCCGCCACGGCCCGATCGAGTTCGTCGAGGCGGATCTGATACAACGCCGCGGCGCCCTCGGGCGTGAGGTGGCCGTCGTTGAAGAAGTGGCGGTGCAGGCGGTCGGCGAAAAGCATGCGATATTCTGCGTTGGCCGTTAGCCGCTGATGCAAACCGGTCGGCGAGTTGCTTTGGTTCTTGCCGGTAACGTTATCCGTCGTGCCCTTCAATGAATGCTCGGGGTCCCAACTGTGGAATCGCCAACGGCCGTCGGGGTCGACGAAGTTGCGGCTGGCGTACCAGTTCTGGTGCGACCAGTCGGTATTGCCCACGTAGAAGTTGGTGATCATGTAGTCGATGAAATCCGGCACGTCGAGGTACTGCTGCATCTGGGCGTAGCCGGCGGCGGTCGAGAGATTGCTCAAGCTGCACATCGCCCGAAAGTCGTTCAGCGCGCGGTTAGCGCCGGCAGGATCCGTTGTCGGTTCCGGATTGAGCACCGAATTCAGTTGTGCCCGATGCTTGATGACGTAATAGTCGTCCTTCTCGCCGCCGAGATACTCCCGGGTGAAGCTCTCGTCGGGACGCTCGTGCAGGCCGTAGATCCCCCAGTAGATTCCGTTGACGTAGACGTGCGCCGGGAATCCGTGCGGGGCGGTGCCGCCGAGCGCCTGTTGGATATCGGCCACGTATTGGTCGCGGGTGTATTGGGCATATCGCCGCTGGCTGGCCGGCGACGAGCCGCCGCTATAGTGCCAGGCCTGATTCAGCCGGGCGTCGAGAATTAGCGTATCGAAGCGGTCGGCTTGGTCGTCGCCGAAGAGCGGGAAGTCGAGCTTGGTCGGGCCGAAAGGCTCCCAGAACTTCAGCCGCATCGAGAGCTTGTCCGACTTCCAACGGTTTACGCTGCTGCCGCCTTGGATCTGCACCGACGCGTTGAGTTGAAACCCCTGGCTGCCGTCGGGGTAGATCATCTCGGTGGAAACGGCCGCCGGCACGCCCTGGCCGTTCCGGTAAATCGACAACCCTCCGGTCCCCAGGAAGTCGTCCATATCCAGCGCGAGCGAGATCGTGGGGATGGCCAAGAGCGCGTCGGCCACGGTAAACGTCTGGCCGTTGCCGTCGGTCATCACGTCGTCGACGATCGCCGGGTCCATGGCATAGTCGGGCCCGTGGCTGCCCCAGCTTCCGGGCAACCCGGCATTGGTTCGCTGCAGAATATCGTCGAGGAACAGATACGTTTGCGTATCGACGTTGCTTGAGATGTAGCCCGGCTTGTAGGCCGCCGCCCGCAAGTTGGTGGTTTGGTCGATCAGGATCGGTCCCGTGTAGACCGTGCCGGTGGTGGCGGTCGGCGGCGTGCCGTCGGTGGTGTAGCGGATTTCGGCGCCGTCGGTCTTGGTCGTAATTTCGACCGGGAAGGAAAGTCCCTCGGAATCCGCGAAGATGCCGCGGTCGACACTGAACTTCGTATCGGCCACTTTCCCCAGGGCCCCGCCCGAGTTGACTTCGCCCGGCGAGGGGTCCTCGAAGTAGACTTCGCCGAAGTCCAAAGCCCGATCACCCGCCAGTTCGGCCTGGATCAGCATGTCGGTCGAACGCGACGACTTGTTCACTCCGTGGATCGCCAGCACGTTATCGCCGGGCTGGAGCAGACCCACGTACGCCGAGACGTCGAACTCGCGGTAGACCATCGCCAGGTTGTCGTCGCGGCCCCGGGGGGCGTTGGCGATGTTGCTTTGCGGATCGGAGATGTTGTCGCTCTCGATCAACTCGCCGTTGAGATAGGCCGCGAAGCCGTCTTCATAGCGCAGCCGCAGCTTCAGTGCCGTGTAGGCGTCCGCGTCGCCGACGTGGAACCTCTGGCGCACGTAGACGGTCGTCTGAAAATTGACCATCTGATCTTCGACGTCGGTCAGGATGTACGGCCCGTAGTCGGGATCTTGGTCGTAGCCTACGCCGGAGTCGCCGGCGATCCACGACGAGTCGTCGAAGTCCACCTCGGTCCACGTCTGCCCGATCGTGTCGGGCACTTGCCAGTCCGGGACCAGCACGCGCACCGGCGCCTCGTCGTGCAGCAGCACGTCGCCGACCTGCGTCATTGAGCCGGCCCCGAAAGAAACGTCGGCCACCTGCGGCGGATACTCGGGGGCGAACTGGTGCGCGATCGTAGTGCCGTCGGGCTGAACTAGCGCGAGGTACTCACCGTCGCCGTCGAGCTTGAAGTTGGTGTGCAACTCGTCCCCGGTGCGGTCTTTGCTCGAGGCGAAGACCGTCAAGTGGTCGCCCCCGTTGAGCATGACGGAGGGAAATTGCCATTTTGTCGGGTTGGCCGCCTGGTCGGTAAGGCACCATCCCTCGAGGTCGACCGGACCCGCGGTGGGATTGTGGATTTCGATCCAGTCCGAGCGTTGGCCGTCGGCGTCCTGCAATCCGTTGTTGTTGATCGCCAGAAACTCATTGATCCGCAACGGCCCGGCGTCGAGCATCACGCGCGGCTCGAGAGCCTCGAAGGCAAAGCGGTGGCGGCGTTTGGCGGGTGTCGTCGTCTTTCGCGAACTGCGCACTTCGACCATCTCCTGAACCAACAGACAAGGGGCCGTCCCGTGAGCCCGGCGGCGGATCGCCGTGGAAAATCGGCTCCCCGTGGCGACCACGGATCAGGTTCAATTATCGCAAGAAGCTAATAATTGTGCAACTTCTTGGCACTGCAAGCTTTAGGCGCCGGCAGTCCGCCGGCACCCCCGCGTTGGGGGGATTTCTTCGGAGTGCGGCGGCTCGTCGCCGGTTTCGCCTTTGATGAGAATTGACGTGCGAGCGGCTCGCGCCGCAGCAGTCTGCCGAAAAACCGAAGCCCTGACGAGCCGCCGCATGCCCATCGGCCATGCGCGCGACGTCACTTCCCTTTGGTCAAAATCCCGAGCAGATCGACGATCTTCTGCATCGCCGCCGGTTCCGGCATGGGTAGCTTCAGGTACGGCTGACCGGTCTGCTCGTCGCGGGCGACCAACGAGCCGGGCAGCGAGAGGGACGAACCGCCGCCTTTGCCGGTCGACTGCGGTTGGCTGCTGCCCAGTGCTTGGCCGAGCTTGTCCAACAGCGACATCCCGGCGGAAAGTACGTCGCTCCAGGCTTGCTCCGGTGCGGGCGCCGCCGACTGCGCGGCCCGGGCCACGTCGGCCGCTTCGAGCGGCCCGGCGGCAGCCGCCGATCCCGAGCGCTGCGGCTCGGCAAGTTGCGGCTCCTCCTGCTGCGGCATCGATTGCGGGATCGACTCGGTGGCCTTCTCGACCGACTCCATGAACCGCTTCAGCCGCGTGCCGCCGAGGAAGACTTCGTCCTTGCCGTCGTCGAGCACGCCGCGGAACATGGCCGTCTTGAACGCCAGCAAGCCGAGCATGCCCTCCTCAATCGTGCCCTGCGAAATGAAATGCACCACCCGGACCGGCCGATTCTGGCCCAGGCGGTGGACGCGCCCGATCCGCTGCTCGAGCACGGCCGGGTTCCACGGTTGGTCGAGGTTGACCACCGCGCTGGCGTTTTGCAGGTTCAATCCCACGCCGCCGGCGTCGGTCGCCAGAAACAGTCGGCAGTTGGGATCCTCCTTGAACTGGCGGACCAGGTGCTTGCGTTTCGGGCTCGGCACGCGGCCGTGGAACATCACGTGCTCCCAGTTGCGCTTGGCAACGCGTCGCACGACCAACTCGTGCATCCGCAGCCACTGGCTGAAGATCACCACCTTCGAGTCCGGCTCTTCAAACACGTCGGAGAGCACGTCGAGCAACTCGTCGGCCTTCACGCCGTGATCGGTCGACTGGTCCAACAGAAACGTGCTGTTGCACGACATCCGCATCCGCTGCAGGGCGATCTGCATCCGCCGCTGGTCGGCCTCACGCAAGAAACCGAACCTCCGCCACTTGGCCACCACGCGGGCCACAATCTCCCCATTTTCGCTGTGATGCTCCATCTGCTGCGGCGTCATCGGCACGAAGAACCGCTTGTCCATCCGCTCGGGCAGATCCTTGAGTACCTTGTCTTTGGTCCGCCGCACGAGGATCGGCTCGAGCGTTTCGGAGATCGTCGAAAGCCGCCGATAGCCCACCACGCGGCCGGTCTCGTCGACGTGCTGATGCTCGGCCAGGAAGCGGAACATCGGCCCCAGGCGAAAACGGTCGACGAACTCGACGATCGAGTGCAGTTCCTCCAGCCGGTTCTCCAACGGCGTGCCGGTCAACACCAGCGCATACTGCGAATCGAGCCGCTTGACGGCCTGGGCCGTTCGCGTCTTCCAGTTCTTGATCCGCTGGGCCTCGTCGAGGATCACCAGGTCCGGCTGCCAACGGCGGATGGCGTCGAGGTCGCGGTGGATCACGTCGTAGTTGGTCAGCTTGTAGAACGACTCCTCGGCGTAGAGCTCCTCGCGGCGCGGCTTGAGGCCCTCGACGACCAGCGCCTCACGATCGGCAAACTTCTCGATCTCCTGCTTCCATTGATGCTTCAGCGAGGTGGGCGAGACGACCAGCACCCGCTCGATGCCCGCACACTGCGAAAGGATCTCCGCCGCGGCGATGGCCTGGATCGTCTTGCCCAGGCCCATGTCGTCGGCAATCAGGCAGCGTCCGGCCCGGGCGGCGAACAGGGCCCCTTCGCGCTGGTACGGATAGAGGTTCGCCTTGAGTAGTTTGCCCATTGCGGCACTTCGCGACCCGCGCGGAAAGGCCTTGGCGATTCGTTGCTTCAGGGCCGCCGCGTCACGGACCTGGGCGATAAACGCCAGCGCATCGTCGTAGCAGCGGAACTCGTGCCCGGCCGCAGAGGCGCGCTTGAGGAAGTTGTGGAACCGCCCGTACGCGTCGGGCTTCAGCCGTTGCTGCGCGTCGAAGAAGCGTTTGGCGTAGGTCCGCAGCGCCGCGGGGCACTCCGTGCCGGGGCGAAAGACCGCCTCGCGCCGGGCACCGTAGTGCAGATAGACCTGGCTGTAGTCGGGCGTGAACCCCAAGGCCAGCGCCGCCTTGCCTCCGCGTTTGCGGCCCACTTTCCCCAGCGTGAACTCGATGTGCTTGCAGGTGCCCAGCGTGTTGACGGCGAAATCGGGGCAGCTACAGAAGTTCTCGCCCAACGCCGCCCCGCGGATCGCCACGCGATAGGTCCCGCCCGACTCGGGATTGGTCACCTCGAAGTCGGAGAAGATCGGCTCCTGGCCAACGTTCTTCAGCCGGAACTTCTGCTGGCGGCCGTATTCCCGCCGCAACGCTACCTGCCAGTCCTCGAGCAACATGTCCTCCGGCTTGCGTAGCCGAGAGAGCTTGCGCTTTTTCGGCGTCTTCCGTCTCGACGTCTTCTTCGCAGTCTTCCTGGTTGTCCCGGCAGTAGGCTTCGCTCGAGGTGACATCGTGTTCCTCCCGTTGGCGATCTGGCGGCCCTTTCGGTCCGTGTGGATCGCGTCAATCTACAACGTTCGCCAAGAGCTGCCAAGACGGCCCAAGCCCCACGCTTTGGGGGCCGGAGTGGTTTTCGCTCACAAAGCCGCGACCGGCGGTCGCGCCCCGCGTCGTCGGCAATCGCCACCGCTTGGGACGTCGCGCGCGGTTGCGGGACGGGGTCGTAGCGACGGGCGCGACCACCGGTCGCGGCTTTGTGCCTAACCGCCCCACTTCCGCAGCCCGCGCATCGCCTCGCGAATCTCGACGCCGCGCTTCTCGTAGACGGCAAACAACGTCAGAATACCGGCGCCGAGCAGGATGCAGAACGACCAGATGATCCACCAGCGCGGTTCCGGGCCGTGCTCGAAGGCGGCGAAGTAGATCAGCCGGGCGATGACCACGGTGAGGAACGTGGTGCCCAGATAGAGGAACGACCGGATCCGCAGCAACACGCCGGCCAACACGCCGGCCACCGAGAAACTGATCGTCAACAGCGGCAACACGGCCGAATCGCCCACGCCCCGCCAGAATTCCGTGGTCGACGAAACGTAGATCACCGACAGCGCCGCGTAACGCAACGACGTCCGCTGGGCTTCGGTCAGCCGGCGGCGGTCGAGATGCCCGGCCACCAGCACGGCCAGCGCCGGCGGAATCAGCCAGAGTTGTGGGCGGTCGAGGAAGCCGAGCCCCTGTTGATGCCACAACACCCAAAGGCCCACGTTGCCGGTGGCGATCGACACCGCGGTCAGCACCAGCGACCGATTGCTCACGCCCATAAACCCGTAGAACGCGCCCATCAGGAACCAGACCGCCGGCGTGCGTCCGGCGAGTGCGAAGAGCGTGGTCGATTCCGCCGCGAACCAAAACCCGGTCATCGGCACCAGCGGCAGCAGCAAGGCGGTCCGCCGCAACGGCTCGGAGAGTACGGGCAATCGGAGCCGTTGGAACCACTCGCTCAGACCGGCCCCCGCGAACGCGACGCCCATAGCGATGAACATCCAGTATCGCACTACCCCCCACCTGAAGAGCTCAGGCATCGAGAGATAGACGTGCAGGCCGATCAACGCCGCCAGCACTTCGGCCGCGTAGACGTAAACCGTCCGCCGCCGCTCGGGCAGACGCAACGGGTCCCAGTCGCCGCGAACGGCCATGGCCAGACACCCGGCGATCAAGGCAGCCAAAACGACGATCACCGCCGCGATCGCCTGCCAGGTCATCGGTGCCCCCTTATCGGTCTCGAAGAGCAGCGCCTCTTGCACCAGCACGGCCACCAACACCATTACCGCCAAACACCCGAACACGGGCGTTGCCCGATGCCCCGCGGTAAGCCAGTCGCCAGACCGCGGCAGGACCTTTGCCAGCCCGACCGATGAAACCAGCCCGAGCATGGCCGCCGAGACCATCAGCGCCACGCTGCGATGCAGCCACGGGGCTTCGCCGGCCGAGGTGTCCGGCGCCGAGTCGAGCAGGGCCCAGCCGATGCAGGCGTTCAACAGCAAGCCGGCCGCGAAGGCCGCGTATTGCCATCCGCAGCGCCACGCGTCGCGGGTTTGCCAGGCCATCAGGATCGCCGCCCCCAGCAGCATCAGCGCCCCGGGAATGCCGGCCAGGCGGCCTGCCAGGCCGAGCCACGCTTCCGCTTCCCCCACGCCGTCGTAACCGAAATCGATCGCAATCCACGCCGCCAGCATCGCACCGACGCCGGCCAAGACGGCTTGCAGCGGCGGAAACCAGGCGGTGCCGAAGCGCGGCCGATCTGCGCCGGGGCCCTGCAACGGGATTCGCAGCGTCCGCCAGAGCGGCTTGGTTTGCCGAATCGTCCAACCGGCAGCGGCCGTGATAATCACGAAGCCGGGCAGTTCGGCGGCGGCGGTCCAGATGAACTGCTGCGAGCCGAGATTCCTCCAGTGCAGCAGCATCCCCAACAACGCCAATCCCAGCAGATACAGCCCGGCCAGCGGCAAACGGGCCGCCCGATCCCAAAGGCAGATCGCCACGGCCACCGCAGCGCCGGCCAACGCGAGCCAATCGAGCCGTTGTAGCTCGAGGCGTTCCCATCCGGCCGTCTCTCCGGCCACCTCGCCCACAACGAACACGGCGACGAAGCCCAGCACGAGGGCAACGGCCAGCCCGGCCGCCGCATGGGCGTAAGGCACCGGAGGCCCGACCAGTTCCACGTGCCCCACACGCTGCGGCCATGCCAGCCGCAGCAACGACCAGATGGCCGAGCCGGCCGCGAAGCAGAGCACGTTGGCCTGCACCAGCGTGGCGAACGTCCGTTCCTCGGAAGCCCACCATGCAATCGCCCCGATCAGATTCAGCAACAGCCCGGAAGCGACCACGTAAGCGGCCTCCCGTCGCCACACGGCCAGCGTGCCGGCCGTCACGCTCAACACACCGAGGACTCCGGCCGACCACCAAGGGCTGCCGGGATCGTACTCGCAGTGGATCGTCGCCAGCACGACCACCGCCATGCCGACGGCCGTCACCCAACCTTGAACTACCACACCCGGCAGGATCGCCACATGGTCGCCATCCTCCGGTTCGCCCTTTGTGGCCAGGCGGAGGTTTCTTCCGAGGAAGCCCAGCGCCAACAACCCCGCCGCGACGATCGTCCAGGCGACAGTGAGCGTGTGGTATTCGGACCACTCGGCCCAGACGAACTGTTGGCGGTATTCCACAGGCACACGGATCGCCATGCACGCCGCCAGCACGCCGGCACCGAGTCCCAACGCGCCGGCCACGTGTAGCAAGCCGCTCGGCAAGGTCTGGCGTAGATACCAGGCGGCGGCCACGGCCACCAGCAGCAACGCCAGCCAGCCGGACACGTCGGCCAGTTGACTTATCGACTCCGGCAGGCCGTCGGGCGAATACAGCAATCGGGCTACCGGCAAACAGAGCAACATCGCAACGGCGACCGCCGGCAGCGCGATCTGCGTTGCCAGCAGGGGGCTCGTGTCGAGTGTCAAGCGGCCGATCCGATAGAGCCTCCGCCGGGTGGCCGTCCAAATCAACGCCACGGCAGCCGAGGCGATCGCGTTGGCTTGCAGGAGCTGGATCCACCAGTCGCGGAAGTGGCCGGCGTCGCGGTAGTAATGCCAAACGACCAACGACGCCGCCAGATTCACCCCCAACGCGGCCGAAAAGGCCCAGTCTTCGCGGCGTTGCCAAACGGCCATCGTGGCCCCGGCGGCGCTGGCCAGCCCTATCGCCGCAGCAGCCCAGATCAGGTCGTCGGCCCAAACGTCGTTGCCGAAGTCCGGATGGAAGAAGGCCGCGCGAAGACCCAAGCCAACGGCGAACAGACCCGCGACAGAGACCCAGAGGGCCGCGGCGCGCTCGAGTGCATGGGTGGCTCGTTTGGGTGCAAGGGTGGCTGGGGCAGAGCGCAGCGGTGCCCCAGGAGCGTCGGCACTCGATCCCTGGGGCTTCGCTGCGCTCAGCCACCAGCCACCCCAACCACCACCCCAACGACTACCGACCCAAGCCACCGCAACGGCCAACCAGGCGTACGCTGCCGAGCCGACCATCAACGCCCGATAGCCCCATGCGGGCCGCTGCCATTGCACGGTGCAGGCGAACAGGCCAACCACACTCATGCCCACCAGGCCTAGGACTTCCGGCCGCAGGTGACGGCCGCACTGCCGTTGCCGATAGCCCCAGGCAGCCACCAACGTCGCAAACGCTGCCCATCCCAACGGTCTGCCCGCTGCTGCCGTCCACGCCTGTGCGGCCGGGTGCAGCATCGCCAGGCGGCCCACGGCCGGGAAGAGCAACAACAGATTGCCGGCCGCGGCCATGCTGAGTTGCAGGTCCATCAACACGCTGGCAACTGGCGACCCGGGGCGCTCTCGCCAGACGTCGAGCCGATTCCTCGCAATCAGCCACACGCCGGCCCAAACGGCAGGAGTGATCGTGGCGAGTTGCAGCAGCGTTATCTTCTCGGTCAGGTCGAAGGCCTCGTTGCCGGTAGTGGCGACGTACAGGGCGTACGCCAAAACAACTGTCAACTCGGCCACCAGCCCCGCCGCGAAGGCGTACGAGGCCGAACGCTCCCGGACGGCGTAGCCGATCAGGCCGCCGAGCACGAGCACGAGCGGCACCAGGTACGAAACGCTCGGCCCGATGCGATCGAAGAACGTGCCCTCGACCGGTCCGGCAGGCGAGATGCCCTGGAGCTTCAACACGGCAGCCACGACGGTCAGCACCAAGACGGGCACGGCGGCTGTGGTCAACAAGGTCGCCTGGGCAATCGGCGAGCCGTCGCGCCCCAGCCGCAAACGCATCGCCGCCCCACGGCACCGGCGCCGCAAACCCCGCCGCCGCCAAACGCCCACCGACAGCAGCACGAACGCCGCGGCCAATCCCCACCGCAACGCCGACGCCACGGCCAAGTACTCCACGCCGGCAAACTGCCCGGCGATCAGGCACGGCAAGGTCACCGCCAGCAACAACCCGGCGAACAACTCGGTACGGCCGAGGCGCTGCCAGAGCGTCGCCGCGACCACGGCCGACATGACGCCGAACAGTATCCACGCGCCGGGACCGGTGGCCGCCGTTTGGATTTCCCCGACACCACCGGCCGCGCCGAGCAACTCCTGGCCCACGCCCGGCACCAGCCAACCGCCGATCAGCAGCCATTGGCCCACGACGACTGCGTGGCGGACGAACCAGTCGACCGGCGTGAACGGCGGGTGGAGCAATACTCGGGCGCCGGCCACCCGGCGCAGGGCGATCCGGGCACACACCCAGCCCAGCGACAGCAACCCCAACGCGACGCCGTAGGCTTGCAGGCGCTGCGGGTGCAACGGGCCGTCGGACCACGGGGCGATCCACCCGTTTGCCTCCATCCAGGCGCCGTTCATCCAGGCCGTGGTGCCCACCAAAGCCGCGGCGATCAGGGCCAACTGATGGGCGGCAAACATACCGGCAGCAAACGCCGACGTGCCGTGTTCGCTCACCGAGATCACCAGCCAGATCACCGCCAGCCAGAAGAAGTACACCACCATTGAGGCCGCCCCACTCCAGGCCAGCCCCAACATCGGCACCACCAGCATCGACGACGCCAGCGCCGTGTCGATCAGCGGCCGCCCGAAGACGCGGCGGATGCGGGCATCCGGCGCCGGATCGCTCGGGGGCAGATCGCCCGCCGCCCGCTTCCAATGCGACGTTGCCACGCCGGCCGCCACGGCCAACGTGGCGTGGGCCAACTGGGCGACCAGCAATTGCCGGGCAAGGGCCCCCAGGCTGTAGCCGGCACCGGCTACATGGATGGCCCCCAGCAAGACGATCGACGAGCCGATCCAAGTCCGCCAGGGCTGGCGGTATCCCCATGCCAGGAGGAAATGGCACGCGGCCAAGAGCGCGGCGGTGCGGATCACGTCGTCGGACGACGAGAGCCCGAACCGAGTCGTCGCGACGGCAGCCAGCAACGCAAACGACGCCACGACGTCGCAGACGTGCGACAGCGGCACGCGAAAGACGTCCGGCAGCGTGGGAAATGCCAGGCGGCCAAATCGCACGTTCCAGGGCTCGTCGGGCTTGGGGTCGAAGCGGCGATGCAGGACAGTCGCGGCAACGGCCATCAGCACCGCTTCGGCCGCCAGCACCGTGGCCCACAACGGCCCAACGTCGCGGTCCTTCCACCAAAGTGCCCAGAGCGGCGCGGCCGCCAGCAGCACCAGCCCCAGGTAGCTCAGTTCGGCCCGGCGCCATCGTCCCGCCAGCGCCAAACCGCCGGCACCGTAAACGGCGTAGAGAATGGTCGCCCGCAAGGAGTCGTGCGTGTCGGTTTGCAGGAAGCCGTGTACGGTGACCAGCATCAGGCTCACGACCGCCACCACGGCGCAGCCGCCGGCAAACATCCGCCCGTGTCGGCGACGCCCGTTGCGAACGAACCCTTCGGCGATCAGCCCGAAAAGCACGAACAGGCCGACCAAGGCCGTGCCGCTGGAGGCATCGTTGCTCAGTTGCAGCAGTGTGGGGCCGAGGTTCTCGCCGCCGGCCCACAGCGGCAACTCGCTGGGGGCGTAGAGGACGTGGAAGCCGATGAGGTACGTCAGTGCCGCGCAAGCCATGGCCCCGGCGTGGAGGACCGGCAGCCGGAAACGCACCGCGGCCGTCGAGAGCACGGCGGCGTTGAGCGTGCCGACGACGAGAATCCACAGCGGCTGCGGCCAGGCCAGCACCAGCGAGGCCGTAATGGCGGTCATGCCGAGCAAGGCGACCGACGTGCCGGCCACGTGAAACGGGGCCAACGCCGCCCCTCGGGCCGTTCCTCGCGCCACGTGGAGCCCAACGGCCAAGATCGGCATGGCAGCCAACGCTAGCGGCACGGCGAGATGGTCCAATGCTGCGACCAGGCCGTGTGCGCGGATGTCATGATTCAGCAGCACGCCCAGGGCCAGGACCAGGGCGAACGTGGCCGTGCCCAGCAGCGTGAACAGGGCGTGGGCCCGCGGTGCGTCGAGGCGATTACGGTCGGCGTCGGCACTCGACCATAGATGGCCGACGACCGACACGGCGAAACAGGCCGCCGAGAGTAGTCCGGCCACCGCCGGCCATGCCGGGCCGTAGTCCGCCGAAACGTATCGGGCGATCAACGGGACGGCCGCCGCGTTACCCAACACGGCCGCCACGTAGAACCAGCGCCCGCCCGGCACCAACACGCGGCCGGCCAACCCGGCCAACCATGCAAACAACGCCAGCGCCCCGGCCTCAATGCCCAGGGCGATCACCAGCGAATGGTCTTGCGGCCCGGCGGCCATCACCAGAAAGGCGACCGGGATGAGCAGCGTGGCGATGATTAACACGCCGCGGCTGGTCGATTCGAGTTTCCAGCGATGGTGGGCGTAGAGCCCCGCCCCGAACGCGGCACTCGCGGCGGCCGTGAAGGCCAGGAACGGAAAATAAGGAATGCGGTTGAGCCGATCCCAAAGGCTCAGCACCAACATGATCGACGCTCCGACGATCAGCAGGCCTCCGGCCAACTCGCCCCAGCGGATATTCCGCTCTTCCATGAAACCGGCCAGCATCTCGCCCCAAGATCTCCGCGGAGGGGGAGGCGGGGGCGGCTTGAACGGCGGCGACGGCGAAGCGGTCGGCCGACGTGATGGTGTCGGTGACGGCACGGCGGAGCGCGGTTGTTTAGGCAAAGACTCCAATTCGGGTTCTACGGTCTCGACCGCTTCCGGCTGCGGCTTGGGTCTCGCCAGGGCGACCGGATCTTGCAGCGTGGCCCCGCGCGATGGCTTCCGCACGGGAGGCTTTGGCGGCGGCACCGAAAGCGAGCCCGGCGTTGGCGGCTTGCCCACAACCGGCGGTTTACGTGCAGGTGTGGGCTCTCTCGGCGGCTCGCCGGGCGGCTCCGCGGCAACGCCGGCAACGGGGGCCTTCTGTGGTGGGACCACCGGCTCCCGGCGTAGCAAGTGGCGTCGATAGCGTTCCACACGGGCGAGCAGCCCGTTGAACTCCTCCGCCTCCAAAGCCCCCGCCGCTCGAAAGCGGTGGAGCTGGCGGCGTAGGGCGTCGAGGTCGGAAAGTTCGACGGCCAACGGGCAGTGGAGGTCCCGTCCACAGAACGGGCAGTGCCGACGTTTCTGGGGCGTGTTGTTGCCGCAAAAGGGACATCGCCTCACAATCTCGCGGGGGACGCCTCCATCGTTGAAGATCATGGCCGCCAGACACCAAAGCGCGTGTCCGACAAACGCCACCACTACCAGGACGCTGAGTAGCGCCAGCAGTATAGTGATAACTTCTGTCATGATCGATTCTCTCGGTTCGAGCCGACGGCAATCCACCGTCGGCCGACGATCGCGTCCTCCATCCAAGTCTAGGGCTCGATTCGCCCGATGATGCAACGGCGCATGCAGAGGGTCGGCCCGTCTGCTCCGAATTTGCCGAAAAAAAGAGCACCGGCACAACGGGGTGGCCGAAGAAATCCTAATACGTCGTCGCAAGAAAGTGCCAGGGTGGCTGGATCGAGCGCAGCGAGCCCCCAGAATGCAACGAACTGGGGGCTCGCTGCGCTCGACCCCAGCCACCCGTCGCCCTCGCATTTCCGGCCGATTCTCTTGACAAAAACCCCGATCGACGGCTAGCATGGTGAGAGGCGGGATGCTGCCGCCTCCCACCCCAACGTTTCATCTGCGACCCTGCCTTTGCCTTTCCCGTTCCTCTTGAGTATACGAAGAAGGAGACTCGTCTATGGCAGACAAGCTGACTCGTCGAGATTTCGTGCGTGGCTCGGCTGCCGCGGCCGCCGGCGTCGCCGCGGGCATCACGCCCACCTACACCGTCTACGCCGACAACCCGACCAACGAGAAGACCGACGGCATCGTCAACTACAACGAACAGATGGAGTACCGTCGGGCCGGCAAGACCGAACTGATGGTCTCGGCCGTCTGCTTAGGCGGTCACTGGAAGCGGGTCAATACGGTCGTGCCCGGGCTATTCCAGGGGCGTAGCTGGCTCAGCGCGAATCTGGAAAGCAAAGACTTCGAGAAGAACCGCTACGACGTGGTCTCGCAGTGCATGGAGCGCGGCATCAACTACATCGACGCCTGCACCGTGCAAGAGGTGATCATGTACGCCAAGGCCTTAAAGGGCCGCCGCGACAAGATGTACCTCGGCTTCTCCTGGTATCAGGAGGAGATGCGAGGGCTCAGCGGCCAGGCCCAGGCGGCCAAGAAGGCGGGCACGCCGAAACCGGCCGGCTGGATCACCAAGATGCTCAAACAGGCCATCGACAACGGCTTCAAGAAGACCGGCCTGGATTACGTCGACGTCTGGCGGATCACCTGCCACGAGCAGAGCGGACGCCACGAGGACTTCGAGATGGAGGAGATGTGCGAGGCGCTCGAGTGGGCCAAGAAGACCGGCCGGGCACGCTTCACCGGCATCTCGTCGCACGACCGGCCGCATATCAAGAAGTGGATCACCGCCGAGCCCGACGTCTTCGACGTGATCGTCACGCCCTATACGGCCAAGACCAAGATGGCCGGCACCAAGGTCGGCGAAAGCGAGGAGGGCAACCCCCGCGTCTACCTGGGCAAGATGGACGACGACTCGTGGGAAAACAGCCTCTGGTACGCCATGCAGAAGGCCGACGTGGCCTGGTTCGGCATCAAGCCCTTTGCCAGCGGATCGATGTTCAAGGGCGACAGCACGCCGGGTAACGAGCATGAGGAAGAGGATAACAAGATCGCGCGGCTGACGATCCGCGCCATCCTCACCAATCCCGTGATCACCGCCCCGATCCCGGGCATGATCACGCCGGAGCAGGTCGACAACGTGGCCTTGTCCGTGTTGCAGCGCCGCGCGTTGGACGTGAAGGAGCAGGCCGAGTTGGACGCCGCCACCGATCGCGCGTTCGCCAACCTGCCGTACCATTATCGTTGGCTGAACGACTGGAACATCGTTTAGGCGACACGACTCCCTCTCCCTCCGGGAGAGGGTTGGGGTGAGGGCGCGCCCGAATCAACCTCAGCGTCGGACACCGCCCTCACCCACAACCGACAAAGACCAACCCAACCCGAGTAGCTCGCGGATGGAAGTGCGAGACGCCACTTCCATCCGCGTTTCTCTCGGCGGCGAAAAGGGGGACAGGCACCTTTTGCCGGCACGGCCCGAAGGGTGCTTCGCACAAAAGGTGCCTGTCCCCCTTTTCGCCGCTGGAACCGCAAGAGGACAAGAGGACTTGAAAGATGAAACGCGTTGTCTACCTGGCGTTGCTGCCGGCGCTGGCCACGTTATTGTTGGCATGTGTGGCACAGTTCGCACACGACGACCTGGCCGCCGCCGCCCCGCCGCTTTCGCTGGAGGGCTACCTTGATGAAAAACTGCCCGAAGCGACCGGCAACGAGCCGAAACTGAAGGTCAACAACGGTTCCTGCTACGTATGCCACGGCAACTACGACGAGGAGTCGCTGGTCGTGACGCACGGCAAGGGCGAGGTCGGCTGCATCGACTGCCACGGCAAGTCGTTGGATCATCGCGGCGACGAAGACAATATCACCCCGCCGGAAAAGATGTACGCCCTGAAAGACGTCGACAAGATGTGCGGCAAGTGCCACGACGAGCACGACGCCCCGGCGGAGGACGTCGTCGCGCGTTGGCAGGAGCGATGCCCCAAGAAGACCGACCCCGAGCAGATCGTCTGCACCGACTGCCACTTCGAGCATCGGATGCGTTTTCGCACCGTTTGGTGGGACAAAGCGACGGGCGAGTTGGTCATTCGCAAGGAAGGCCAGCGGATCAAACGGGCCGAGGACTCCACGGACGTCGAGCCGAAGCAGCAATAGAACAACGAATGAGTACTCACGAACATTGAAAACAATGGGTGGCCGGGGTCGAGCGCAGCGAGCCCCCAGAGAGTTAGCGAACGAAAGGAACGTCTGATGAGGTATGGTGTTTGCGTGGCGGTGTTGGCGTTGACGGCCTTGGCGGCCGTGTTTGCGGTGATCGGCGACTCGAATTCGCCCGCATCGGCCCAAGCTGCCGAAGACAAAGACGACAAGAAAGCCGACGGCCCGCCGCCGTTGGTGGTCGACAAAGACACTCCGCTGCTGCTGGAAGATCCCCCGGAGGTCGACCCCTTCGAGGATCCGCCGGGCCCGATGGCCGACAACAGCCCGTGCCACGTCTGCCACGCCAACTATAAGGAAGAGCCGCTGGCCGTTTGGCATGCCAAGGCGAACGTGAGTTGCATCAAGTGCCACGGCAAGTCGCACCCCCACCGCAACGACGAAGACAACGTCACGCCGCCGGACGTGATGTATCCGCCGGAGAAGATCGGCCCGCTGTGCTACGACTGCCACGACGAGCACGACGTGCCCGCCCGCGAGGTCATCACCCGCTGGCAAGAGCGCTGCCCGGAGAAGACCGACGCGAAGTCGATCGTCTGCACCGATTGCCACGGGCAACACCGGCTGAAGCTGCGCAGCGTCCGCTGGAACAAGACCACCGGCGACTTGATCATCCCCCCCGACGAGGATGACCCCGACGAGGATGACCCCGACGAGGATGACCCCGACGAGGATGAGTCGAAATGACCGTCGCCTGCCTGGTCGACACCACCCGCTGCATCGGCTGCCGAAGCTGTCAAGCGGCCTGCAAGGCGGCCCACGGGCTGCGGGCCGAGCGGACCAGGATTGTCTCCGGAGTTCAAGGGTATCAGAACCCGCCGGGCTGTTCGCAGAGTACGCGAACGTATATCGCGTTTCACGAGTTGACCGAAGAACCGCCCGAGGGGGCTCCTTCGGGGCCGGGCCGCGTGAAGTCGGTCTTCGTCAAGCGGCAGTGCATGCATTGCACGGAGTTTCGCTGCGCCGACGTCTGTGCGCCGGGCGTCTTCAGCCGCGACCGTTCGGGCGTGGTGGTGGCCGATGCGCCGGAGTGCATCGGCTGCGTGGCCTGCGTCGATGAATGTCCCTTCGGCGCCACGGCGGTCGAGTGTTGGGGCGTCGAAACGCCGCACCTGCACAAGTGCACCTTCTGTTTCGAGCGGCTGGGGGCCGAAGCGTCCGAACCGGTCAGCGTCAACGGCCGGCCGCTTTCGGCGGAGTCTCTACGGCAACGTCGACGGCGCGAGCGGACGCCGGCCTGTGTGACGGCCTGTCCGGCCGGGGCACTGAAGTTCGGCGATCGCGACGGCCTACTGGCCGAAGCCCGCCGCCGCATCGCCATGCACCCAAGCGAATACGTCGACCACGTCTACGGCGAGAAAGAACTTGGCGGCCTCGGCTGGCTCTACCTGGCAGCGGTGCCGTTCGAGAAGCTGGGGCTGCCCACGCGGTTCGTTCCCCGGTCGGGGATGATCGAGTTCGGCTCTTCCGATCGGAATCGCAACAAGCCCCGTCGGCTTCTGAGCGGCCTCGGCGCCGTGCTGGCGGGCGTCTGCTGGCTGTTCCGCCGGCGCGATGAAGTCCGCCGTGCGGAGAAGGGCGTTGCCGAAAAGTAGTCATCTCGCTCCGCGAGATGTCAGTCCGTCTCGTGGAGCGAGACGACTACTATACGGCCCTACGTCGACTCGTCCTTCCGCCGCACGGGCACGCCGCGCTCGTCGAGTACGTAGACCTGGTCGAACATGTGGCGATTTCCGCGCAGCTCGGGCAGGTCGGCGTGGAAGAGGTTCGGGCAACTTTCACAGAAGCTTCGGCAATGGCGATCGTCCTTCTCCGACAGCCGGGGATTCCACGACAGGCGGCGGATCTCCTGATAGGCCGGCGAGTTCCAGACCTCGCGCACGCTGGTCTCGAACACGTTGCCCAACGCACGGCAGTCGCCGCCGGCGGCATACTGCTCGCCCTGGCGGTGGTTGCAGCACGGCAGCACGTCGCCGTCTTGCTTGATCAGCATGCCGACGTACGGCCAAACGCAACGGGGCAAATACCAGCGCCGCCGCTTGGCCCGGCGTACCGGATAGCAGCCCGGGTTGGCGTCGACGTAGTTGCCCAAGTTGCCCCAGAACGAGGTGAATTGATCGGCCCCGATTTGTTCGCAGAGGATCCGCGCGGGGGTCAGTTCGTGGACGTTGTGTTGGAACTTGATGTACTGCACTTCGATTTTTGGGAACTTGCGCTTCAGCCGGCGTTTGGCCGCCACCAGGCGTCTTAGGTTTGCGATCACCAGATCGATCTTCCCGCCGACGCGCGTCCGCTCGTAGGTCTTCTGCTCCAGCCCGTCGATGCAGATTCGCAGATGGGTGACGCCGCTGGCGACGATCTCGTCGATCCGCTCGTCGGAGAGTGGATAGCTGAAGTTGGAACTGCACTGCACGCACAGCCCGGCTTCCGACGCCACCTGACACATCTCGGTGACCTGCGGATGGATCAGCGGGTCGCCCAAGTAGTAGAGCGTGACGGCGGCCGTGCGACCGCGGATCTGGTCGATGATGCGGCGGAAGTTCGCCAGCGTCATGTCTTGGCTCTTGTCGAATTGCTGGCAAGCCAGCCGCTGGTCCCCGTTGGCGTGGGCGTGGACGCAAACCGTACACTTGAGATTGCAGCGCGGCGAGATGTCGATCTTTACCGCCAGAGGATACGACAGCAGCCGCTTACGCCGCAGGACCATCTCCCCGCCGGCCATCAACAACCGCCAGACCGTCATTGGCGTCAAGCCGTAGGTGTACCATCCCCGCCGCCGCCAAGCCACTCGCGCAATGCCACCCAGCGAAGAGGCCGACCGAGGGGCGTCACCTCGGATCTGGGGCAAACCCTTCGGTGGTGGGGGATCTTTCACATTGTTGGCACGAGTCATGGATGCCGGTTGCCCTGGGCTCTCGCCACGCCAAGCATTGCTGGCAGATTATTGGTAACGAGACGTTCCTCAAAGCTATTCTACATCCCGTGCCCCAGGCGGTACAGCAAATGCGCGGGCGAATTCAGGGAGGATCGTGCCGTAAAACCGGGCAGGAACGGTTGCAACGGAAGGATCGGCCAACACGCGCGGCGACCGGGACTCCTGAGCAGTCGATCGCATTCGGCCCCACACCCAAATGGCGTGTCACACCCGACCTCAGACGCAGGACTCCCCAATGGCGGTCGTCAGAATCGGCTGGGGGGTGCAGGCATCGGGGCCGACGGCAACGACTGCCCGCGATAATCGCCCGCCGGAGGTGACGACGGTGGAATCACGATCGGCGGCAAACGCCTGGGAACTTCGGAAACGGCCGGCGGCGGAGTACCAGGCGCTGGAAATGCTGGCCCCGACGGCGCGGCCGGCGGCGGCAACGGAGCAGCGCCGGGCGGCGAGCTGCGCGGGACCGGAGGCAATTGGCGGACTTCGCCGCCGTAAACGCCCGACGGCGGAAGGGCCGCGTCGGGACGGTTCGTACGGCTCCCCAGCCGTGGATCGCCACTGGGCGTCAACGGCATGGGGCCTCGCGATCGCGCGGCCGCCAACCGGTTTAATCCCAGCCGGGCTTGGGCCAGCGACGGGTCCTTTTGCAGCGCCATTTGGAAGTACTGCGCGGCCAGCGCCAAGTCGCCGTGTTTCTCCAGCAAGAACCCCAAGTTGTAGAAAGCCACAGGCTCGCTGTGTGCCGCCTTGAGCTGCACAAAGGCCTCGCTGCTGCGGCCCATTTCCACCAGCACAATGGCCATATTGTTGCGGTATTGCGGATTGTTCGGCTGCAGCTTGATCGCCCGCTCGAGCGACGGCAAGGCTTCGACGAGTTGCCCTCGCCGCGCCTGGAACAGGCCCAGGTTGTTGTAGACTTCCGGACGGTTCGGATGGGTCGCGGTGGCCCGCTGATAGAGCCTCAGCGCCTCGGCCGGGTTGTTCATCCGGTCGAGCAGCCGCGCGTAGCCCAGCAGGGCCCCGAGATAATCCTGCTTCAACTCCAGTGCCTTCCGGTACTGTTCGGCCGCCTGACTGATCTTGCCCGACTGTTCGTAGAGCCGCGCAACCCGCACGTAGAGATCGGGCCCCGCCGAGGCCTTGGTATGCAGCGAGATCGCGTCTTCCGGCGCGCGGACCGGTGGATCCCGTCGCACGGCATTGCCGATCCGGTCGATCCCGCTCTTCACGCCGGAGGTGATCGATTGAGTGAACGAACGCCCGCCGGCGGGAGGAGCCGCCTGGAGATTACCGCCATACGACGTTCCCTGCTGAGCCCGGCAGACCGACACGCCCATCAGCCCGGGCACGACGCCGGCTGCCCAGAGCGCAAGGCCGATCGCCGTCCGCGACACCCACAAGTTGAGTAACGCCTTTCTCACGAGACTCCTCCATGCTGGGAATCTACCCGGTAGGCCGACAAACGTGGAGTGGATCCCCCCCACGCGCATCCATATCGATCCGGCCTACAACGGCAGCTTCCCTCTACAGATCGACTATTCGCCTCGCGTAGCTACAACCGATTCGGAGAATGAGGGAAGATTTAGGGATTCTAGCGGTTGTAAGGTCTCGGGGAAGGCGTTCTTGGGGGTATGCGCAATATGGGTAGCAGCGAATGTGTGTGTCACGTGGCAGCCGGGCATTCGCGGGATCAGAAGAGGTCGAGCTGCGCTCGCGGTGATCGGCCTGCTGCGGTGGCAACCGCCTCGTGCAGCGAGAGATGTGCCGTCACCACGTCACGGGAGCCCGTTTCCTCCGCGAGCGCGACCAGATCGAGTCTGCGCAATACGTCAATTGTGACGGGGCGCTTCGCGTCCCAAAAGATAAATGCCGAGAAGAACTCCCTCGCGACGGGTGAATTCAGCAGTCCAGCCAGATAGTCCGCTTCCTGCTCGCTCTGGCACGCGATGAAGTAACACGTGTCGTCGAAAACGACCGGCTTGCCGCGATAGCTGCCGACGGCGCGGAATTCCAACTGCTTGTAGAGACCACAAATTGCGACCTTCCACGGGGCAAACGAGTAATCGCCCACGCCAAATACGGAGAACGGTGGGCGCTTGCGATAGATGGAACTGGCGCGACGATTCAGCCGATCGGCGTGCGATTGGAGGTAGTTCCAGGTTTTCGGAGCGCGATGAGCAATCGCGGAAGTATCTTCTCCGATTTGGCGCTGCGTTACCAGCATCCGGCGTCTCGGTTTCTCGGTGCGTCCGTTGGCAATCTCGGCTCCTTTGAACATAGGAAAAACGTAGTCCCGTTCCAGGTCCACTAACTCACCGGCCCCATTTCGCCAAAGACCCC
>CAYYNP010000150.1:0-23661 GCA_964472545.1 uncultured Planctomycetaceae bacterium | reverse complement strand
CCACCACCTGACCCTTGCCGCGAGAACGCTCTGCTGTCTTGCGTCTACACTCATCGCGTGGGCCGCGCTTCGGACCCACGCCACGGCGGCGGAAGACGCTCGCCAGCGGCCCAACATCCTCTTCATCCTCGCGGACGACCTGGGGTACGGAGATCTGGGCTGCTACGGCCAGGAGAAGATCAAGACCCCGCGGCTGGACCAATTGGCACGCGACGGCATTCGGTTTACCGGTCATTACGCCGGGTCTACCGTCTGTTCACCGTCGCGCTGCGCCCTGATGACCGGAAAACACATGGGCCACGCGTCGGTGACGGGCAACGGCGGAACCCTGAAGGCGGGCGACGTTACGGTCGCCATGCTCTTGAAACAGGCGGGATACAAGACCTGCATGATCGGCAAGTGGGGGCTGGTCGGCCGGCCGGGGCATCCGGGCAGCCCGAACAACAAAGGCTTCGACCATTTCTTCGGCTTCGACAACCAGGGCTTCGCCCACTTCTACTATCCCGAGTTTCTCTGGCGCAACGACCGGAAAGTTCTCTATCCAAAGAACCACCATCTGCGGGTCGACGGCGAGTACATCCCGGGCAAGGGCACCTACAGCCACGACGAGTTGACCAAAGAAGCGATCGGTTGGATCAAGCAGAACAAAGACGATCCCTTCTTTCTCTATCTGCCTTTCTGCATCCCTCACGCGGAGTTGACCGTGCCGGAGGACTCGATGCAACCCTACCTGGCGTTGAATTGGCCCGAGACGCCCAAGCTGGTGAACAAGGGAAACAACGGCGGTGGCGGCTACGGCAGCCAATACACGGAGGGTTATTGCGGGCAGAGCCATCCCAACGCGGCGTACGCCGGCATGGTCTCGCGGATGGACCGCAGCATCGGCCAGATCGTAGACCTGCTGGACGAACTCGAGTTGAGCGAGAAGACGTTGGTGCTCTTCAGCAGCGACAACGGTCCGTCGCCGGAGGGCGGGCAAAGCCTGGAGTTCTTCCGCAGCGCCGGTCCGCTCTCCGGCCACAAGCGCAGCATGCGAGAAGGCGGCATTCGCGTGCCCATGATTGCCCGGTGGCCCGGCAAGATCGAGCCGGGCCGCCTCAGCGATCACCCGAGTGCGTTCTGGGACTTTCTGCCGACCGCATGCGAGGTGGCGGGAATCGAACCGCCCGGCGACGTCGACGGCATTAGCTATCTGCCGGAGTTGCTGGGGCGAACCGACGAGCAGAAGAAGCACGAGTACTTCTACTGGATCTGGGCCGTCCGCGTCGGCAAGTGGAAACTGCATCCGAAGGGCCGAGACCGGTTCGCTCTCTACGACTTGGAAAACGACATTGCGGAGCAGCACGATCTGGCCGACGAGCGGCCCGAGGTCGTCGCGCACTGCCGCAAGTACTTCGACGTTGCGAAGAGACCGTAGTACCTCATTGCAGTTGAATTCGTGGGTGCCACTGCTGGCTTGCCCAGCAGTGCCGAATGGCGACAGTGCTCGAATGGCGAGACGACGGAGGCAACGCACAGCACTGCTGGGCAAGCCAGCAGTGGCACCCAACCGCCAAGATAAGCCGCAATGAGGTAGTAGTGGGGAGCAACCGTCACTCGCCCGATCGGTCGGTTGAGAAGCTGAACGAGTAGATCTTCGATTCTCGCAGCTCGAATCGTAGGTTGACCTCCTTGCCCTTGAGTTCGTCGAGCGAGAAGCCCTCCTTCCACTTCACCTCGGCGTCGGAAACCGTCGTGGTCACCAACTCGCCCTCAGTCACCGCGTTGTTGTCCTCGTCGAGAACCGTGACCTTCACGTAGCCCGAGGGCGCCACGTCGGCACTGATGCACAGCGACCCGGCAACGACCGAAATGGGCCGGGTTGTCAGCGACCCGGTCTTATTGCTTCCGCCTGCGATTTGTTCGTAGCCCGCGAAACCGTCGGGCCGCAAGCGAGCCAGGCAGAGAAAGCCGTTTCGCCAGGCCATGAACCGGCCATCGTTGGCGCCGTAATACAGGAGGATTCCGTCCTTGCGGATCATCGGCGTGGAGGTGAAGATGCAGCCCCAGTCGTAATCGCCCATCACCGGGCCGTTGGGGATCAGCGGCACCCCGGGTTGGATGCGGTGCCACTCGATGCTGTCGGGGCTCCAGGCCAACTCGCACCACTGCCGGCTGGCCTCGATGTCGAACAGGCCGACCATGCCCAGGTAAACGCCGGCGTGGCGGACCACGAGCATGTCGTGGATTTGCATCCGCAGGTCGAGCCCCTCGGTGACCAGTTCCGTCTTCGACCAATTGAGGAAGTCGTCCGACGTGCTGCGGACGACCTGGCGGTGCCCGTTGCGTCCGTAGCGGCCGGTGGTGTTGGCCCCGCCCCAGCGACGCGTGATCAGAACGTACTTGCCGACGTCGGGATCCCACCACACGCTCTGGTTGGTGTCGCCGTGGTCGATCGACCCGGCGTTGAGCTTCTCGCTCCAATGAATGCCGTCGGCCGAGAACCAGACGGCGCTGTTGTTTCGCTCCGGGTGGATCGCCTTATAGAGCTTTTGCGGGTCGGTTTCGTGCCGGTCCTTGATGACCGCCACGCCGTGCGAGTATTCGATCACGATATTGTTCTGCTTGCTGCCTCCGAAGTCGATCAGGCCAAGCTCAGGCTTTTCCCAGTGGATGCCGTCCTTGGACGTGGCGTAGCAGAGTCCGAAGCCGCGGACTCCCTCGCGCCAGTCGACCCGGGCGCGTTTTTCCGACGGCAACCCCTCGCCGGGGAAATCGCCTCGCCCGCCGGATCGAGTGAAGATGCTGTACCAGCACTTGTAGATCTTCTCTTCCTCGTCGAAGACGATACTGCTGTAGGGATTGTCGAAACGGGGTTCCCAGGGCTTGTCTTCTCGAAACAGCGGGTTGTTCTCGTCCTTCTGCACGACGCCGACCGTCAACTCTACGTTCTCCTTCGACTCGATGATTCGCGAATCGAGCAGGAGGTACCTCTCACGCTGCGCGTCTTTGGCAGACAATGTCATTGTCTTGGTGGCCGCCGTCGCAGCCTTGCCGAGAGATTCCAGGGCACTGCGAGCAAACTCGCGCGTTTCCGCAGCGTTGCCGGCAAGCGTCTTGCGGAGCGGCTCGACGGCCGGTTCCAGCAACGCCTTGTTCTTGATGCTCGATGCAATCCTCGCGAGCGCTTCGGCCGCTTCCTCGCGGACTTCGCCGCTGTTGTCCGAGAGCGTTCTGGTCAACGCAGAGATCGCCCATTGCACGGCCACCTCGTCCTTGACGCGCGACCCGATGACCCCCAACGCCTCGGCCGATTCGTCGCGGACCTCCACGTCGGCGTCGTCCATCAGGGCGACCAGCCGCGCCACCGCGGACAGCAGGGTCGTCTCATCCTTGATCTCCAAGCCGATCATCGCCAGCATGTCGGCGGCCTTCTCGCGAACGCGCGGATTCGGGTGGCCCAAATCGTCGATGTAGCTTGGGGCCTGTTTTGTCTCGGGCGGCGCTTGCCCGGGCTGCCCGACGGCGCTGCCTGTAAACATCGTCGCAAGCATGGCTGCAACGGCGATGACTGCGGCCGTTCGCCTGGCGGTCCGGTTGACGTGTGATTTCATGGCGATCTCCTCGCTGAAAATGTGAAATGACGACATCAGTGCGTGTCTGCTGATGTGTCGTTCTGCCTAACGGCTTTGGCTGCGTCGGCGCCGGCCGCTTTCGTGGCGGCCAGACCGACCGTGTCGGTGGGACCTGTAAAGCCCGGCCCGCCGGCCGCGACGTATCCGTGGCTGGCGCCGAACTTGTCGGGGCTGACCCAGAAGGCGTAAAGCGACCCGTTGGTGAGGTGGAAGCGGAAACGCACCGGCCGGCCGGAGAGCGCCGACAGATCATCGGCTCCGTCCCAGGTCGCGGCCACCGCGGTTTCGTCGCACACAAGGGCCTCGCAGTTCGCCGCCGTAAACGGCTCGATCACGTTGCCGTCGCGATCGAGCGCCTCGGCCTTCAGTTCCCCCTGGGGGCAATCCACGTTCACAAACAGGTGCCTACCCTTGAACGTGATCGGCCGCGTAGTCATTGACCCGACCCGGTCGCCCGCGTCCAAGGAAGCGAAACCATCGCGGCGCAACGTCGCCAATCCCGTGGTGGCGTTGCCGTGCATGCCGGTGGTGTCTTCGATGCGTGCGGAGAAGTAGACGTAGAGCTTCTCGCCGACGACCAGACAGCATCCGCCCACCGGCTGCACGTTGCCATAGTTCCACGTGCCCTTCTTCCACGTCGGGCCGATTAGCGGTTCTCGATCGGGGCGATCCCAATGGAAGCCATCGCGGCTGAATCCGGTCAGAATGCGGTTGTGTTTTTGAAGGCCCTCTCTGGCCACGGTGGCGTTGTCGGGGCCCGTCCAGATCGCGAAAAGGCCCAACATCAGGCTTTCGTACGGCGCGACGGAAAGACTGTAGAGTTGCGGCTTGATGCTCGCGAATCTCGGGTCCGGATGACGCGGGTCGAGGTCGTCGGCACCGACCCAATAGACGGAACTGCTTTCCACGCTCATCCCGTGGTTGCGGGGAACGCTCTCGGCCAGCGTGCGCAGATCGGCGTTTTCCATGTAGGCCCGACACCGTCCGACGTCGCCGCCGTGGATGCGCGCCGGATAGACCCACACGCGGCGAAACGGATTGTAGAACGCTTGCACGTAGTCTCCCCAGACGGGCCGCTCTACTAACGGGGCGCTCCAGTGGATGCCGTCGCCGCTGGTGCGATAGACGCAGTGCCACGAACCGTCGATCCAATCCGAGCTGAACATCATGAAACGCTCGTCGGGCGACTTGGCGTTGTGGTCCAGCACCACGGCGTTGCAGCACGTCCGGCGCCCTTGGATCGCCAGATTGGTGCCTTTCTTCGGCGAGACGGTCGCCGCATCCGGCCGCCCAGACTCGGCGAAGACCGGCTTCTGCCAACGGATGCCGTCTTTCGAGGTTGCATAGCCATAGGAATCGCAGTAGTAGTCTCCCTTGGTGCTGTGAAGATACCACATCTTGAAGAGCCGATCGTGCGGATCGTACAACACGCGGCCCTGAAACGGGGCCACGAAGTACGACTCTCCGGAGGTTTCCCACGGTTGGTCGGCCTTGAGAACCGGATTGACGTCGTGCAACGTCGGCCGGTGGAACGTTCGCTTCAGGTTGCTTTGCTCGATCAGAAACTCATCGACCAGAAGCTGCCGCCCCACGTCGATCGGAATCACCCTCGGCGGGTTCTTCAGATACGGCACCGGCATCGGCTCGCGTTTGAGCTGATCCCGCCGCGGCGGCCACCGATCGGGCAGTTCGATGCCGTTGTACAGGGTTTCGCCCGCCACGGCGCTGCCGGCCAGGAACGTGGTGACGGTCACGATGACGATCGACGTGATCGTGGAGTGTCCAATGACGGTTCGGTTTCGACGCAACATGATTCCGATGCTCCTTGACGGGACGGCCGGCCTACCTGACTTGAAACGCATACAGCCTGGCGTTGTCCATGGTGAACTTCAGTCGTATCGTTCGACCTTTCAACGAGGCAAGGTCCGCGTGGTTCTTCCATTGCGGCTCCAGACGCAACTCGTCACACCCGGGTTGGGTGTTGGCGGCGTCGCCCGAAAACCCGGGAATCGGTTTCCCGGCGGCATCGAGCAGTTCGACCTTCAGCGCCCCGCCCGCCGCGGCGACGTTCACTTGCAGTGTGCGGCCTTCGAGCCGAAACGGCCTGGTCACGACCGTGCCCGGCACGCCCTTGGCTTCGAGATAGAAGAACCCGTCGAGCCGCAGTTTGGCCAGGCCGACTCGGGCGTCCCACTTTCGAGCCCCCCAGCGTTCGTTGGTCGCCAGATAGTAGAGCCAGTGCTCGTCGTCGTGCGTGACGATGTTCATCGGCGGGCGCACGCAATCCTTGTCGAAGCTCCCGTCCGGGCCGCGGGGGATCAAGGCCTTGCGAGGATAGGCCGCCGCGGCAAAATCGAAGTGGACCGCATCGCGCGACGGCGCCATATAGAACTCCCACACGCCCTTTTCATGACGCTTGTGGTAATTCTGTCGGCCGGCGTCCACGGGCCGGTTGGTTGCCGCCAACACGTCGACCATGGCGAAGAACACGCGCTCGTAATACCACAGCGGAAAGGTGTGAATCTGGTAGACCGGCACCTGCGTGCCCGGGACCACGCTCTTGTCCGGATCGTTCAGCGCAAACGTGGTCAGTGTCTTCCAGGCCGTGGGGTGGTTCTTCAGATCGTTGTCCTTCTCGTGTTCCATGATTCGAACGCCGCGCAGTTCGCCGACGCCGCCACCGGCTGCGAAGTCTTGACGACAGAGCAGCAGATAGCGTTTGCGGATCGGGTCCCAGAGGATCTGATTGCTGAAGTCGGCCGCCCGGCCGGTCACCGGCATGCCCTTGTTGTAGAAATCCCAGTGGATCCCGTCGGCCGAATAGCCCAGACGCGTGCGGCAGTCGCTGCCGCCGTAGTTGGGAAAAAACGCGACTTTGTATTTCTCGGGCGAACCGAACGGCAAGCGCGGATCGATGTAGACGGTGACTCCGTCGAGCCCCATGTCGAGCAGGTCGATCGACTCGTTGCGTCGCAGGATGGGCACCGGTGAGTTCCAAGTCACAAGGTTGCTCTTTCCGTCCTTGGAGATCAGCGGCTTGTGCCAGTGGATCCCGTCCTTCGATTCGGCATAGGCCAGATGCGAACCCGGGCGTTTGCTGGCCATGTACCACAATCGGAACATCTTCCTGCTGGGATCCCAGTGTGGCGAAATGAACCAGCAGAAGGCCGATTCACCGAATTCGTAGCCCGGGCCGCCGTCCGGGCCGTCGTGGACCTCGCCCGACTGAAAATCGGTCGGCAAGGTCGGCTTGAGCACAACGCCGAGCTTCCGGGCCCGCCCTACCTCGCGAGTCACATGGTCCTTCTGCGCCACGATGTAGTCGTCGACAAACAACTGCTTGTGCAAACCCACCGGCACCAACCCCTCAACGTCTGACGAGGCTCCACCGTCTTTGGCGGTTGGCGGGGGTTCTTTGACCTCGTCTACAAGTTGCGTATGGGCAGGAAGATCGGCCGCCATCGCGCCGGCCGTACCGTACGCTGCCGCGTTCAGGATTACGATTACTCTAAGCGACCGTTTCATCGCGCCGTCTTTCTGCTGAATTGGGGCAGCGTGGCCGTCTAGGCTCTGGCACACGCCAGACAACCTGCCGCAACGGCACAAGCCTGAATGTAGCAGACCTTTCCAGCGCTGCAACTGTTTCCCGTATGTGCGGAACGGTTGGCTCGTCGGCCGGTCGGCTTGTGCACGTCGGCCGGTCGGCTTGTGCACGTCGGCCGGTCATCCGAGAGCAGCTTGGCCGGGCATCGGGAACTTCCGTCGTCGTACGTTCTGTCGCCTGCAAACGTGAGTTCGGCGACCAGCCTGAAAATCCCTCCGGGGACATCGACCGCGTCAAAGTTTGCCGCTAAGATTAAGATCGAGCCACAACAACGAACAACGGAGTTGTCCCATGTCGATGAATGACCGTCGCAACGCCATGTACACCCAAGCCGTATCGATCTGCGTGGCGATATGTGGCCTGCTGACGTCCGTCGGCGCCGCCGACTCGCCGGCGGATTCACAGCAGGTTGACGCTGCCAAGGGAAGATTGCTGCGTGTGTGTGCGGCCGAGGATTACGCATTCACCCCGAAACTGCGCAAGGCGTATCTTGCCTGTGCCAAGCAGCAGACGCTTGCAGGTCTGAAAACGGAGGGGAAATCCGTACCGAAAGACTTCCTGGCGTGGATCGATTCGGACCCGGCAGTGGCAGCCGGCGTCTACGGTGCTCACCACACTCCGAAGGACGTGTTGTTGTGGCTCTACTCGTTGCGTTTGGACGTCGGCAAGGCCAAGTTTGAAAAGTACCGTCAATTGGCATTGGCGGCGGCCATCGTGAGCGCCAAAGAGGGCATGGAAGCCGACGTCACGCCGCGCGAACCGATGAAACTCGTCATCCCCGGCGATCCGCGCAAACCGGTCGACACCAAGGACCCCGACCGTGAACTCGACCTGAACGACCACATCATCAACTTCCTCAACGAGAACACGATCGAGGAAGAGGTCGTGGTGGAACACAAGGACGTGCCGCCGGAACTGAAGTACGACGACCGCGGCGTTGCGATTCCAGCCGCCAAGAAGCAATCGCCAAAGAAGGTCCCGATCACCGAGAAGCGTCCACGCACACTCTACGCCGCCGATGTACTGGCCAGCAGGCGGCTCCAGGAACAGTTCAATGCCTATATGAAATCCAAGGGACACGATGTCGAGATCGACTGTGGCGAGCGGATCGTCCACTGGAACAGCCGAGACATGGTCCGCGGCGAGCAGTACAGGAAGATCAACGACGCGTACCTCATGTTCCGCAAGGCCTATGAGGCCAAGGGATTGTTGCCGGCCAAGCGCGATCCGTTCCCTTCGCCGGCCGAACGGTGTTTGTATCTGATCCGCAACTACGAATACGAGTTCCCGCCGGAACTGAAGGCAGAGCGCAAGTGGCCGCGTTTTCCGTTGACCGCGCCGTGGCCGCTGTTGACGATGCTCGCGGCGAACAACCAGCCCCTGCGCGAACGTGAGGAGCGCTGGGTGGCGTTCTGCGACCGGGGGGAGTTCAAAATGTACGGCGAGTACATCGGCGGCATAGCCCAACAGCATGCCATGCAGTCGGCGCGGCGTCTGAAGCCGCACCCGTTCACCTACGCCACGATCCAGATGATGCTGAAGGACGGAGGCGTGTGCGGCACGATGGGCGCGATCTCGTCACGCTCCCACAACACGCTCGGCATTCCCGCCTCGCAAGCCACCCAGCCGGGCCACTGCGCGATGGTTGCCTTCCGGTACGATCCCCAGAGCAAGACCTATCGTTGCCAAGGCGGCCAGTACGCTACCGGGGGCGACGAGAAGACGGGGCCTTTCACGCCTTGGCCCTTCGCAGATGCGTTCAGGCGGACCGGCAGAAGAAACGGCTATGAGATTTCGTTTCATAACCGCAAACCGATGGTCTACCACCAGAGCCTGGCGTGGGGAGTGAACTACGGCCTGCAATCCTACCTCGACGGCGCAATGACCCATGCCGCCTTCCGTCTGCTGCCGGAGGCCCAGCGTCGGACGCACGGCCTGAAACTTCTGGAGGGCGGCCTCGCCTTGAACCCCTACAGCTTCCTCCTAGTTGACGCGGCCCAGGACACGGCAGCCACGCCGCTGGAGCAGATGCGGTTTTGGAAAGGTTTTGTAGCGGCGCTGAAGTCTGCCGAGGACAAGCCGGGCTGCCCAACCGAGGGGCTCTACAACACGACCGTGAAAAACAAGATGTTCGCCATGATCGCCAGGCTGCCCGTCCCGGAGGACAAGGAGTCCGCCGGTGAGATCTTGGCGTTCTTAGAAGAAGAGAAGTGTGGCATGCCGTCGGCGCTGGTGAGCTATCGCATCGCGCTCGACGGCTTGCCAGCGCTGTTGTCTCGCACGGGGCATGATTTCGCCAACCACTTGAGCGCCGTACAAGCAAAGGCCTCACCCGGGATCGACGCAGCCTGCAAAACGATGGCCGATACGATCAAGGCCACGGCGGACCGTATCGAGGACGGAGGGCAGCGTCGGCAATGGGCCCTGGAGTTGTGGAAACGGGGCCAGGGACACGAGAAGTACTTCGACCACAGGTGCCGCATTGCCACCCATCCCGCGCTGCCGTTGCTCGCCGGGCTGTCCGGTCAGCAAATGCCGCCGGAATCCGATTCGGTCAGGTCTCTTCTCGAACGCGTGGCCGGGGAGCTGGAAGAGTCAGTGGCGGGCGAACGCACTATCGACGACTGCCGCGCGTTAGCTGCCAAGATAAAGGCGGCCGGAGACTCTCTGCAGGAACCCGATGAGAAGCGTACGTGGCTGGAGAGTCTCTCCAAAGTCATCGCCGGTAGAGAGACCTTCAAGCCCGCCAAAGCCGGAGAAGACGCCGAGCCCATGCGCGATCCATGTGCCGATGCGATCGAGCAAGGTCTGCGGTCGATCTAGACGCTTGACCCTGCGGGATCGTCAACTACGTGATCTTCGAGGCGGACTCTTCGTCGCAGCAGAGCCCGTCCGCGATAGACCGAATCGCTTCGAGGAGCTTGGCCGCCCGGATCTGGTCCGGGCATGAGGACGCGCTCAATCCGCGGTCCGGTGCCCCGGATTGTTTGCTTCCCCGTTCCACCACGCCCCCCAACGATCCGTCGTTGGTGCCGCAACGTGGTCCTCACGAAGCCGAGCGAAGGCTTCCGCCGTGCGCAACACTTCCTCAGGACGCTTCTTACTGCGGACCAGAAAATCGGCCTCCGGCGGATAGCACGCTACGGGTACGAAGTCCGGATCGCTCGTTCGCGCGCCTTGCGGTACCGACTCTCCGGCAAGACGCGTGATCGAGGCGTTGGTCGGCAGCGCCGCGCTCTGGTAACGCAGATCCATCGACCAACGAACGATGTCCGACCGATTCTCGAAGCTGGCGTGAGGCGTGCGGTTGCCCAGCAACAGGGCCCCGCCCTTCGGCACGGGGCAACAGACGCGATTCCCCTTGGGCAATTCCCCTTCGGCAATCTCCAAGTAGGCCTTGCCTTCGGCCGGACGGTGGCGGACGACGTCGCCGGTGTGCGATCGTGGAATCACCCATAGACAACCGTTGCCCCGGTTTGTGTCGACGATGGGAATCCACACCGTCAACACCAGTGAATCGTCGCAGTACGGCTCGAAGTAGGCCGAGTCCTGATGCCACGGCACGGCACCGTAATCGTAGTTCGGTATCTTCGGCCGCAGCCGGTAGACGCTCGATGCGATCAACTCCTCGCCGCAGAGCGACTCGGCGACGTCGAGCAACTTGGGGTTCGTGATCAACGCGAAGAAGCCCGGTCCGTGCATTACGCCGTTCCAGAGGCCCAAAACGACTTGGTCGGTTTCGCGGCTGATCTCGGCCAGACGGTGCTCGAAGTCGCGATCCGAGTAGGGTTGTGAAAGGACTCCGGCCTCGACCAACTCGGCGGACTTCTCGTCGATCGCGCGGTTGATGTCGTCGATAGCCGGTTGCAGATCCTCCACGTCGAAGAGATCGTAAAGGACGAGATAGCCCTCTCTATGAAAGAAGGCGATTTGTGCTTTGGAAAGTCCACTCACGTGCAATTGCTCCTTCCCCACGCGTCGACGCGGTCAATCGACGTGGCCAATCGACGCGGCCGATCGACGCGGCCGATCTTGGATCACAGGCTCACAGGAATCGTAGGCGCCTTCTGCTACAAGTCAATTCACCTCGGTTGCGAGAACCGTGTGCCAGGTTCCTCAAGCCGGATCGGCTCTGAGCGTTATGGTGGGGCGCGAGTCCGCCCGGCCTCCGAAGCCCCCCTCGTCGGGGTGTCTCGTCGGGGTGTCTCGTCGGGGTGTCTCGTCGGGGTGTCTCGTCGGGGTGTCTCGCTTGCGGCGGCTTTCCGGCGGATCACAGATCCACGCGACTTCCACTCCTTGGGGAGCGTGAAAGCCGGTCGCCTTGCCACTACAATGGCTGGCGAGTCATCCGGTCTGACAAACGGGGCCCGTCTACTCGAAGAGGTTATCAGCATGAGTTTATCGAAGACGCTTGTCCTGCCGGTCGCGTGCCTTCTGGCGCTGTTGGTCTTGAACCCAACGTTAGCGGGAGAGGCCCGCGAACAGCCGCTGGCCGGTGCCGACGAAACGACGCCTTCGCGCAGCCATTACTTCTCGTGGATCAACAACACCAACGAAGGATCGACCGAGGCGCAAACCCTGGCGAATCTCGATTTCTTCAAGTGGATGCACGACCAGTACGGCATGGAACTCGACATCTACGCCTTCGACGCCGGTGTGATCGACGCGCCGCGCTACTACGGGAGCATTACCTCCGACCGCTTCCAGGAGAACTTCCCCAACGGGCTGGACCCGATCTACGAAAAGGCCAAGTCGTTCGGCTGCCGCCTCGGTGTTTGGCTGGGGCCCGACGGGTTCGGCGATACGCCGCAGCAGGAGAAGGCACGCACCGAGATGCTCGTCAAGCTCTGCCGCGATTACGATTTTCACCTGTTCAAGGTCGATGCGGTCTGCGGCCAGCTTCGCGACGAGAAGCAGCAGGCATTCGTCGACATGCTCATCGAGTGTCGTAAGTACTGTCCCGATCTGATCGTGCTGAATCATCGCCTGAATCTCGGCGACGGCGTTCCGTACGTGACCACGAGACTCTGGGGGGGCGAGGCGTATATCGACGTCTGGCGAGCCAACCGCTCGGCCGCAACGCACAATCGGGCATGCACCGTCACGCTCGGTATTCCGCCGCTTGGCGAGAACGGACAGCCCCAGCGTCTGCTCGAAGACCACGGCGTGTGCCTTTCGTCGGAACTCGACTACTGGGAAGACGACCTGTTCATCCAGGCCTTTTCGAGGAACCTGGTCCTCGGGCCGGAGCTTTACGGCAGCCCCTGGTTCCTGCGCGACGACGAATACCCGAAACTGGCGCGGATCTACAACCTCTGCCGTGCCTATCGCGATATCATCATCGACGGTGTTCTTCTGCCGGAAGAAACCTACGGCCCTTCTGCGATCTCCCGCGGCAGCGACACGACCCGAATCGTCGTGCTCCGCAATCCTACGTGGGAACCGGTAACGTATACCGTGACGCTCGACGAGTCGATCGGGCTGAAGTGCACCAGTTCGATCGAAGCGCGGCGGCTGCACCCCTCGGAAGAGATCCTGGGCACGTTCACGCCGGGCCAATCGGTGAAGGTGACCGTGCCGGCGTTTCGCGGCCTCGTGATGATCGCCTCGAGCGAGCCGTCGAAAGAACTGGGCGTTGCCGGCTGCGATTACGAAGTGGTTCGCGACGTGCCGGGCAAACCGGCCGTGATCAAGCTGCTCGGCATGCCCGGCACAACGGCGAGGATCACGCTGCCGCAACAGCCACGCACCTTCACCAAGGCGCGCCTCGACGGGCGCGACGCGGCCGAGTTGCTCGAAGGCAAAGCGGTCGAAGTCTCGTTCCCGGGCACGAAGCTCACGCAACCATGGCATCGCAAGCTGAGCGATCTTACGCCGTGCGACGTGCCGGCCGATGCCATGTCACTCTACGAAGCGACGTGCTACGCGGCCGACAACAATGCACTGGAGCTTCGCACGAAGCTCCGCAGCGGCCCCACGAGTATTCCGCAAGTGAAGAAGGCTCGCGATGCGTTCTTCAATCAGAAACTCCTCGTCGAACGGGGCGTTTCAGACCGCTACCTCTTCGACGGCGACCTGGAGACGTTCTTTCGACTTCGTACGGGAGCGATCTTCGGCGGTGCGGTGCGTGTCGACTTGGGCAAGCCGACCGTAATCGACCGGATCGTACTACGACGCGCCGACGACGCCTTCCAGCCGCAAACGGCGCAGGTATCGGCCGATTTGAAGACCTGGATCGACGTTCCCGTCCGCCGACAAAAGGAAACGCCCGCCACGGCCACCGTCCTGCGGCGAAGCTACACGGTCGGCAAGGAGTGGATCGATATCGAAACCAGCCGGCTGACGCTCGAACTGCCGCCAACAACGCCGCCCATTCGCTACGTCCGCATCCCGGGCGCGGCGGCCAATGTGGCCGAGATTATCGGTTACTGCGAGGGGCGGCCCGTCGACTCGCGGGCATGGCGCGCGTCGAACGTGTTTGCCGCGTACGAGCGGGCACCGGCCAAGCTGGTATGGCAGGGCCGCTTCACGCTCGACGAGGCGGCCAAGGGCTCGTACCTGGTCGTCGCCTGCATCGGCGAGCACGGCCGCGACGGAGCCTACGCCGCGCTTCGCATCGGCGGTCGGCCGCTCGGTGCCCCGCGACGTGCGGTCTCGTATCCCGCCAACCCCTGGGAGTACGGCAACCGTCGTGCTTCTGCCGGTTTGAGTTACTTCTTTCCGGTGAGCGACGAAATGATCGGCAAGCCGATCGACGCGGTCGTGTTACAGTTCGAGTCGGAAGACACACGCCGCAAAGTCGAACTCGGCAAGATCACACCGCAAGCGTGGATCACGGCCTATCCAACACCGCACGAAGCAAGGGTGTTGGTGTTGGAGGAGTAGCTTGCCTATTGCCTGCCCGCTCTCGCTCAACGTTCGATCACCGACGCCGGGGCGAGAGCCTGCGAGACCGGCAGGTAGTTGCACGTGCAACCGCCGGTTAGATTGGGGAGGTTCAGCACGCCGTTGGCCACGAACAGATTGTTGCTACACGCGGCGCGGACGTTCCAGATGGAGTGGATCCGGCCATCGGCCAGATCGACGTACGCGGCGTTGCCCATGTAGCGCGTGGTCAACATATTGGCGCTGGCCCTCAGGGCCGTACATCCTCGCCGTGTCCAGTTCAGCGGTTCGCCGATCTGCTTGCCGGTCTGTGGGTCGAAAACCGCCACCTGCTCCGGGCCGCCGCAGACCAATCGCTCACCGGCGATCAGTGCCACGGCCGCGTTTCCGGCCCGGGTGCCGTCGTCGGCGCGGAAGACGCCGTTAGACGAGCAGAGTAGATCGGGTTGCTGCGAATCACCGGGCAGGTAGTATCGGATCTGCGGGCCGCCGGTCGCCTGCCAGAGCGGTTTGCCCGTCCCTGCGTCGAAGGCCTCGATGGCGACGTCGGCCGGTTTCTCACCCCGCCGCGCGGGCGCGGCCTTCGCCGCAGAAAACACCTTTCCCCCGCCGACGGCGAGGCACCCGATCGCATTCTTGCCCTGGCGCTTCCATTTCACGTCCCCACTACGGCGATCCATACAGACCAGCGAGTCGCCGCATGCGCCGATCAGAAGATCGCCCGAAAGGCGGATGATCGACCAGGCCGCGGCGACGTCGCCGGGCAGCTCCAGGTCGCGGACCTTCTTGCCGGTGGCCGGATCGAGGACCGCACACGATCGGCCGTCGGCCATGTAGAGGGCGTCTTCGGTGGCAACCATGCGGTCGTCGGACGGTCGCGAGTAGGGGGCGTCGGCTTGCCAAAGGGGTCGGCCCGTGTAGACGTCGACCGCATACAGCCGGCCGGCGTGGACAAACGTGCGTCCGCCGGCCACGCGGACGGCCGTTGAGCCGTGCGTGCGGATCCAGCGAAACGAGCCGTCGAACCAGAGTCGGGCCAACGGCGGCTTGAGGAAGCGGTCGTGCGATCCGCCGGTGTTGGCCGCGTTGGCCCCGCCGTGCGACCAGTCGGCCGTATCCGGCAGGGCGCCGGCACGCGTTGCCAGGACGAAACCCTCGGCTTGTCGGACGCCGAGTTCTGCCAATGTGCTCGCGGAAATCGCCTTGTTGAACTCGGCCCGTGCGTCTTCGGGAAGCTCCAAACAAGCGATCCCGCCGTAAGGCCGCAGGCAGTGCATCGCGGCGTCGGCCAGCGCGCGCCCCGGATTGTCACCCAGCGCACCGGGGTCTTCCGAGGCCAGCAGGCTGGCGCAGTAAGGCGGCAACGGATATGTCTTGGGATCGCCTACCAGAAGCGAGATTCGCGTACCGTAGATCCCCGCCCGATGGAACTTCTCTCGCAGCCCGGCCACCTTCTCGGCGTCCGCGTCGACCGCGATCACGGCGGCGTCGGCTTGGCGGGCCAGTTCTTCCACCAGACGTCCCGTGCCCACGCCGAGCACGAGCACGTAGCCGGCGCGCGTGTCGCTGCGCTCGATGATTTCGCCCGCCGCGGCCGTCCAACGATCGGGCCGCCGTGCCTTGCCGGTCGGCAGTAGGTGGACCGTAGGCACCTCCGGTTTCTCTGCTGAGAAGGCAAAGACGCGGCCGTCCCGAGTGGCCACAAACAGCTTCTCATCGGCCGCCAACATACTCTGCGGCGTTCCCTGGATCTTCGCCTGCCATCCGATCCGAGGTGTTTCGCCCGTCCCGGGTAAGTCGACGGCTTCTACACGATTCGGCCCGCCACAATAGAGTCGATTGCCCGCCTTGATGTGGACCGTCGCGTCGGACTCAAGCCGCCAGAGTTCGGGAAAGTCGCCGCGCAGCTTGTCGGGGTACTGGTCGTTGCGTCGATAGTCGGGGTTGTCGGAGCCGGCCCTTTCCACGATGTCGCCTGCGGTGAGATCGCAAGCCACGACGCCGCCGTCGCAGTAGTACATGGCGTCGGGCGTGAGCACGGGGCGCCGGAAGTTGCCCAGCCCCTTCTGGTTGGTCCGATCGATTTGCAGCCGCGTCAGCCCGCCCAGATAGAGCATGTTTTTATAGTCGCGGCCGCGGGCATTGGGCAGCTTTTCGTCGGCCGGGCGGCGGACGTCGTAGAGATCGCCGCCGTGCATCAGGTAGTTCCGCACACCGGCGGCAAACCAGCAGCCCTTGGCCAATCCGACACGGCCGCCCCAGCCCATGGTGTAGGTGCCGATCTTGCCCGTCTTCAAATCGAAGACCGCCGGTAATTGAGCGCCGCAGGGCACCACGAGCCGGCCATCGACGATCGCCAGGTAACCCTGCGGCGAGATGCCGGCAAAGTAGGAGATGCCGTGGTCCATGTTGGCCGCGGTGATCCGATCGCTATCGGTGTTGGACCAGATCGCCTGTCCGGTCTTCGCGTTCAAGGCATGTACGAAGACGCCTTCCCCCGACCAGATACCGGCCGCGAAGTAGACCACGCCGTCGTGGAGCAACGGGCCGCCGCGTGCGGGAAACAGCGAGATGAGCCGGCCGTTGCCAAACACCTTGCGGCTTGTCTTGGCGTCCGGCGCCCCACGGAACTTCCACAGCAGGTTGCCGTCGGCTGCGTCGGTACAGTAGAGGTATCCGTCGTCGGATACGAAATAGACTCGGCCGTCCGCTACCGCCGGAGCAAAGCGAACCGGTCCTTCGGTGAAGAACCGCCATCGCTCGCGGCCGTCGCTCGTGTTCAGTGCGGTGACGGTGTCGGTAACCATCGACGGCACGAAGATCGCGTCGCCGGCCACCACCGGTTCGTAGGTGGCGTCGTAGCGGAGCCGGATCTCGCCCGGGAAGGCTGGGCGAGGAGCGGGCAGTTCACGCACCCACTGCAAGTGGAGGCCGTCGGGCAGCGATTCCGACGTGGCGGCCGTGCGCCCCGCGTCGTGCCGGTATTGCGGCCAGTCGGCGCCGGATGACATCGAACCGCAGAGCAACATGCACACAAATGCGAGGACAGGCGCTTGCCTTGGTCTCATGGCGACGATCTCCTGTGAAAAGAGTGGGGTGATAGCAGCCGCATTGTAAGTTCCGCCGGAGCAGATCGCAATGCCCGATGCCACCACAAATGGTCGGAGAATGCCTGCGGCTACCGGCGGCTGCCAACGGCGATCATGTCGATCGTCAGGCTACGGCCGGGACTCCCCACCGCGTGCACGGTGACTTTCGACGCCGCGGGCGGGTGCTGCGGGTCGAACAGCTCGCGGCGTAGCCGGTCGAGCCCTCGGCTGGCGTCGTCGTCGGATACGTAGTACGTGGCCTTGGCCAGATGACGCATATCGCTACCGGTTTGGGCCAGGATTGCTTGCAGTTGGGCAAACACGTCGCGGGCTTGTGCCTCGCCGTCGCCTGCGGCACGCGCCGAAAGGCCGGCAATGTGAATCTGGCGTGATGTGCGGACCAGCGCCGCGCGGCTGAAGGCGGGTGAAGGCTTCACGTCTGGCGGGTTGTAGTGCTCGACGGCCTCGGCCGGCGATTCCCCAACTGGCAACCGGGCGATCAACTCGATCTCGACCGGCACCGAGGCGATCCATTCCACAAAGACCACCGGCGGAGCGAGCCCCTCGGGAAAGAACCGCTTGACTTCGCGTAACGCTGCATCGGCCGACGTGGCCGGCGTGAGAAAGACCTTCAATTGGACCACGTCCGACGGCGAGAGCTGCAATGGTTCGAGTCGCTCGAACAGCACGGACAGCGATTGGCCGACGGCCGACGCCGCGAGCCCGCCGCGTTCCGCCTGGCCGGACAAGTACGCAACGCTGCCCGGTGGCAACACAGCGGCGTGGGCGCAGTCTTTGTCGCCGGCGACGGCCTCGCATTGCGAGAGGGAAACGGCTGCGGATCGTGCGCTCGGCGCTGCGGCCACCGCGATCGCGTCGACGGCCACCAGCGCGTCGCGATGCGGCAGCGGCGTCAGCACTACGGTGACCGCCGGACGAACCGCCTCATCGAGCCGATTGACAAGCAGCTCGCGCAAACGGTCGGCCGCCTGATGCGACAGCGCGTAGACGTTCAGCCGTACGAGCTTATCGAGGTCCGAACCGACCGTCCCCAACACGGACTCCAGGCTATTCAGAACCTGCTCGATCTGCTCGTTGGCCGATCCGGCGCCAACGAGCTTCCCGTCGCTATCCAGCGGAAGCAGTTGCCGCGTGTAGACCAGCGGAAGCCCCTCGACGACGACGGCCCGCGACGTGCCCGCCGGGGCATCAAGGGGTAGGTAACGGATCGATGGCTCGCCGGCCTCTTGCGAGGCCACGTCTTCCGCGGCCGGGCAAACGGCCGGCCCGACGGAGCAGACCGCCAGGACGGCCAATGCGAGAGATCGCCATGTCATTGATGTTCTCCTTGCTGAACGTGCGCCGCGGCCCTAAACCTGCTCCGGCAACTCGTAGCCCTTACGTCGCGGAATATCCAGATGCCGGTTCGCCTCATCGTCCCCGGGAAAGACCTCCCGTTGCGGATCCCACTTCAGCCGCCGCCCCAACCAGCGGGCGATGTTGCCCAGATGGCACAAGGTGGCCACGCGATGGGCGCTCTCGACGTTCATGATCGGGTCGGTCCGCGAGCGGATGCAGCGGAAGAGGTTGCCCATGTGGTGGTCGTTGCGGTAGACGCGGATCGCGCCCGGCGGCAACGGGTCTTCATCAAGGCCTGTTGGTTCGCACTCGTAGCCGTCGCGGAAGATGGTGATGCGGCCGTTGTCGCCGATGAAGGTTGCACCGCCGCCGAGCCGGCTCTCGGTGCCGCGGAGTGTGAGCACGACGCCGTTGGCGTAGCGGTAGTTGATCACCGGCCGGCTGGCCAGGTAATCGCCGCGGTCGCGGGTTTCGGGATCGTGATAGACGATCTCCTGCAACTTTTCAGCCGGCTCGACCCACACCTCGACTGGCCCCGTGTGGTCCATCCCGAGCGCCCACTGCACCATGCTCAAGCCGTGACAGCCCCAGTTGGCCAACTCGCCACCCGAGTAGGGCCGAAACGACATCCAGCCCGGCCCCACGGCGTACTTCTCCGCCGGCTGCGGCGGGTAGTTCTCACGGGTATACGGAAGGCGCGGCAGATACAGGCTCGTGTGATACGGCACGACGTCGTTCGGCCCACACCAGCGGTCCCAATCGAGCCACTCCGGGATCGGCTGGGCGGGGAAGTTGCACTCGTAGGGGCTGGGGTAGTTGTAGCCGACGACCGTGTGGACTTTGCCGATCCGCCCATTGAGGATCAACTCGGCCGCCTTGCGGGTCATCGGGTGGGATCGCTGTTGTTCGCCCGTTTGGAAGATCCGCCCGTACTTGCGAACGGCGTCGGCCATCACGCGGCCTTCGCGGATCGTGTGCGAGAGAGGCTGTTCGCCGTAGATGTCTTTGCCGGCTTGGCAGGCGTGGATGCACGGCAGATAGTGCCAATGCTCGGGCGTGGCGTAGATCACGACGTCGACTTCCCGGCGATCCAAGAGCGCGCGATAATCGGCAACGGCCTGGCAGCGGTAGTTGGCGGCCCATTGGTGCGCCCGCTTCTGGTTGATATCGGCCACGGCCACGATGCGAGCATAGGTGGGGAGCTTCCCTTGTCCGCCCTTACCGATGGCCAGTTGACCGTTACGCCGCCCGCAACCGATGATGCCTACGCCGACCTGGTCGTTAGGCCCGGGGGCCGCTTGGTTTTCGGGAGAAGGCTCGGGCATGGGAGTCGGACTCTCGGCTCGGGCGACCGGCCCCGACGCCGGCTCCTTCTGGCAGGCGACAAACAGCGGCAAGCCGATCCCCGTTCCCAAGGCTTTTCGCAGCAACCGTCGCCGCGAGATCTTCCGGGGAGCCGTCATGGGAGATTCCTCTCTCGCTCAATCCTCGTTCTGCATACCGATCCGAGATCACGCGACCAACGCGGCGCTATGCGCCTGGATTCTGCGGACCGCCTCGACGATCTGATCGACGTCGCTGCCGTTGGCCAACAGCAGCGTGTTGAAGATCCCTACGGTCGTGCGGCAGACTTGCCGGTTGCCCTCGAGTTCCTGGAAGCTATCGCGATAGGCGTTTAGCCGTGCGGCGGGAAACAGGCGCTTGAAGCCGCGCGACTCGATTGCCTCATCGAGCAGACCGTCGAAATACTGCTCGCTATAGCCGCCGCCGCACGGGACGCCTTCGGCCCGCAGGGCCCTGATGAACTTGTCGCGTGGCAGGCCGTTGAACTCGCTCGCGTCGTATCGGAACGCGTAGAGATGCCAAACGGCCCGGCTTTCTTCCGGCAGACGCACGGGCCGGATGCCGGGGATCTCTTTCAGGCCGGCGGTCAGGCGGTCGGCGTTTTCTTGTCGGCGCTGGGTTTCCGCCACCAGCTTGTCGATCTGCAGCAGCAGCAAGGCGGCCTGGTAATGGGTCATCCGGCAGTTGGTGCCGCGAGTGAAACAACCGCTGCCTTTGAACGTGCCGGACGCCCGGCCGCAATTGTGATAGGCCTGGCAGCGGTCCAGCAACTCCTCGCTGTTGCCGGTAACCGCCCCGCCTTCGCCGGCGGGAATGTGCTTGGAGTTCTGGAAGCTGAAGCAGCCCAGGTCGCCCAGCGTACCGCACTTGCGGCCCTTGTACTCCGCCAGCCACGCCTGACACGCGTCCTCGATTACGGCCAGGTTGTGTTTCTTGGCAATCGCGTTGATCGGGTCCATGTCGCAGGGCATGCCGTAGATGTGTACCGGCACGATGGCACGGGTGCGCGGCGTGATGCGGCTTTCGATCGACGCCGGATCCATCGTCAGCGAGGCGGGATCGGTGTCGGCAAAGACCGGCAGGGCCTTGTGCATCAGGATCGTGTTGTAGGTGGCGACGAAGGTGTAGGGAGAGGTGATCACTTCGTCGCCGGCGTCGACGCCCATTACGTGCAGGGCGGTGATCAACGCCGTGGTGCCGCTGGCCGTGGCCACGCAGCGTTTGGCTCCGAGCAGTTTGGCGTAGGCCGTCTCGAACTCGGCCACCTGCCCGCCACCGCCGGAACAGCACCATCGCCCGCTGCGCAACACGTCGACGATCTCGGGTTCCCACGCCTCGCGCCAATCCGGCCATCCGGGCCAGCCGCCCTGGTGCACCGGCGTGCCGCCGAGCAACGCCGGCTTGTCGGCGCCGGCAGCGAACACTGTCGGCGCTCGTCTGGCGCCTGCCCAGGTCAATGCGGCGGAGCCCGCCGCCACGGCTCGAACAAATCCACGTCGTGTCAGATCGTTTCTCATGACAAACGTACCTCCCGACCCCTCAGGTGATATTCCCCGCCGGCGGTCAGCGGGGCGATGGGTGTCTCACGAAACGTCTACGCGTTGCCCATGGCCAAGTAGACCTTGCGGATGGCTCGGACGATGTCGCCCAACTCGTCGTCGGTGAAGTTCGGGTCCATGATTACGCCGCCCGTGCGTCCGATTATGTCGATCGTGCGGGGGCACGCCTCGCGGCCGTAGCGGATGGCTTTGCCCTGGGGGCTGTTGAACGACGGCCAGTCGGGATGGACCGTGGACTTGCTGGCAATCCGCTCGTCGGCCGGCAAAATCACCGACCCGCCCGGCCCCGAGGCGGCGATTCCCTCGGCCCGCAACGCCCGCAGGAAGCGGTCGCGCCGCAGGCGCGTGCCGTGGTCCAGAAAGACCGTCACGCCCAAGTCCCCCTCTTCGTCCGGCATCTTGCGCAGCTTGAGTCCCGGCAGATCGGCAATGCCCTGGCGGACCTTGCGGGCGTTCTTGCGCAGGCCCCCGCAGATCGTATCGAGCTTCTGCAACTGCCCGTTGAGCACGGCGCCGGTGAATTCGTTCATGCGGAAGTTGCACGCGGCAAAGGCCGCCAGCAGGCCGCCGCCGAGCGACTGCGTATAGGGCGCGCGGAGCACACCCACGTCGTGGAAGCGGACGGCGCGCTCGAAGAGTTTCGGATCGTTGGTGGTGACGGCGCCGCCCTCGCCAGAAGTGATCGTCTTGCTGAGCTGAAAGCTGTTGATGCCCATATCGCCGATCGAGCCTACGAACTTCCCCTTGTAGCGTCCGCCGCAACATTGGGCGCAGTCTTCCAACACAAGGAGGTTGTGCCGCCGTGCGATCTCGAGGATTGGGTCCATGTCGGCCACGCCGCCTTGAAGGTGGCTGGGGACGATCGCCTTGGTGCGTGGCGTGATTCGCGCCTCAATGTCGTTCGGGTCGATGGCCAGCGACCCGTCGATCTCGGCAAACACCGGCAGGGCTCCCGAAAGGACGACCGCGTCGTAGTCGGCGTACCAGGTCCAGGCCGGCAGAATGACCTCGTCGCCGGGCCCGATTTCCAACGCCGCCATGGCGGTGTAGAGGGCCGTGGTGCCCGAGGTCACTCCAATGGCGTACTTGGCACCGATATGGGCCGCGTAGGCCTTCTCGAACTGCAGCGACTTCGAGTCTCCGCCCCACCAGCGAAAAGGGTCCTTCGACTCGAGGACGTCGATCAGCTCTCGCTTCTCGACGTCGTCGTAGAATTGCGGCCCATAGGGCCTCGATCTCAGCGGCGTCTTGCGCACGGGAGTCCCGCCGTCGATGGCGAGCTTCTCCGGAGCTTCTGCGGCGCGGCTGGCTGGTGCCCGGCCGGTTCCCGCCAAGATCGACGCCGTGCCGACGGCGCCGACGGTGGCCAGAAACTCGCGGCGGTTCTTGATCGGCCGTTTCATCGGACTCTCCCTTCGTATTGACGGAGCGTGTTTCTCGTTCATACGTTCAGGCTGCGTTCAGCCCCTCACGCCGCACGACGATCGTGCATCTCACTGCGGTTCCGCCTGCATCTGTTGCGCCAGGCTGCCGCTGTCGAAGATCTCCCAGGCTTCCGCCAACATGCCGTCGGCGATCCGAAACGTGGCGATCGCGGGCAGGCGAATGGGGTTGCCGCGGGCGAGATTATCGCCGGCATCGCCGGTGTGCCGGGCGAAGAACACGAAATGGCAGTCGACCTTGTCGCCCTCGGCCAAGAGGAAGTCGATCTCGATCCGCATGTCGCTGAACAGCCCAGCGGCGAATTCCGTGAAGAACTTCCTCACGCCCGCCGGACCGGCCGGCATCTCCGGCGGAAAGTGGTGGTCCACAAAACCGGCGGCAACGATCTCGTCGATTCCCGCCAGATCCCCCATCACTTCCTGATAGTAACGACGCACCAATTCCTTGTTGGCTTCCAACATGATCGTTCTCCGGTTTGTGGACGTAGGCAGTACACTCACCGCATTTTGGCAGTTTGCCGGGGGGTCTGCAAGCCTGGACGAACCGCCGATCTGTCATTGCCCGGGCGGAGCCATTGCGGATCGAAGCAAAGCCTCTGGTGACTTCGGAATATCGGATTAGTGCGTCCTGTTGCGATGAGATAGCAGATCCACCTTCACGCGCGGGCCAATCGGAATCGACAACGTAGCTCCCCCAGGAGAACTGCAACGTCGATTCGCGGGAGTGGAAAAGGGGGACTGGCTCCGAGCCGGAATCAACACGGA